>JAHFVC010000015.1:2477-39011 GCA_023264765.1 Mycobacterium sp. | reverse complement strand
ACACGCCCGGCTTCTGGAGCTGTACCGCGGTCTGATTGCGTTGCGGCGCAATGAATCCGACTTCGCCGACCCGTGGCTGGGAGATCTGCGCGTCGACTACGACGAGGACGCCCGCTGGCTCGTCATGTACCGCGGCGCGATGGCGGTCTGCTGCAATCTGGGCTCCGACCCGGTCACGGTTCCCGTGGCGGGGGCCCCGGTGCTGGCGTCGTCGGACCCCACGCCCGATGGTGCTGGGACCCGGCTGGCCGGGCAGTCATTCGCCGTGCTGCGCTGCGTCTAGGTGAGGTAGCGGTACGTAGGCGAGCCGGGCTGGAGCAGTTCGACGTGGCATTCCGAGGTGCGCATCCGCGCCATCAGATCGTCGAGTTCCGCCGCCGAACCCATCTGGATCCCCACCAGCGCCTCACCTGTCTCGCGGTTGTTGCGCTTGACGTACTCGAACAACGTGATGTCGTCATTGGGCCCGAGCACCTCGTCGAGGAAGCGGCGCAGCGCGCCCGGCTCCTGCGGGAAGTCGACCAGGAAGTAGTGCTTGAGACCCAGATGCACCAGGGACCGCTCCAGCACCTCGCCGTAACGGGAGACGTCATTGTTACCGCCGGAGATGATGCAGACCACGGTCGACCCGGGCTCGATGTCGATCTCGTGCAGGGCGGCCACCGACAACGCGCCCGCGGGCTCGGCGATGATGCCCTCGTTCTGGTAGAGATCCAGCATGGCCGTGCACACGGCGCCCTCGTCGGCCGAGGTGATGGACACCATGTCCCCGGCGGCGGCCAGCGCCGCGTAGGTGTGCACCCCGGCCCGCGCGACGGCGGCGCCGTCGACGAACTGATCGACGTTCTCCAGGGTCACGGGACCACCGGCGGCCAGGGCGGCCATCATCGACGCCGCCCCGCCGGGCTCCACGCCCAGCACTGCGGTGCGCGCGGTGCGCTCGGACAGGTAGGTGGTGATGCCGGAGATGCATCCGCCGCCGCCGACCGGGACGATCACCAGATCGGGTTCGGCGTTCAGCTGGTCCAGGATCTCGACGGCGATGGTGCCCTGTCCGGCGATGGTGCGCGGATCGTCGTACGGGGGCACCAGGGTGGCACCGGTTCGGGCGACATCTTCCAGGGCGGCCTCGGCCGCCAGGTCATAGGTCTTGCCGCCGACGATGACGTCGATGAACTCGCGGCCGTGGTAGCGGATCCGGTCGCGCTTCTGCTTGGGCGTCTTCGCGGGTACGTACACCCGGCCGTGCACGCCCATCGAGCGGCAGGCCAACGCGAAGCCCTGGGCGTGGTTACCGGCCGACGAGCACACCACGCCGGCCGCCAGCTCGTCCGGCGAGAGCTGCATGAGCAGGTTGTAGGCGCCGCGCAGCTTATAGGACCGCACCGTCTGCAGGTCCTCGCGTTTGAGATACACCTGGGCGCCGGTCAGGGTGGACAGCCGCTCGCTGAACTGCAACGGGCTGGCGCTGACGACGCCGGAAATTCGCTGAGCGGCCTCGTCGATGTCGGCGGCGCGGACCGGTGCGGTCAGCGGCGTCACTCGGGATTCCTGGCTCAGTTCGGCGGACACCGCTTCATGGTGCCACTGCACGCTTGGGCAGCGGAAATCGTCAACCGACGGGGGTGAGTACGAACACCGGGATCTGGCGGTCCGTCTTGGTCTGATAGTCCGCGTAGTCGGGCCAGGTGGCGACCGCGCGTTCCCACCACAGCGCCTTCTCGTCCCCGGACACCTCGCGGGCGTCGTAATCCTTGGCGACGGCGCCATCCTGCAGTTCGACCCGCGGATGGGCTTTGATGTTGTAGTACCAGACCGGATTCTTCGGGGCGCCGCCCAGGGACGCGACCACCGCGTATTCGCCGTCGTGCTCGACCCGCATGAGCGGGGTCTTGCGGATCTTTCCGGTCTTCGCACCCACCGTGGTCAGCAGGATCACGGGGCGACCCTTCATCTCGGTGCCTTCGGTTCCGCCGGAGGCCATGTACTCCTCGGCGTTCGCGCGGGCCCAGTCCGACGTGCTGGGTTCGTACTCTCCGTTCAGCGGCATAGCGCCAGGGTAGGCCGACCCACGACACGGCGATCCCGATCCGGAGTTTCGGTTGCCCGAACTCTGGTTTGCGAGCTATCGTTGTGCGATGACCACGCCAGCCGAAGTACGGATCGCCGGAGTGCCCTGGCCGACGTACAAGCTGGTGGCTCTGGTCATGGGCCTGCTGGCCCTCGTCCTCATCGGCGTCATCACCGCGAGCGTGTCCGCAGCGGTACTGACCGGTGCGGCTGTCACCACGGTCTTCTGGACCGCGCTGGGCATCTTCGCAGACTAGTTCCGGCACGTCGCGGCCATTTTTTCCGCGCGGGATCCACACTGGTCGGATGGAACCGACACCCGAAACGCCCGTGGAGGCGTTCGTCAGGCGGGCTGAACGCATCGCCTCCGGTGCCGAGCACCGGGTGCCGTCGTGGCTGCGTCCCGACCAACCGGAGAACCGGCTGCCGGTGCTCGCGGCCATCCTGGCCGCCGTGGTGTTACAGCGCGCGGTGCCCGAGCGCTACACGCTGCTACCGCGCTGGCCCCTGGTGGCGATGGAGCTTCTGCTGATCGTCGCACTCGTGGCCATCAACCCGCTGCGATTGTCCAAGCGCACCACCCTGGCACGCTGGGGCAGTCTGACCCTGACCGCCGCCATCACGTTCGCCAACACCGCATCGGCCGTCGTGCTCGACTACCGCATCCTGACCGGGGACGTGAGCAATGATGCGGCCGTACTGCTCGGCAGCGGTGGGGCCATCTACATCACCAATGTGCTGGCCTTCGCGCTGTGGTACTGGGAACTGGACCGCGGCGGACCGTTCGCCCGGTACACCGGGGACAACCCGTATCCGGACTTCCTGTTCCCGCAGATGACGGACCCCGACAAAGCCAAACCCGGTTGGCACCCGACGTTTGTCGACTATCTGTACGTCAGTTTCACCAACGTGGTGGCGTTCTCCCCTACCGACACGATGCCGCTGTCCCGGTGGGCGAAACTGCTGATGAGTGTGCAGGCCCTGGTGGCGATGTCGACACTCGCCCTGGTGATCGCGCGCGCGGTGAATGTGCTGAAGTGACCCTCAGCCGCCGAGGCAGCCCGGGCCGAGCAACGCCTTGAGATCCCCCATCAGCGCAGACGACGGGGTGACGCGCAAGGACTGATCGAGCTCGAGGGTGGTGATGCGTTCCCCGCTGATCAGCCGCAGGTGCACCTGCGCCGTGCCGGGATGCCGTGCCAGCACTTGTTTGAGCGCCGAGACCTTGTCGTGCGTGCACTGCCGGGTGGGCAGGCTGAGCGCCAGCGGCCGGTCGGCCTGGGCATTCGAAAAGTCAGGCACCACAAGGTCATTGGCGATCAGCGAGAGCCGGTCGTCGCGGATGGCCACTTTCGCGCCGACCAGCACCACGGCGTCGTCGGCGATGTCGGCCCCGAACGCGGAGTAGGTCTGCGGGAAGAACAGCACCTCGATACCACCGGTGAGGTCCTCCAACTGCGCAGAGGCCCAGGGCAATCCGTTCTTGTTGACGCGACGGTTCACCGAGGCCAGGATGCCGCCGATGCGCACCTGGGTGTCGTTGGCGATATCGCCTTCCAGGATCGCGGGGATCTGGGTGTCGACCTGGGCCGCCAACAGGTGCGCGACGCCGTCCAGCGGGTGACCGGACACGTACAGGCCCAGCATCTCGCGTTCCAGGGCGAGTTTGTGCTTGTCCTCCCACTCACCCTCGGGCACCGGGATGGTGAAGACCGACTCCATGCCGGAATCGGCGTCACCGCCGCCGAAGAGGTCGAACTGACCGATGGCCTCGGCTTTCTTGGTGCCGAGCACCGAGTCGACGGCATCAGCGTGCACCAGGAACAGGCCCTTGCGTGGATGCCCGAGTGAATCGAACGCCCCCGCCTTGACCAGGGACTCCGTCACCTTCTTGTTGCAGGCGGTGACGTCGACCTTGTTCAGATAGTCCGAGAAGTCGGTGTACTTGCCCTTCTCGTTGCGCCCGTTGATTATCGACTGCACCACATTGGCGCCGACGTTGCGGACGCCACCGAGGCCGTAGCGGATGTCCTTGCCCACCGAGGCGAAGTTGTGCACCGATTCGTTGACATCCGGTGGGAGAACGGTGATCCCGAGCCGACGGCAATCCGACAGGTACACCGCGGCCTTGTCCTTGTCATCGCCGACCGAGGTGAGCAGGCCGGCCATGTACTCGGACTGATAGTTCGCCTTGAGGTAGGCCGTCCAGAACGACACCAGCCCGTACCCGGCGGCATGGGACTTGTTGAACGCGTACCCGGCGAACGGAAGGATGGTGTCCCACAACGCCTTCACGGCGGCCTCGGAGAAACCGTTGGCTGTCATGCCCTCCTTGAAGCCCTTGTACTCGGCCTCGAGCACCTCGAGCTTCTTCTTGCCCATGGCCTTGCGCAGCGCGTCGGCCTTACCCATGGTGTAGGAGGCCACCTTCTGGGCGATGAACATGATCTGCTCTTGGTAGACGATCAGGCCGTAGGTCTCGGCCAGGATCTCCTTGAGCGGTTCTTCCAGTTCGGGGTGAATCGGTTTGATCGGCTGGCGGTTGTTCTTGCGGTCGGCGTAGTCGTTGTGCGCATTCATACCCATCGGACCGGGGCGGTACAGCGCGAGGACGGCGACGATGTCGTTGAACCCGGTGGGCTGCATTCTGCGCAGCAGGTCTCGCATGGGCCCGCCGTCGAGCTGGAACACACCCAGAGTGTCGCCGCGGGAGAGCAATTCGTAGGTGGCCGGATCATCGAGCGGCAGATGGTCCATGTCCAGATCGATGCCCCGGTTGGCCTTGATGTTCTCCAGGGCGTCACCGATGACGGTGAGGTTGCGCAGGCCCAGGAAGTCCATCTTGAGCAGGCCGATGGCTTCACACGACGGGTAGTCCCAGCCGGTGATGATCGCGCCGTCCTGCGCGCGCCGCCACATCGGGATGGCGTCGACCAGCGGCTCGGAGCTCATGACCACCGCGCAGGCGTGCACACCCGCGTTGCGGACCAGCCCTTCCAGCCCACGCGCCGTCTCGTAGATGGTGCGCACATCGGGGTCGGTGTCGATCAGGCCGCGTACCTCGGCGGCCTCCTTGTACCGCTCATGGGTCGGGTCGGTGATACCCGCCACCGAGATGTCCTTGGCCATGATCGGCGGTGGCAGCGCCTTGGTGATCCGGTCGGCGATGGCGAAGCCCGGCTGACCATAGTGCACCCGGGCCGAATCCTTCAGGGCCGCTTTCGTTTTGATGGTACCGAAGGTGATGACCTGGGCCACCCTGTCACTACCCCACCGCTCCGAGGCGTAGCGCACCATCTCACCGCGGCGGCGGTCGTCGAAGTCGATGTCGATATCGGGGGCCGACGGGCGTTCGGGGTTCAGGAACCGTTCGAACAGCAGTCCGTGCGGGATCGGGTCGATGTTGGTGATGCCCATGGCGTACGCGACCAGCGATCCGGCCGCCGAACCACGGCCGGGTCCGACGCGGATGTTGACCGACTGCGCGTAGCTGATGAGGTCGGCCACGATCAGGAAGTACGACGGGAATCCCTTGTCGCAGATGACCTTGATCTCGTAGTCGGCGCGGTCGATGTACTCCTGCGGCACGCCGTCGGGGAACCGGCGCGCCAGGCCGGCCCTGACCTCGTGGTGCAGCCAGCTCGCCTGATCGTGGCCGTCGGGCACCGGGAAGATCGGCATCCGGTCGCGGGGGGTCCACACGTCGGCGTAGGACTGCACCCGCTCGGCGATGAGCAAGGTGGAATCACAGGCCCCGGGCACCTGCGGATCCCACAGCGCGCGCATGTCGGCGGCAGATTTCAGGTAGTAGCCGTCCCCGTCGAACTTGAACCTGGCCGGATCCGAGAGCGTCTTACCCGTCTGGATGCAGAGCAGGGCCTCGTGGTTGTGCGAGGCCTCACGTGTCACGTAGTGGCAGTCGTTGGTGGCCAGCGGCCGGATACCGAGCTTGCGCCCCACGTCGAGCAGACCCTCGCGGACCCGGCGCTCGATCTCGATGCCGTGGTCCATCAGCTCGAGGAAGAAGTTGTCCTTACCGAAGATCTCCTGCCACTTGCCTGCGGCCTCCAGCGCCTCCTTCTCGTGGCCCAGCCGCAACCGGGTCTGCACCTCGCCGGACGGGCAGCCGGTGGTCGCGATGATGCCCTCGGCATTCTCGGCGATGAGTTCGGCGTCCATCCGCGCCCACTTGCCCAGCTGCCCCTCGAACGAGGCGAGCGAGGACAGCTTGAAGAGGTTGCGCAACCCCGTGGCGTTCTCGGCAACCATCGTCATGTGGGTGTAGGAACCGCTACCCGAGACGTCGTCACCCTTCTGGCTGGGATCGCCCCACGTGACACGCTTGGTGTTGAAGCGCGACGCCGGGGCGATGTACGCCTCGATGCCGATGATCGGCTTGATGCCGGCGGCGGTGGCGATGTTGTAGAACTCGCTGGCGCCGAACATGTTTCCGTGGTCGGTCATCCCGATCGCGGGCATCTCCAGGCGCTGCGCCTCGGCGATCATCGGCTTGACCTTCGCCGCACCGTCGAGCATCGAGTATTCGGTGTGGTTGTGCAGGTGCACGAAGGAATCGGAGCTCATAGGGACGCCAGTGTATTGGTGCCCACCGACACTTCTCGGCGTGTCGCCTCACGTGTCTGCCGACCGTATCCGCGAAGTGTGGCGTCGAAGTGTGGCGAAGCCCTACCGGCGGCGGAACTCGCACACCGCGCCTCGGCTGTATCGTATGACTCCGTGATCGAGCTCATCAATGTCGCCAAGACTTTCGGCGGTAGTGTTCCCGCCCTGCGCGACGTGAGCTTTTCGGTGCCCACCGGATCCGTTCTCGCGTTGCTGGGGCACAACGGTGCCGGGAAGACGACGACGGTCAAAATCCTCTCGACGTTGCTCAAGCCGACTTCTGGCCAGGCCATCGTCGCGGGTTACGACGTGGCCAAGGAACCGGCCAAGGTACGGCAGAGCATCGGTGTCACCGGCCAGGACGCCGCCCTGGATCCCCGGCTGACGGGCCGGGAGAACATCGTCCTGTTCGGCCGGCTGCGCGGCCTGCGCCGCGCCGAGGCGCGCGCCCGGGCCGAGGAGCTCATCACCCAGTTCGACATGGGGCACGCTGCCGACCGTCAGGTCAGCGGCTACTCGGGCGGTATGCGGCGGCGCATCGACATCGCGGTGTCCCTGGTGGTTCCCCCGAAGGTGCTCTTTCTGGACGAACCGACCACCGGTCTGGACCCGCGCAGCCGGCGCGACGTCTGGAATCTGGTCAGCTCGATGAAGGCACAGGACATCACCGTTCTGCTGACCACCCAGTACCTCGAAGAGGCCGACCTCCTCAGCGATTCCGTCGTCATCCTCAACGCCGGGCAGATCGTCGCCAGCGGCACCGCCGACGAGCTCAAGCGCCAGACCGGCACCAGCTACTGCGAGATGACGGCGCTGCATGCCGACGACCTGTCCCGCATCGCGGACGCCCTGGCCGATTTCGCCGAGGTCGAGATCGACGCCGACACGAGCTCGGTCTCGATCCCGGCCCCGCAGGGTGTCGCGACGCTGTCGGAGGTGTTCCGGCGGATGGACGGTCTCGGTGTCGAACTTCTGGACATCTCGCTGCGCCGGCCGTCGCTGGACGAGGTGTTCCTGCACCTCACCACCACCCCGGTCGCCTCGAAGTGAGCGCAGTCGCCCTCCTGACCGGCCGCGTCGTGCGGAAGGGCCGGATGGATCTCGCGTTCTCCGGCATCGTGCCGATGTCTGGCCTGATCGGGCTGACATTGCTGCTGCGCGACGTCATCGTCATCCCCGGCGGGATGAGCTACGCCCAGTACATCCTGCCCGCGATCGCCGTCCAGGCCATGCTGGGTGGTGCGCTCACGACCACCGATCGGGCGGCGTGGGAGAAGGCCAGCGGACTCAGTGCCCGGATGCGCACGCTGCCCATCTCGCCCTACGCACCGCTGGTGGCCCGGATGGCCTACTGCCAGATCCGCGGCGTGCTGGCGCTGACGGCGGCGTTTGTGGCCGCGTACTTCTTCGGGCTCCGGATGACCGGCGGATTCGGTTATGCCGCAGCCTTTGTCCTGATGGCGCTGACGCTCACCCTCGCCGTGTCGCTGGGTGCGGACGCCACCGGTAACAAGGCCAAGCGAACCGAGGTGGCCAGCCAGTTGTTGTTGATCCCGCAGCTGCTCCTCGTGTTGCTCTCCACCGGGCTGGCCCCGGTCGACGCGTTCCCGACGTGGCTGCACACCTTCGTGCAGTACCAGCCGGTCTCGCAGATCACCGAGACGATGCGCGGTTTCACGACCGGGCATGTGGCGCCGGGCAATCTCGCCATCAGCGTGGCATGGTGTCTGGGGCTGCTGATCGTCTTCGGACCGCTCGCCATCCGGATTCAGGGGCGTACATCGTGACTTCGGGTTCACCGCATCAGAATTCACTGCTCACCGAGAGCTGGATCTTCGCCGGCCGGCTTTTCGTCCAATGGCGCCGCTACCCCATGGTTCCCATGCAGGCGCTGATCTTTCCCACCTTGCTTCTCATCATCTACGGCGCTCTGGTGGGCCGGTCGATGGTGCGGATCACCGGCAACAGCGGCCTGGACCTGCTGATCCCGGTATGCACCCTGGCCGGGGCCATGTCCGGTGCGGTCGGTGCGGGGCTCGCCGTGCCGTATGACCGCAACAGCGGGCTGCTCAGCAGGCTGTGGATCATGCCGGTGCACAGGACGTCTCCCCTGTCCGGCGCGCTGCTGGCAGAGGCCGCGCGAACCTTCGTGGCATCGGCGTTCGTCGTGGCGACCGGCTGGGTGATGGGTTTTCGCTTCGGTGGCAGCGCGCTGGGGTTGCTGCTCTACCTGTTGATGCCCGTCGTCGTCGTCATGTTCTTCGCGACGGTCGTGATCACCCTCGCGCTGCGGCCCCAGGGGCGGATCATCCTGACCTGGACCCAGACGGCATGCATGGGGCTGGCATTCGCCACCCTCATCCCGCTGAACCGGGTGCCAGCGCTGCTGCGTCCGCTGGCCGAGTATCAACCGATCGCGCCCCCGGCCGCGGCCATGCGGGCACTGTCCTCGGGCGGCGATCTCTGGCAGCCGCTGCTGCTGACGTTGCTCTGGGCCGCGGTGATCGGCGCGATCTTCGTGCCCGTGGCGGTGCGGGGGTACCGGACTGCGGTCGAGAGCGGGCCTTCGGACGGCTAGAGTCCCGGACCCACCTCGAAGGTGGCGGGCATCTCGAACTCCGACTTCTTCAGCATCCCGGTGATGAAGCCGTACTGAAACGCCATCCCGACCACGGCGTGCGCCGCGAGTTCGGACGGCGGCTTACGCAATTCGGAGCGCACCGTGGCCCATGCATCCGCCGGCGAGTGCCGTGGCGCATCGTCCCCGACATTCGCCCCGATGCCGACGTCGCGATTTGCCCAGCGGATGTAGGCGTTGCTGTGGCCGTACCGTTTCCACTGGCTGGCCAGGTCGCGCAGCGACGCGCGCGGCTCCCATTCCATCAGCACCCGGGTGTCGGTCGCGATGGTCCCCAGCGACTGCTCCTGGATGCGCCAGCAGATGTCGAGGTCGCCACCGCCGCGCATCGACCGGAAACCGCCCACCGCGACGAAGGCCGCCCTGTTGATCCCGAGATTGGCGGTCGGATAGTAATCGGGCCGCGGCGGCACCATACCGATGGTCGCCTTCATCGCCCCGCCACCACGAGGCAACATGAACGGTTGCGTCTTGGCAGCCAGCCGAGCGGCCAGCGTCGGCCCGGAGACGGTGCGAACGTTGGTGCAGGACAGGGCGACCCCGGGCTTTCCCTGAAGTTCCCGGTGCGCTTCCAACAGACCCGGCAGCGGGCGGCACCGGCCGTCGACGAAGAGCAGGATGTCGGCGGTGGACTTGCTGGCGGCAAGCTGGCGGGCGTAGTACGGGCCGCGGCTGTTCGTCACCGTGACGACGTTGGCGCCGAGCGAACGCGCCACCTCGTCGGTACCGTCGGTGGACGCGTCGTCGACGATGGTGACCCGGTCACCATCGGCGAGCTGGTCCATCAGCGGTTGAAGCAACTTCGGCAGGTGATCGGCCATGTCCCGGACCGGGATGATCACCTCGATGGTCTGCGTGGGCATGGATCAGCCGTTCAGTCCGCTCCGCCCCAGGGCGTACACCTGCCATCCGGCGCCGGTCCAGTACTCACGATCGATCGCGTTGCGGGTGTCGAGGAGGCGCGGCACCTTCACAACCGATCGGAAGGAGACCGGGTCGATGCTGCAGTACTCGTCCCATTCGGTGGCCAGCACGATCAGATCTGCGTTGCGGCAGGCGTCCTCGGCACTGTCGAAATAACCGAGTGTCGGGAACCGCGCCTTGGCGTTCGAGATGGCCTTCGGGTCGTGCACCCGCACGTCGGCGCCCTTGAGGTGCATTGCCGCGGCCACGTTCAACGCAGGTGAATCACGGACATCGTCGCTGTTGGGCTTGAAGGCGGCGCCCAGCACGGCGATGCTCTTACCCAGGAATTCGCCGCCGACGAGGGCCCGGGCCACCGCCACCGCTTTCTCGCGCCGGCGCAGGTTGATCTTGTCGACCTCGTGCAGGAACCGCAGCGCGTCGGACGCGCCGAGTTCACCGGCCCGCGCACTGAACGCGCGGATGTCCTTGGGCAGGCAGCCGCCGCCGAAACCCAAGCCCGCGTTGAGGAATCGCTTACCGATCCGGTCGTCGTAGCCCAGCGCGCGACTGAGCGTGACCACGTCGGCGTCGACGATCTCACACACCTCGGCCATCGCATTGATGAACGAAATCTTGGTTGCCAGAAAGGCATTGGCCGCCACTTTGACCAATTCCGAGGTCGGCAGGTCCGCGGTCAGATACGGCGTCCCGGTATCGATCATGGTCCCGTATACCTGCAGCAGGCTCTTCTCCGCGTATTCGGAGGTCACCCCGAAGACCAGACGGTCGGGCGCCAAGGTGTCCTCGATCGCCTTACCCTCCCGCAGGAATTCCGGGTTCCACGCGACTTCGAGCCGGTGCGCCGACTCGGTCTTGGCCACCTCCGCGGCCAGGCGCGCAGCCGTGCCCACCGGGACGGTCGACTTGCCGATGATCAAGCCGTCGCAATCGGCGTTGGCAGCGACCGAACGGAAAGCGCTGTCGACGTACTCGATGTTGGCCGCATCCGACCCCGCCAGTTGCGGAGTGCCCACGCAGACGAAGTGCACCGACGCACCCGACACGGCTTCCTGCACAGATTGGGTGAACCGCAGCCGCCCGGTCTGGAGCACCTCGGCGAGGAGTTCGTCGAATCCCGGCTCGTAGAACGGTGACGTCCCCGTCGACAGCTGGGCGATCTTCGACGCATCCGTGTCGTAGGCGACGACCTCGTGCCCGATCTGCGCCATGCAGGCGGCGTGAACGGCGCCCAGGTAGCCCGTTCCAATCACGCTCATCTTCATCTGTTCGAACTCCAGGCGCTCGCGGTGTGTGGTGACCACGCGGTGGTCTTCGGACGAAGTTTTACCAGGCACTCGGCCAAGAATCTCTCCTTGAGGTGTCTGCTGCGCGGTGGCGTCCGCGCCGCCGTTGGCGAGGTCGCTGGGCACGCTGAGCCGTCGTAGGCAAGTACACCACACCAGGTCGCCGAGGTTACGGCTAGTCACAGCTGCCGCAGCCGACTCAGGCGGGCCTGTGTGGAGGCCGCACCGAGGTAGCCGGATGAGCTTGACTGCGCAAACAGCTGGGCGATTCTCCACATCGACCTCAGCAAAGCATGGAGAGCCCGCCCGAGCCATGGACCCAGGCGGGGCCGACCGCGGCGACGGCCGGACCACGGACGTTCGGGCCCGTTGCCAGCCGGTCCATCCGAATGGGCGCAAATATGGCCGGGCCGCGGCCGTCTACGCCAAAAGTGCCGCACCGCAACAAAGCCCACCACAAAGCCGACGACACCCATTTCGGCGTCGTTTCTTCTCAAAAACATTCGCCGACAGCCTATTTCAACATTGGCCTGGTTCCCAGACCGCAGCGGGCAGTCGATCCGATCCATCGACCACAGCGGGGAGGGAACGGTGCGATACGCGAACGGTGGTTTGCTGACCGATGCCGAGTGAGCGCGCGGCGTCACCCTCACCATGACTGAATCCCCAGCGCCCCGGCTACTTTGACGATGTGTGTGACAGGCGGTCGGAACGGCAGAAGATGTGAAGTTGATGTGCCCCGGCTACGGCGCCGCTGTATGGTCCCAACATGTCTCGCTCGCTCACCCGCGCGAAGAACCCCGCCCCGGCGACGACCGGTGCCGGCCCCGTTCGCCCGGGCTCGACGACGAGACCTCACCCACGCGTCACCGCACCGGTACGTGTCCTGGAGTGGCCGAGGTGGCTATCTACCAATTACTTGCCAAGAGTGGTCGACGGGCTGCGCGCCGAGGGGCTCGAGGTATTGACGCCCTATTCGCTGTCTGTCGGCTCGTCGCGACTGCGGGCCGGCGACTGGCTGCATGTGCACTGGTCGACAGAGGCCCACATCCACCATTGGCGCTGGCTCTACAGGCTGCGCGGCGCGTCGTTCCGCCGCCGACTTCGCCTGCTCAAGAAGCGCGGCGTCCGTATCGCCTGGACGGCTCACAATCTGGTTCCCCACGACGATCCATACCCTGACCTCGGCCGACGCTTCCGCCAGGAGCTGCTGGACCACGCCGACCACGTGTTCATCCATTTCCCGGGAGCACAGGCGACACTTGCCGAAGAGTTCGGCTACCGGGGCGACTGCTCGGTGGTCCACCACCCGCATTACATCCACACGCACCCCACGCCCCCACCGCGGGCCGAAGCGCGGGCCGCGCTCGGTTTGTCACCCGACGGGTTCGTCGCGCTGTCGTTCGGCAAGATTCGCCCCTACAAGGGAACCGCTGACATCATCAAGGCGTTTCAGCAGGTAGCCCGCGAGGAGGATCGCCTGCTACTGGCCGGAAGCCCGGAAGGCGACGTCTCCGCCGAGCTCGAGATCGCCGCGCGCGATCCCCGAATCATTCTGCACGCCAGACGGATTCCCGATGACGAGGTACCCACTTACTTCGCCGCCGCCGACGCCGCCGTGGTGGCCCATCACGCCTTCTTCACCTCGGGGAGCGCACTGATGGCGCTGAGTATGGGTTGCCCGCTGGTCGGCCCGGCGATCTATCACCTCGCTGATCTGGCCGGGGACGAGCGACTCTATCCGGCCGGCCCCGGACTGGACGGTCTGGCTGCCGCGCTGGTCGAGGCGCGGGAGAAGGCACCCGGGGCCGACCGCGAAGCGGTGCGGGCTTGGACTGCCGGCCAGGGCACGTGGAGCGACGCCGCGATCGGGCTCGCGGCGGTGTTCGTGGGGTCCCGCCCGCCGCCGAGATGAGCAACCGGCGGCCGGTCAGCCCTGACCGGAGCCGCCGCCCGCCGACACTGGTCATCTCACCGCCCGCGGCAGGCAACATCGGTGATCAGGCGCTCGTCGAGAGCGTGTTGCACAACATCCCCGGCGACGTACACCTCGTCGTCCGCCGCAGCGGTGACGTGTTGCTCGACCATGTGCCGGGCGCAGATCGGGTCATCACCGAATTCGTGCTGCCCGACCTGCTCTACGGAAGGGGCCCGGCGCACCGCCGCGACGTGCGGCAGCTCAAGACGCTCATCCCGGACTCCTCGTCGGTGCTGGTCGTCGGCGCCGACATCATGGACGGACGCTACTGCCTGCGTGCTTCGATCGCGCGTTCCCGCACTGCCACGCTGGCCGCCGACCTCGGCGTTCCGGCCGCCGTTCTCGGCTTCAGTTGGAGCACGCAACCCAAGCGGCGCGCGATGCGGGCCATCGCGAAGGCCAGCCGATCGGGAGTCGTACTCTACGGGCGGGACCCCGCGACCCTGCGCAGGCTGCATGACATCGGCCTGAAGCCGCATGCAGCCGCCGACGTGGTGTTCACCGTCGGTAGCTCCGACATGCCGACGGCACGACGGCTTCTCGCCGAGTTGGGCGTGTCGGATCGCGACGACTATGTGCTGATCAACGCGAGCGGATTGGTCGGCAGCACCTCCGCGCAGACCGATGCGTACGTGGAGGTCGTGCGGGGGCTTGCCGCCAGGGGGATCATCCCGGTCCTGCTGCCGCACGTGTCGCGGGGCGGCGCGGATGACCAGCACGCGCTCGATCTGCTCGCCGGGGCAATCGGCACACCGGTGCCGCGCGTGCGCTCGATCCAGCTGCCGGACGTCATCCGCGGATTGTGCAGTCGCGCAACCGCGGTCGTCACCGGGCGGATGCACCTGGGCGTGATGGCGCTCCGCATGGGCACCCCGGCCGTGATCGTGTCCACCCAGGGCAAAGTCGAGGGTCTGGTGGAGATGTTCGACATGCCGGAGTGCTGTGTCGAACCCACCGGCGAACTGAGCGCGCTGGTGGGCGCCACGGCGGCGGTCGTCGACAACCGGGACAGCTACGCCGCCAGGATCAGAGAGCGGCTGCCCATGGTGATCGATCTCGCCACACGCAATTTTCAGACTGCGGTCAACGCGAGCTAGATCCGCCAGGCCCGCGTCACCATCGAGGCGTTGGCGGTGGCTTGACCGAAGTCGGTATCGGCGTCGTCGCCGTCGAAGTCGTCGAGCCAGTCACCGTCACGCGCGCTGGACGCGGTGGCACCCGCAGCCACACCGGCGGCCGCCGGCACGGCGGTCCTGCGCTTCATCAGAGCCTTTTTCGCCGGCGGGGCCGACGGCCACCAGTTCTTGTCCCCCAGCAGCACCGCGATGGCGGGCACCGTGATGGTGCGGACGAGGAAGGTGTCCAACAACAGGCCGATACCGATGATGAATCCGGTCTGCACGATCGCCGCGATGCTGCTGACCGTCAGCGCCAGCATGGAGGCTGCGAAGATCAGGCCTGCGGAGGTGATGACGCCACCGGTGGCACCGACGGTGCGGATCACGGCCGCCCGCATACCTCGATGCGCCTCCTCCTTGATCCGCGATATGAGCAGGAGGTTGTAGTCCGCGCCCACCGCGACGAGCACCAGGAACGTCACGCCGGGGGTGTTCCAGAAGATCGGCTGTTTGAGGATGAACTGGAAGACGATGACGGTGATGCCGAGGGCAGACATGTATGACAGCACCACGGTGAGCACCAGGTAGAGCGGCGCCAGGATGGCACGCAACAAAACCATCAGGATGATGAACACCACGATCAGCGTCACCAGGACGATGTAGCGGATATCGGAGTTGTAGTAGTTCCTGATGTCGTTCTGGCCGCGGGTGAATCCGACCATCGTGACGTCGGCATCAGCCAAAGTCGTATTGGGCCGGGCACTTTCGGCCGCGGAGATGATGTCGTCGATCTGGTCCATGGCCTGGGTACCGAACGGGTCGAGCGCGGTCTGCACCAGGTAGCGCGCGGTGTGGCCGTCCGGGGAGATGAACAGTTTCGCGGCCTTCTCGAACTCCGGCCGGGTGAGGATCTGGGGCGGGATGTAGAAGCCCGACATCGACGGGTCGGCGGCGTCGCGCTTCATCGCCAGCAGGAAGTCCGATGCCTGGCCGAGACCGCCGCCCATCTGCCGGGTCTGGTCGACCAGCACCTTGACACCCTGCGCCAGCTTGTCGCTCGAGTCGGCGAGCAGGTTCGCGCCTTTGGTCAACGTCTCCAGCTGGGTCTTGAGCGCCTCGGGGTCGGTGGCCTGCAGCTGGTCGGCGGCGGTCAGTGCGGTGTTCAAGTTCTCGTCGATACCCGTGAGGTTTTCGTGCAGGGTCTTGTCGTCGGTGGTCTCCAGTTCATGTGCGGCGACCCGGAGTTGGTCCATGGTGCCGTCTTCGTACGAGTTGAGCAGACTGGTCAGATCGGTCTTGACCGCTTTACAAGCCGGGTCGATCGCACACCACGGGATCGAGTTGAGCACCTGAAGCGTCGGCTGCAGCCACACCACGTTGGTGATCACGCCGTCGATGCCCACCCCGAGTTGCTTTCCGAGGCTCTGCAGCCCGTCCACCAGCGAGGCGCTGGCACTGGCCCGTTTGATGGTCCCGGTGCCGCCGTAATCCTTGTCGATCTCGACCAGTGCGTTCAGTAGCACCGTCAACGGGCCGGCGGACTCCAGCACCTGATTCCGGAGCTTGTTCAGCGCTTCGGCGAGCTGGCGGGAGCCGTCGGTCAGAGCGGTGAGGTTGCTGTCGTTCTGCGAGATGAGGTTGGTGGCCTCTTCCATCTTCTCGCCGACTTCACCGGCCTGATGGGTGGCCCTGGCCTCGGTCAGCATCTCGCCGTTGGGCCGGGTGATCCCGCGGACGGCGGCGATGTTGGGCAGCTGGGCCACCCGCGCCGCCATCTGTTCCATGTCGGCGAGCGCGCGCGGCGACCGCAGGTCCTGAGTGTCGGAGTGGATGACGATGAACTGCTGCATCGAGTTGCTCACCGGGAAGTGCGCGTTCATCGTCTCGTAGGAGTCGTTGCTCTCCGATTTGACCGGGAGATTCTTACGGTCGTCGAAGTTGAAGTTCACCAACAGGGCGCAGCTGGCCAGCCCTATCAGCACGATCAGGCTGCACACCAGATTCAGCCATGGCCGCCGCACGATGTTGACACCGGACAGCCGCCAGAACCGGCCCGTGATGTCCTTGCGCGGGTTGACCCAGCCGCGCCGGCCGGCCAGCACGATGAAGGCGGGCAGCAGGGTCACCGACGACAGGAAGCCGACGGCAATGGTCACCGCGAGTGCCGGGCCGATGGTCGAGAAGACGGCCAACTGCGTGAATTGCAGCGACATGAAGGTGATCGCCACGGTGCCCGCCGAGGCGGCGATCACCTCACCGATGGACACCAGCGCCGCGACGACCGCCTCATCGGAGCCCATCCCGCCGCGCAGATACTCCTGATATCGACTGAACAGGAAGACGGCGTAGTCGATGCCGGCACCGATCATCATGCCGGTGATGAGCATGATGGTCTGCGGGCCCAGACCCAGGCCGAGCAAACCGAGACCGGCGATCACCTGCTGCGCAGTGGCCAGCGAAATGCCGATGGTCAGCAGCGGGATGAGCATCGCGACGATGTTGCGGTACACGATGATCAAGATCAGCAACACCGTGAGGACGGTGGAGATCTCGATGATGTGCTGATCGCGTAGCGCGATCCCGGTGACATCCTGCATGGTCGCCGCGGCGCCGACGACACTGGGCTTCAGTGTGGTGTTTGCCGTGACCTCGTCGATGATCTTCAGGGCGTCCCGGTAGGCCTTCTGCCCCCGGCCGGTGCCCATGGTTCCGTAGAGGCTGACCGGCAGGTTCCACGCCTTGCCGTCCTTGCTGGTCATGGCCTGGCGCAGCTCGGGTATATGCACGAAGTCCTGAGTGCCGATCACCGAGTCGGTGTTGGCCCTCAGCTTGTCGACCAGGGTCCGATAGGTGGCCTCGTCGTCTTTGCTCAGCCCGTTCTCGTCCACCAGGATGACGGCGACCATATTGCTCGCGCCGGCTTCCTTGAACGCGTCCTTCATCTGCTTGCCCGCCGCCAGCACGGGCGCGTCCTTGGGCCAGAAATCCGGCGGGTGTTGCGCCGCCACGGACGCCAACGGCGGCAGCGCAGCGAATAACGCGCCGGCAATGACCAACCACGAGGCGATCATGAGCACCGGGTGGCGGACGATGAGACGGCCACTGCCCGCTAAAAATGCGTGCGCGCTCACCTTGGGACGTTTGAACATTGCGGACCAGGCTACAGGTTTCCGCAGCTGAGGTGACCACGCCGGTACGAATCGGCTGGCCGCTCAGCAATCTTCTCAGGTTGTTTATACATTGCCGCTCTCAGAAAGCGCCCGGCGCGCTGACCGCGCCCGGTTTACGGCATCGATGCTGAACACCGCCAGTGCGACCCAGATCAGCGCAAATCCGAGCCAGCGTGCGGGCGGCATCGCCTCGTGGCCGACCAGCACACCCCAGGACATTTGCATGATCGGCGTCAGGTAGAACAGCAGCCCCATTGTCACCATCGGCAGGCGCTGGGCGGCGGCAGCGAACAACAACAGTGGGATTGCGGTGAGCACACCGGACAGCACCATCAACACGACATGCGCCGTTCCGTGCCCCACGAAGGTGCCCTCGCCCGACGACTGGAGCACGACGAGGTATGCCACAGCAAACGGTGCGGCCAGTCCGGCCTCCACCCCGACGCTGACCCGCGGGTCGGTGTCCACCGTCTTCTTCACCGCCCCGTAGAGCGCGAACGACAGCGCAAGACCCAGCCCGATGTAGGGCGGCGCCCCGATCTCCACCGTCAGGACGACGACTGCCACCACCGCGATCCCCAGCGCCGCGAACTGCGCGCGGTTGAGGCGCTCCCGGAAGATCAGCACCCCGAGCGCCACCGTCACCAGCGGGTTGATGAAGTACCCGAGCGCCGCGTCGACGACGTGTCCGTTGTTGACCGCGTAGACGTAGATGGCCCAGTTGGCGGCGATCAGCGCCGAGGCGCAGGTCAGCAACAACCAGGTCCGCCCCGTCATCGTGCGCAGGTCGCCGAGCCGTCCGACCAGGACGACCACGCCGACCATCAGCACCAGGCTCCACACGATGCGGTGCGCCAGGATCTCGGCCGCGCCCGCCGGCTTGAGCAGGGGGAAGAACGCGGGAAACAACCCCCACATGCCGTATGCCCCGGCACCGAACAACAACCCTGTGGAAGGTCGAGGACTCACCTCAGTGCTCGTGGCGCAGGACATCGAGCGCGTGCTGCAGATCGGCCGGGTACGGGCTGGTGATCTCGATCCACCTGCCGTCCGCGGGATGTGCGAACGCGAGGGTCCGGGCATGCAGCCACTGGCGCTCCAGGCCCAGTTTCTTGGCCAGGGTCGGGTCGGCCCCGTAGGTCAGGTCGCCACAGCAGGGATGGTGCAGTGCCGAGAAGTGCACGCGGATCTGGTGCGTGCGACCGGTTTCCAGGTGCACGTCGAGCAGGCTGGCCGCTTGGAAGGCCTCGGCGGTGTCGTAGTGGGTGATGCTGTGCCGGCCCTGCTCGGTGACCGCGAACTTCCAGTCGTTGCTGCGGTGCCGCCCGATGGGCGCGTCGATGGTGCCGCTGGACGGATCGGGGTGGCCCTGCACCAGCGCGTGGTACCGCTTGTCGACGGTGCGCTCCTTGAAGGCACGTTTGAGCAGCGTGTACGCCCGCTCGGAGATGGCCACCACCATGACGCCGGACGTCCCGACGTCCAACCGGTGCACGATGCCCTGGCGCTCGTGGACGCCCGAGGTGGTGATCCGGTACCCCGCCGCCGCCAACCCGCCGAGCACCGTGGGCCCGGTCCAGCCGACGGAGGCATGTGCGGCCACCCCGGCCGGTTTGTCGACGGCGACGATGTCGGCGTCGGAATACAGGATGGTCATGCCCTCGATGTCGACGGGCGTGTTCTCGATCGGTGCGGGTGCATCCGGGATGCGCACTTCCAGCCAGGCACCCGCGACCAGTTTGTCCGACTTCCCCGCGGTGATCCCGTCCAGTTCCACGCCGCCCTCTTCGGCGATCGAGGCCGCCACGGTGCGCGACAGCCCGAGCAGCCGCGCCAGACCCGCGTCGACCCGCATCCCCGCCAGGCCCTCGGGCACCGGCATCGAGCGACTCGTCACTCCGGCGACTCGGCGTCGTCAGCAGGGGCGGACGCCGGCTCTTTCTCCGGCGCGGGTTCCTCCGGCCCGCGTCGGCCTTCGGTATCGAAGTCGAAACCGAACAGCGAGAGCACGACGAGCAGGATCGCCCCGCCCACCACCGCGGGGTCCGCGACGTTGAAGACCGGCCACCACCCGATCGACAGGAAGTCCACGACATGCCCGCGCAGCGGCCCCGGCGAGCGGAAGAAGCGGTCCACCAGATTGCCCAGGGCGCCGCCGAGGATCATCCCCAGGCCCAGCGCCCACCATGGCGAGACGAGGCGGCGGCCCATCCAGATGATGCCGACCACCACGCCGGCCGCGACGAGCGTGAGCACCCAGGTGTAGCCGGTCGCCATCGAGAACGCGGCGCCGGAGTTGCGCACCAGGGTCCAGGTGACGGTGTCCCCGATGATGGACACCGGCTGTCCCGGTGTCAGCAGGTGTACGGCGAGCACCTTGCTCACGATGTCCAGGATCAGCACCACGCCGGCGACCGAGAGCAGCAGCCGCATCCGCCGCCGGGAGCGCGGTCCGGCACCGTCCGCAGCGCCCGCTCCGCCCTCCGGGGTCACCGGCACGGCCGCTTTTTCGTCAGTCACGCCTCCATCATCCCAAACGGCCGGGTATGCATGAGTTCATGGGACCGGTTCGGCGCATCTGCACCGTGTTGACGGTGTGCGCGTGGCTGCCGATCGGCTCTGCCGGTGCGCAGCCCGCGGACGGCGCCCAGGCCATCGACTCCTACCCGGAAGGCGACGGGCATTACACCTCGCCGGACGACTATTCGTGGGTGTTCTTCCGGACCCCGGACGGGCGCGCCTGCGGTATCGGCCCCAACGGCGGATCCGTCGGCTGCGATGCGGTGCCGTATGACGTCACCGGCTACAACCAGACCGTCGTCGACCCGTGGGCTCCCGCCGGTTACCGCAGATCCGACACCGCGACCTTCACCCGCGATGTCGACGTGCTGCCCGAGGGGCACCGACTGGACAACTGGGGAGCCCGCTGCGGCGTCGGCCATCAGGGCACCGTGACGTGCACGACGTACGGCGGGCACGGCTTCACGCTGGCGGCCACCTATTCGGTGTTCTGGTAGAGGCCATCCAGGTAGGACTGCCAGTCCAGGCTGTCGATGGGGTCGGCGCGGGTGATCTCGTCGTCGGTGTCGGAGAACGTCCGTGCCACGCCGGGGCCGCTGTCACGCGTTTCGAAGCGGACCGTCATCACCCCGTGGCCGGCACCTTGCACCCAGCCGTGCCCATAACGGCTGTGGGACACATCGTCGCCGATCCGCCAGGGCGCGGGCGGCGCGGCTGCAACGGCCGCCGGGACTGTCGCGGGGTGGTCGGCCACCTCGTCGCCAACCTGGTCCAGGTCGGGGAACAGCGACTCCTGCTGTACCAGGGACAGGCCCGAAAAGCCCACGCCGACAAGGCGGATGGGTCCGACCTCGACCGGATCGAGCAGCAGCCTGCGGGCCGTCGAGATGAGGGTGGCCGCGTCGGTGGTGGCATACGGCAGGGTCGCCGACCGGGTGAGGGTACTCATGTCCGACTTCTTCAACTTCACGGTGACCGTGCGCGCGCCCCTGCCGTCCTTGGTCAGCCGGCGGTGCGCGTGTTCGCCGATCGGGACGGTGGCATCGCGCAGTTGATCCAGGGTGCGCAGGTCCTCGGCGAATGTGGACTCGGCGCTGATCTGTTTGGCCTCCGCGCGTTCGGCGACGGGGCGGTCGTCGATACCGCGGGCCAACCGGTGCAGGGCCGGACCGACGGTGCCACCGAGGATGTCGGCGACCTCGCCGTCGGTCAGCGCGGCGAACGCGCCGATGGTGTCGATGCCGAGCCGGTTCAGCCGCTCCTCGGCGACCGGGCCGATACCCCACAGCCGGCGCACCGGTAGCCCGTCGAGCAGCAGCCGCTCGCCGTTGCGATCGATCACCTGGATGCCGTCCGGTTTGGCCAACCCCGAGGCGATCTTGGCGACCTGCTTCCCGGACCCCGCCCCTACCGAGGCGATCAGCCCGGTGCGGTCCAACACCTTGGCGCGCAACGCTTCACAGAACCGCTCCACTTCCGCCGCCGCCGCGCCGATGAGTTCTTCGGGCTCACCGAACGCCTCGTCGAAGGACAACTGCTCCAGGACCGGCACGACTGAGCGCACGGTGTCGAACACCCGCCCGCTGGCCACTCCGTACACGGCTCCGCGCGGCGGCAGCACCACCGCGGGAGAACCGACCAGCCGGCGCGCCTGGTGCATGGGCATCGCCGAGCGCGCCCCGAAAACCCGCGCCTCATAGCTGGCACCGGCGACCACACCACGCCCGCCGAGCCCGCCGACCAGCACCGGCCGCCCACGCAGGGTGGGCCGGGTCAGCTGCTCGACGGACGCGAAGAACGCATCCATATCGAGATGCAGGACCCAGCGCTCCACAGTTGTCGATGCTAGATCGATAGGGTGACGACCATGAACGACGTGCCCATCCGCGACGAGACGATCCGCCTCGGGCAGTTCCTCAAACTCTCCGGGCTGATCGACACCGGCGCCGACGCCAAGTCCGTCATCGCCGACGGATTGGTCAGCGTCAACGACGAGGTGGACACCCGGCGCGGCAGGCAGCTGCACCCGGGTGATGTGGTGACGTTCGCCGGGCACGGCGCCAGGGTCGTTGCCCAATCAAATTGATCTTGCCTGTCGAACTGCACGGCACACCGTTCTCAGCAACGACCGTCGGCCACTGAGGGCCCGTCGGCGATACCGCGGCGTACCCGCCGCACAGGTCTTTGCCCAAACGGGCGGCGACGACGATCCTCCGCGTACACCTCCCGAACGCCGCCGCACGGGTGTCGCCGAAGGGGTTTCACCTCGTGGGCTTCTGCCCGCGACCGGACGTGTCCGCTCTCGCACCATCGGACTTTCAGCGATGATCCATGTGGACGAGTCCGACGTCCGCCGCACGATTCTTCGACGCCCAAAAGTGCTCAATGGCAATCTTTTTCGAGATTTGCGCCGCCCTACGACATAGGTTCGGGGGCAGGCAGCAATCTTGTGGAAGGACGTGACCCGCCTTGATCGGACGAGAGCCCCTGACCGCCGAGCAGAAAGAGTGGAATCGCAGATGGGGTGCGCCCAAAGGCCACACCGGGTTCCGAGGACTGCGCCGGTGGCTTCCACGGCTGGCCGGACCGTTCGCGTTTCAGCCGACCAGCACCACTCGCCGGTTCGAATACCCGTGGGCTTTCGCGCAGTGTGCGCCCTTAAAGGGTGCTCGGATCATCGACATCGGCGGACGCTTCTCGGGGTTGCCGTTCGCATTGTCGAGTGAAGGGGCAGACGCCACCATCATCGACCCCTTCGTGGACTACGGGCCGACCAATAAGGACCATGGACACCAACCGACAGAGGTGATCGACGCGATGAATCGCGCCTTCGACACCGACGTCCACGTCATTCCCGCGACACTCGACAATGCCGGGCTCCCCGCCGACAGTGTCGACACGGTGCTCTGCATCAGCGTGATCGAGCACCTCGATCCCGATGTTCGTCGCGACCTGATGCAGTCGATCCATGACGTGCTGACACCCGGCGGCAGAGCCGTTTTCACCGTCGACCTGTTCCTCAACGTCCAGCCGTTCGAGCCGGCCACCACCAACGAATACGGTACGAACGCCGATATCGCCGAGCTGGTCGCGTCGTCGCCGCTGGACCTGATCGAAGGAGATCGGTCGGAGCTGTACGGGTTCCCGGAGTTCAGCGCCCAGCGCATCCTCGCCGAGCGCAACCGCTACATCGAAGGCAAGAGGTACCCCGTGCTACCCCAGGCGTTCGTACTGGCCAAGACCTAGGCGTACTCAGGCCTTCGCGATCGCCACCCGCACCCCGTCCCCGATGTCGGTGCCGTCCTGCGGCTCACCGAATTCGAAGCCGGTGGCCAGGATCTCGCCGGCGATCAGGTCACGGTGCGTTTCGGCCCACCCGGCGAATTGCTCCGGCACCGCCATCACCACGACGATGCGGTCGGAGACGTCGAGGCCGCTGGTCTTGCGCAGCTCCTGCAGTTCCCGGATGCGGTCCTTCGCCCAGCCTTCTGCCTCCAGTTCCGGGGTTACGGTGCCGTCCAGCACCACCAGGCCGGCGCCGTCGGGCAGCGCTGCGGTCCATTCCGGTTCGGCGGCAACCAGTTTGGCGGTGTATTCGGTCGCCAGCAGCGTGGTCGGCCCGGCACTGAGCGTGCCGTCGGCGTTCACCACGCCCTCCCCAGCCTTGACGGCCTTGATGGCGGCCTGCACGTCCTTGCCGATCCGCGGGCCCGCCACCCGTGCGTTGACGGCGAGCTCGAACCGGCCGTAGGCGTCGATGTCGTCGGTCAGCTCGACCGCCTTCACGTTCAGCTCCTCGGCGATCAGGTCGGTGAACGGCGTCAATGCCGACGGATTCTCCACCGCCACTGTCAGTTTCGGCAACGGCAGCCGCACCCGCAGCTTCTTGGCCTTGCGTAACGACGACCCGGTCGAGCACACCTCACGGACCTGGTCCATCGCGGCCACCAACTCCGGGTCGGCGGGCAGCAGGCCATCTGCGGGCCAGTCGGTCAGGTGTACCGACCGCTCCCCCGTCACCCCACGCCAGATGACCTCGGACACCAGTGGTAGCAGCGGCGCCGCCAACCGTCCGGTCACCTCCAGCACGGTGTGCAGGGTGTCGATGGCGGCAGCATCCTCGGCCCAGAACCGCTGGCGCGACCGCCGCACGTACCAGTTCGTCAGAGCCTCGGTGAACTGCCGCAGTTGTTCGCAGGCGCCCGAGATGTCACAAGTGTCCAGGGACGCGGTGATGTCATCGCGGAGCACGGCCAGCTTGGCCAGGATGTAGCGGTCCAGCACATGGGTCGAGTCGGTGCGCCAGGTGCCGCGCTGCGGGGCGTACAGCGTGAGGAAGGAGTAGGCGTTCCAGAACGGCAGCTGCACCTGTCGCACGCCCTCGCGGATGCCCTGTTCGGTGACGATGAGGTTGCCGCCCCGCAGGATCGGCGAGGCCATCAGGAACCAGCGCATCGCATCGGACCCGTCGCGGTCGAACACCTCCGACACATCCGGGTAGTTGCGCAGCGACTTGCTCATCTTCTGCCCGTCGTTGCCCAGCACGATGCCATGCGCCACACAGGATTTGAAGGCCGGCTTGTCGAACAGCGCGGTGGCCAGCACGTGCATGGTGTAGAACCAGCCGCGGGTCTGACCGATGTACTCGACGATGAAATCGCCGGGGAAGTGCGCTTCCGGGGACTCCGACGACCCCCCTTCGAACCAGTCCTTGTTCTCGAACGGGTAGTGCACCTGGGCGTACGGCATCGAGCCCGAGTCGAACCAGACGTCGAAGACGTCCTCGATCCGGCGCATCGTCGAATTGCCGCTCGGGTCATCGGGATTGGGCCGGGTCAGTTCGTCGATGAAGGGCCGGTGCAGATTGTCCGGCCGCACCCCGAAATCACGTTCCAGTTCATCGAGGCTGCCGTACACATCGATGCGCGGGTATGCCGGATCGTCGGACTTCCACACCGGGATCGGGCTGCCCCAGTACCGGTTTCGCGATACCGACCAGTCCCGCGCATTGGACAGCCACTTGCCGAACTGGCCGTCCTTGACGTGCTCGGGATACCAGGTGATCTGCTGGTTCAGCTCGACCATCCGGTCCCGGAACTCGGTGACCCTGATGAACCAGGACGACACCGCCCGGTAGATCAGCGGGTTGCGGCAGCGCCAGCAGTGCGGATAGGAGTGGTCGTAGGTTTCCTGCCGCAGCAGCACCGCGCCATTGGCGGCCGCGGCTCCGGTGCCGTTCTTGAGGTCCCGGATGATCTGCGCGTTGGCCTCGAACACGTGCCGGCCGGCGTAGTCGGGCACGGTGGCGTCGAATCGGCCCTTCGAATCGACCGGCGTGACGGCCACGATGTCGGCGGAATCGGCGGTGGCCTTGTCGTCCTCGCCGTACGCAGGCGCCATGTGCACCAGCCCGGTGCCGTCCTCGGTGCTGACGAAATCGGCCCCGAGCACCTGGAACGAGTTGACCGCATCCGGGAAGTACGGGAACGGCGGCAGGTAATGGGTGCCCAGCAACTGCTCACCGGTATAGGTGTCCACGACCACCGGCTCTTCGCCGAGTTCACGGGCATAGGCGCCCAACCGCGCCTCGGCGAGTAGATAGCGGTGCCCGTCCGGTCCTTCGACCACCACGTAGGTGACCTCCGGGTGGACCGCGACGGCCTGGTTGGACGGCAGCGTCCACGGCGTCGTGGTCCAGATCAGCAGGTAGGTGCCTGCGGCCGGCCCGTCGGTCGCCTTGAAGCCGACCGTCAGCGCCGGGTCCTGCCGGCTCTGGTAGACGTCGTCGTCCATCCGCAGCTCATGGTTGGACAGCGGTGTCTCGTCGTTCCAGCAGTACGGCAGCACCCTGTTGCCCTCATAGGCCAGGCCCTTGTCCCACAACTGCTTGAACGCCCAGATGACCGACTCCATGAAGCCCAGGTCGAGCGTCTTGTAGTCGTTGTCGAAGTCGACCCAGCGAGCCTGGCGCGTGACATAGGAGCGCCACTCGTCGCTGTACTTGAGCACCGAGGCCCGGCAGGCGTCGTTGAACGCGCCGATCCCCATCTCCTCGATCTGAGCTTTGTCGGCGATCCCGAGCTGACGCTGCACCTCGAGCTCCGCGGGTAGGCCGTGGGTGTCCCAGCCGAACCGCCGGTCCACTTTGAACCCGCGCATGGTGCGGTACCGCGGCACGATGTCCTTGACGTAACCCGTCAGCAGGTGGCCGTAATGCGGCAGGCCGTTGGCGAACGGCGGGCCGTCGTAGAAGACATATTCGGGCGCATCGTCACGCCGGGCGATACTGGCGCGGAAGGTGTCGTCCGCGTCCCAGTAGGCAAGGACGTCGGTCTCCAGCGCCGGGAAGTTCGGCGATCCGCCCGCGAGCTTCGGGTAGACAGGCATGCGGTGTCGTCTCCTGGTGTGCCAAGTTCAGGCACGGGGACGAATGTTCGCGCCGGTGCGCGAGCTTCCGCGGTACCACCCCGCTTGCACACCGCAATGGGTGTGCCGCTCAACTGCGGGCGATGACGGGCCCACCCGTTCGGTTCTACTGAGCAGCCGGGATCAGATCCCGTCTGCCGTTCTTCCGAAGGCTCCCCGGTGATGGCCGGATCGGCGCCGAGGAGAGTTTACGTCAGGCGGCGTCGGCGGCCGTGGGCACGGCCTCGGAGGTGATCTCGACCAGCGCCAGTGGGAACTGCTCGGTGAGTTCGGTGACGGTGTACTCCTCGAACCGGCGGGTGTCGTACCACCAGTCCAGGTTGAGCACATCTCCGGTGCGGTAAGAGCGCAGCTTGAGCGCATGGCCCAGACCGGGGATGACTTCGCACGCCATCAGGCTCGGCACCGCGTCGGCGTAGCTGAACGCCGCCTCGGCCTCCGGGTGTGCGCCGCGGCGGGCGGTCGCGCCTTCGATCGCGGTGCGCACCTCGGTGAGCATCCCGGTCGCGTCGATGTCCGACGGCGCCGCGCAGCTCAGCCCGACGGCGTGCACCGTGGTGTCGACCGTCGACTGGCGGACGAGGTCGACGGCAACCACGCCGCGGCCGATCACGCGCTGCACGGTGCGAGCCAGTGCGGCCAGCAGGATCTCCTCGGCCGGCACGCCGAGATGACGGACCGCGCCCTGGAGTTCTTCGCTGAGCATCTCCGTCAGCGGCACCTGTACCCGCTGCAGATCGTCAGGCCTGGGGGCGTCATCGACGTCGTAGTCGGTGATCGTGAGCGTCGCGCCCACAGTGGCGGCAACGTCGTCGAGCGCATGCCCGACCGTGGAGGGTGAAAGTTCGCCGGTCTCGACCCGGTCCCTGAAAAGCGGAGCAACCATGGACACCACAGTACGGGCTGTGTCCCAAAAATGGGACACGACTCCCGAAACTGTGACGGCAGTGTCAATTAAGCAATAAATGTCCGTCGGATGGTTGCTGGCGCCCAATGCCGGGATGCCGCTATTGTGTGTGGGTGCCACGTACCGATGAGAACGGTCGCCAGCTCAAAGCGCTGCTTGATTACCTGCTCGACGGTGACGTCGAAGCCAAGGACATCTACGACGCGCTCGGCATCTCCAGCAGCACGTATTACCGGCGGATCAAAGAGACCAGTTATCCGGACGCCGAGGAACTGCGCCGCGTGGCCGACCGCTTCACCTTGAGTTATCCCGACCTGCAGATCCGGTTCGGGCTCATGAGCCGCCAAGAGGTGTGGAACTACATCGAGTCCACACCGTTCACCGTGACCGCGGTGAAAGAGGCGGTACGCGAAGAGACAGCCACCCGCCAGCGCACGCGCGCGCCGCGACTCTCCGAACTCACGCCGCGTAGTGACGCCCCACCGCTGTAAGCAGTAGTATTTGCTGACAAGAATTCAGCTCGAAGGCGACGACAGATGCAACTTACGATCCTCATCGCGATCACCTTGGCGTGTATCGCGTGGAGCTTGTGGATTCGTCGCGTCACCTGGTCGTGCCGCTGGGAAGTTGCCGCGACCCTGAACATCGCCCTGCAGGGCCTGGCGGTTCTGCTGATGTCCCCGCTGGCGTCGGAAACCCTGGGCAAAGCCCTGCATGCCGTCACCGGGATGTGGAACCTCGAGGACTACATCGGCCACGACGCCTACATCGTCGCCGCATCCGCGATCGTCTACAACGCCCTCGGCCGGTTGCAGGACGACCACGCCATGCAGCGGACCTTCAAGCAGTACATCGAACGACCTGCCACACTGTGCATCCCGCTCCTGCTCGCCGCCTTCTCCCTCGGCAACGGTGCCACCGTCTACCGGGCCGACTTCTTCGAGGTCCCGACGGACTTCTGGCTCAGCTTCTACTGGCTGACCCTGTGCGGCATGCTCATCTACCTGCTGGGGTACGGCGTCCGGGCGCTGCTGGTGTTGCGCAAGGACCCCAAGTCGCGGCGTATCGCCAACGTCTACCTGGTGGCGTCCGGCAGCGGCATCCTGGCGTGCGCCATCCGCATCCTGTCGGCGTACGTGACGCCACTGCAGATCTGGGACGGCGGCACCCTGGTGTGGATCTTCGCCTGCGCCTGCGCCGCCGGGTTCGCCCTGGCCTCGGCGCACTCCTGGCGGATCAAGACGAAATGGTTCAGTAAAGCCAGTCACTGACGATCGGCCGTCCGAGCCCGCCCCGGTACCGAATAGACTTCCAGCCCATGAGAATCGTTGTGGCCGTCCATGGCACGCGCGGTGATGTCGAACCCTGCGCCGCCGTTGCCCGCGAGCTTCGCACCCGTGGTCACGACGTCACGATGGCGGTCCCGCCCAACCTGATCGGCTTCGTCGAGTCGGTCGGCCTAGGCCCCGCCCACGCCTACGGCGTCGATTCGCAGAAGCAGGTCGAGAGCGACGCTTTCCAGAACTACTGGAACATCAAGAACCCGGTCGCGGCGATCAAAGAGGGCATCGCGTACTACACCGACGGCTGGGCGGACATGAACGCGACGCTGACCGAGCTGGCCGCCGACGCCGACATCATCCTGACCGGCACCACCTATCAGGAGGTGGCGGCCAACGTCGCCGAGCGCTACGACATCCCGATGGCGGCTCTGCACTACTTCCCGGCCCGCCCCAACAGCCACCTCCTCCCGGTACCGCTGCCCAAGTGGGCGATCAAGCCAGGCTTCGCAGTCGGTGAATGGGCCCTGTGGCGCATCGGCAAGTCCGCCGAGGACGCCCAGCGCCGCACCCTGGGCCTGCCTGCCACGAACGTCCGGTCGGCCAGGCGCATCGTCGAGGCCGGGGCGTTGGAGATCCAGGCCTACGACCCGACGTTCTTCCCCGGGCTCGCCGAGGAGTGGGGTGGCAGTCGTCCCCTGGTCGGCGGGATCACGCTGGCCCTCGAAACGACCATCGACGAGGAAGTGACCTCCTGGATCGGCGCCGGCACGCCACCGATCTACTTCGGCTTCGGCAGCATGCCCGTGGAGTCGCCGGCCGACGCGGTCTCGATGATCACCGCGGTATGCGCCGAGTTGGGGGAACGCGCACTGATCAGTGCCGGGGTGTGGGAGCTCGACGACATCCCGGCGGCCGAGCACGTCAAACTGGTCGGCGCGGTGAACCACTCCGCGGTGTTCCCGGCCTGCCGGGCCGTCGTGCACCATGGCGGCGCCGGTACCACAGCAGCGGGCGCCCGGGCGGGCGTACCCACCCTGGTGTTGTGGGTCTCGGCGGATCAACCGGTGTGGGCCAGGGCAGTCCGCAGGCTGAAAATCGGTACCTCGCAACGGTTCACGTCGATGAACAAGAAGTCGCTGACCGCCGCGCTGCGTACCGTGCTGGACCCGGCCGTCGCCGCACGGGCCCGCGATTTCGGAGCCGGACTCGTGACGCCCTCGAGCAGCGTCGCCTCGGCCGCCGACCTCATCGAGCACGCCGCCCGGCCGGTGCGCACCGGCATGCACTAGCGCGCTAGAAGGTTGCCGAAAGCCCGAAATCGTCGAGCGCGCCGGCGAGCACGGCCCGGAGGGCTGCGTGCGTGTTCTCGCCGCCCGCGGTCCACGCCCCCGCCGCGACGAAGACCCGACCGTGCAGGCGGCCCGACACCAGGCCCAGGTAGCCGTTCATCCGGTCGAGCTCGCGGGTCGTGATCCGCGGTTCCAGCAGGCGAAGCGAGACGTAATCGGCGTCGGTTCCGTCCGGACGGTTCACCGCGGGGTCCAGGTCCCCCATGTTGGAGCAGCCGATCGGGCTGTTCACCGACACCACCATGGCCTCGAGGCGACGCACCAGCGCCTTCGGGGTGAGCGGCGCCAGCGGCAGCGGCCCCATCAGCTTGGCCGACATCTCGGCGGATTCCGACAGCGCCTGTTTCATCGCCGCCCGGACGCCCGCGAGGTCGCCGGTGACGACGTCCGGATCGGCTGTCATGTTGGTGGCGATCAGCGCGTTCGCGCGGGTATCCCCTGGTGTGCGTTCACTGACCGGCCACGACAGTTTGACCAGCCCGTCCGGACCCACCCTGCCCAGCCGGGCACCCATCCTGGCGGCGAGCCCGGCGAACAGCGAATTGCTCGTTCCGCCAAGGGCATTCGCGACGCGGTCCCATTCGGCGATATCGATGAAGGCCGAGACGTTCGGCGCCACGACGGGCCGGTCGTCCCCGGTGCCCGGGGTTTGTGCCGCCGTCTGGAACGACGTCGCCAGGTCCGCGCGCTCACTGCGCGCGACCGCGACGGTGGCCGCGATCGCCCGGCCCATCGAGGGCACCTCGCGCAGCACCGCCACGCCGTCCTCCCGCAGTGCCGTGCCCCGGGGGCGCGAACCCGGCTGCGGATACCCGAGATGCAGATCGACACCGTTCACCGCATCGGCGATCGCCATCGAGAAACCCTGGCCGTCGACCACGGAATGCGACACCGTGAGGCTCACCACGGCACCGCCGTCGGTCAGTTGCTGGACGCCCAGACGCCAGCCCGGCCCGTACTCCGGGTCGATGGGCAGGGTCAGATGTTCGTCGGCGAACTCCCACGCCTGCTCCGGTGTCCGGATGTCCGGGGCCATGTCGAGCCAGGTCACCTCCGGGGTGGCCACCCAGCGATGCCTGCCGCCCGGCACGGGCGAGCATTCGATCCGCCGGCCCATCAGGGTGCCCGCCAGGTTGCGCGCAAATCGGCGCAGCCCGTCCATGTCGATCGCCCGCCGGTAGATCCACGTGTACTGCATCACCGGCCCGCGGCCGAGTGCGCGCAGTCCGTGGAAAGAGGTCTGGTCGATGTAGGCGAGGGTGTTGTCGGCCATCACACTGATCTAGGCGGACTGCACTTTGTCGTCGAGCCGGTCGAACTCACGTTTGCGGTACAGCTCGGCAGATGAGGACCGGCGGACCTTGCCGCTGGTGGTCAGCGGGATGGAGCCACCCGGAACGAAGACCAGGTCGGCCGCACTGATCCCATGGGTCTCCGAAACCGCCGTCGCCACATCACGTTTCATCGCCGCGAGCTCGTCCTCGGCGATCTGGTCGCGCTTTTTGATCTCGATGATCGCCACCAACTGTTCGGTGTTGTCCTCGTCGACCGAGAAGGCCGCGACCCGGCCGCCGGTGATCTCGGTGATGGTCGACTCGATGTCGTCGGGGTAGTGGTTGCGGCCGCGCACGATCAGCAGATCCTTGATCCGGCCGACGATGAACAGGTCGCCCTCGGAGATGACGCCGAGGTCACCGGTGCGCAGCCACGGGCCCGACGGGGTGTCGCCCGTGGCGCCGACCAGCTCGGCCTTGAAGACCCGCTCGGTCTGCTCGGGCCTGCGCCAGTACCCCAGGCAGTTGTTATCCCCGTAGGTCCAGATCTCGCCGATGATCCCGGCCGGGCATTCCACTCCGGTGTCGGGGTCGACGATGCGCACCAGCGGTGAGGTCTCGACGCCGTAGCTGACCAGCGCGGTGCCGTCCTCCAGCGCACAGCGCTCGGCGTGCCCGGCGGCGAGCTTGTCCGCGTCGAACGCGGCGACACTCGGCGCGCTGCCGGCCTCCCGGGTGGCGACGTAGAGGGTGGCCTCGGCGAGGCCGTAGGACGGCTTGAGCACCTCGGGCCGGAAGTTGAACTTGGCGAACCGCTTCGCGAAGCGGCGCAACGTGGCCTCGTGCACCCGCTCGGCGCCACTGACCAGGGCAGCCACCCCACCGAGGTCCAGGCCGGCCATGTCCTCGTCGGTCGTGCGGCCCGCCGCCAGCTCGAAGGCGAAGTTGGGGCCGGCGGTCAGCACGTTGGGGTAGCTGGCCATCATCTGCACCCAGCGGGCGGGCTTGGCCGTGAACGCCATCGGGGTGGTGAACACGGTGTGCCAGCCGCCCAGGATGGGATAGCCGATCCCGAAGAGCAGGCCCATGTCGTGGTAGAAGGGCAGCCAGATCGCCACCGTGGTACCCGCGGGCGCGATATGCCCGAACGCCCCGAACTGATCGTGCACGAACTGCTCGAAGTTCGCGGACACGTTGGCGTTGGTGACCATCACACCGGCGGGGACGCGAGTGGATCCGGAGGTGTACTGCAGATACGCCGTCTCCGGAAACTCCTCGCGCGACTTGAGGTTCTTGCGGCGTTCGTCGAGGTCCAGCTTGTCGATCTCGACGATCACCGGGGCGGGCCGGTCGTCACCGGCGACGGCGTAGCCGGCCAGCGACTCGGTGACCGCCGACGTGGTGAGCAGGATGGCCGGGGCGGAATCCTCGATGACGGCGGCGATGCGCTCATCATGACGGCCGCCCTTACCCGCCTGGGGCACCGACAGCGGAACGCCGATCAGGCCGGCCTGCAAGGTGGACAGGAAGGCGATGACGTATTCGAGGCCCTGGGGCGCCACGATGACCGCACGTTCGCCGATATCGGCGATCTGGCGCAGTTCCCAGGCCAGGCTGTGCACGCGACGGTAGAGCTGCGCCCAGGTGAGACTGATGGCGACGCCCTCGGCGTCGAGCTCGTAGTTCAGATAGGTGTACGCCAGATCGTCGGGCTGCAGGCTCGCGCGCTCACGCAGCACGCCGACGAGGGAACTCTGTGTCATGGGCATAAACCTCTATCAGTCATCACGCTCGATCAGTCAGCACTGCCGGTGTGCTATCGAATCTCGCCGCTGAGTTCGAATTCGGCCAGGGTGTCGGCGACCAGCTCGCGCAACCGCGCCTTGGAGTTCTCGGCACCGGGTTGATAGGCCTCGACGCCGATGTTGATCTTGCCACCAACCAAGACCGAGACCACAACCAACTGGCCGCCGCTGAGTTCCAGGAAGCGCCGGGTCAGCCCTTGATCCACGCCCCGGAACACCGACCAATCGGCCGGCGTCCCGTCCAGGGAGATCAGCTCCTCGGGCATGACTCCGACATTCGAACAGGTCACGGGAAGATCGTTGGCGCCGACGATGCTGTCGGCGAGCAGGCGGACCGCCCTGCGGGGCAACAGGGGAACCAGCGGCAACACATCCAGCAGCGGGTTCGGCGTGTCCTTGCCCGACTTGATCGCCTCCCGCACCGCGGCCCGGGCGTCGGTCAGGTCCTTGGCCACCGGTGTGGGATCAATCTTCACGCTGGTCAGTGACATCGCGTTGGCGCGGTAGTCCTTGTCGCCGCGGTCGGCCAGGGCGATCAGGAGGGACACGTCACCGTCGGCCCCTTTGCGGTCCATCCGCTCCCCCAGCCGCGCCGCGATCCCGGCCAGCAGGGCGTAGGTGTTGCCGCCGAGCGCGCGCGCCCGCTCGTCCCACAGCGTGGGTTCGATCCATACCGACGTCCAGGGCACGACCACGGGCGCGTCCGGACCGGTGAACTTCGGCTTGGGGCTCGCCTTCGGTTGTTGCGCCCCCGCCTCCTTGGCGCCCGCCCGCATCAGCTTGACGAGTTTGGCCGCCGCCCGACCCGCTTCGGGCAGCGCGCGCACGGTGTCGCGCAGATCCGCGGCGATGGCCCTGCTGGGGCGGCGGGAGAACGGCATCGGGTAGCCGATGTCGATCTTGGTCCCGATGACGGCCGCCCACACCGCGAGTGCGGCACCCACGCCGTCACCGAGGCAGTGCGTGCCCACCACGCAGACCGCCGTCGCACCGTCGGACAGCGGCTGGACCGCGATGTGCCAGCCGGGACCGTCCTCGGCGTCGCAGTGGATCTGCGAACGGAAGTCGATCCAATCGTTGAGGTCCTCGCGCGGGATCGGGGTTTCCGAGACCTCGAGCGGGGACGCCGGACCCGGGGTGGACACCCACCGGTACCGGGCGAACGGCAGCGGCGAACGTTCGATTCGCCGCCCGGCCATGCCGTAGCCGAAATTGCGGTGGAATCGTCGCACGCCCTCCATGTCGATCGGGCGTTCGTAGACCCAGACGCACTGGATCGCCTGCATCCTGCCGGTGGCGTTGAGCGACCGGACCATGCCCTCGTCGAAGAGGTCGAGACGATTGTCCATCTGCGCACCGGACTCGGCCGTCATCTCTGCGCCTCCAAATTCTCGGTCTATGCCGCTACTCGATGTGGCCGGACAGCTCGAATTCCGCGAGCGTACTGGTCACCAGGTCACGCAGCCACGGCTTGGAGTTCTGCGCGCCGGGCGCGTAGGCCACAACACTGATCGCAATTTTCCCGTTGACCCGCAAGGCCACGACGGTGAGCAGGCCACCGCGCTTTTCCAGCGAGTGCCGCGTGATGGTCCGGTCCACGCCGCGGAAGAACATGTATTCGGCCGGCGTGCCGTCGGCCAGGGCGACGTCGGGCGGTAGGTCCCCCATGTTCGAACAGGAGACAGGCATGTCTGCGGAAAACCCGAACAGCACGTCGGCGACAGCGTGCACCAAACGTTTGGGCACCCACGGCACCAGCGGCAGCAGTTGCAGCATGTCGTCGGGCATTTCGCGAGCCGCGGTGATGCCTTCCTTCAGCGCGGCTCGAGCGTGCGAGAGGTCGCTGGTGACCACGGTGGGGTCGACGACGATGTCGGCCAGAATCACCGCATTGGCCCGGGTGTCACCGAAATCCCGGTCGGCCTGGGGCACGTTGAGCGTCACCAGACCGTCCTCGGCGCGATGACGTCCGAGCCGCTCGGACAGCTTGGCAGCCAAACCCGCCACCAACGAATAGCTGTTTCCGCCGAGGGCCTGCGCGCGAGCGTCCCATTCCTGCGTGGGAACGAACACCGTCAGGGTGGGGACGTGCACCGGGTGATCGGGGCCCGTCGGCTTGGCGACGCGCACCGCGCTGGACCGGGAGATCTCGTGTCGCTGGGCCCAAGCGAGTTTGGCGGTGGCGACCAGGGTGCGGCCGAGCTCGGGCAGTCCACGCATGGTGACGCGCAGATCCTCGACGATGGCCTGCCGCCGCGTGCGGGCCTTGGGTCCGGCCCAGCCGTGGTGAAGCTTTGCCTGGTGCGCGCCTTCCAACAAGGCGAGGACACCGGCGCTGCCATCCCCGGTGCAGTGCGACGCGGTCAGCGATACCGCGGTCGACCCGTCGGTCATCGGCAGCACACCCATGTGCCAGCTCGGACCGTGTTCGGGATCGAGTGGCATCGCCGTCCGTTCATCGACCCAATCCGCGAGTTCAGAACGGGGCCGTGGCTCGGCGATATCCAGTTCCTGCTGCGGACCGTGCACTGTCACCCAGCGGTGCCGCCCGAACGGCAGCGGCGATGGCTCGATACGGCGTGCCATCAGCCCGTAGCCGACGTTCTCGAAGAACGTCCGCAGGCCGTCGTAGTCGATGGGATGCTCGTAGATCCAGTTGGCCTGGGCCACCGCCTCGGCGCCGGTGGCGCGCAGGGCCAGGTACATCACCTGATCGGTGAACGTGAGCACGTTGTCTGATCGAGCACCGTCGAGCCGGGTGGGCTCTGATTTCGTGGTGTCGGACTTCGTGGTGGCACGCGTCATCGCACCGTCACCTCCCATGCGAATCTGATCAGGCGGTCTTGAGGTCGAGATCGGCTGCCTCCGCAGCGGTGAACGCCTCCACCGGAACCAGTCCGTCGATCACCCGCAGATAGACCTCACGCATCGACTCGACGTACCGCAGGACCGATTCGCGAGCGATGGAGTTGTTCGGGAAAGCGACGGTCACCGTCGTCTCCTTCTCCCCCCGGTTCACCCACATGCCGACCTGGTAGGCAGACCGCGGATCGCTGTAGATCCGGCCGCCGAGGCTCTGGAAGTGCTCGATGACGCCCGGGAGCAGCATGCCGACGTCGATGAACGACAGCATCGGCACCCCGGGATCGGGTGCACGCACCCC
>JAHFVC010000015.1:0-2467 GCA_023264765.1 Mycobacterium sp. | reverse complement strand
CTCCCTCGTCCAAGGCCAGCTCCAGCACCCGCTCGAACGGGACGTGGGCCAGGTCCATAGCGCCGTCGAAGGACGCCTGCGCTGCCAGCGCGGTGTCGCCGAACGACGTCACGTCCACGGGCACTGCGATCGGCACCAGGCCGGTGAACCAGCCCGTGGTCATGAAGTCGACCTGGGTGCGCCGCGTGGTGGTCGGCGTGATCACCGAATAGGTGTCCTCGCCGGTCAGCGCCGCGTGCGCCAGCGCACCGCAGGCGAACACGCCGCCGCTGAACCGCGCACCGGCCGACGTGCAGGCCGCCTCGAACTTGTCGGTCTGCTCCAGATCGAGCAACTGCAGGGTGATGACGTCACCGGAGTGCGGCACCGAGGCGTCACCGAGCGGCAGCGAGAAGCCGGGCAGGGTGCCGCCGTTGAGCTCGAGGAAGTCGATCCAGCCGCGCACCTCGTCGGACTCGGTGGTCAGCTTGGCGGTGTACTGGCGCTGCGAGATGCAGTACTCGGCGTAGCTGCCCGCCTCGGGCAGCTGCAGCGGCGCCTCGCCGCGCACCAGCGCGTCGTACATCATGTGGATCTCGACGAAGGCGAGCCCGATGAACATCGCGTCGGTGTGCACATGGTCGACGCTGATGTAGATGGTGAAGTGGTCGGCCCGTTGGATGACACCGAAGTGGAAGCAGTCCCACTGCCACGGGTCCGGGGTGGACATCACGTGGTCGCGCCATTCGGCGGCGGCCATCTCGCCGTGCTCGGTCGCGACGAACTTGATGTCGCGTGGATTGGTGACGGTGTGCCGGATGATCTCGCCGGCATCAGAGAACTCGAACCAGCTGTGGAATGTGTCATGCCTGCGCAGATAGGCGTTGATGACGTGCGTCATGGCGCGCACGTCGCACTGACCGGGGACATCCCAACCCGGGATGATGAGACGGGCCATGTCGGTGCCCTCGGCGATGTGCTTGCGGTAGGCAAGCAGATGCTGCTCCTGCTGATAGCTCGTCGGCACATCACTGACCGGAGCCTCGCGCACCTTCGCGAGCGACGCCCGCGACGGATGCCACGAGATCACCACACCTGGTTCACCGATCCACTCTTGAATCGGCTTCATCGCAACCACTTATTGGTCTCCTACCTGGACGACGTCGACGGACGGGGTGCGCATCGATGCGCTCACCGCCTTCACGACGGGACCGATACTGGCGAATCGGGCGCCAGAGCGTCGACAAGACGCTCCGTCAGCGCCCGGACGGTGCTGATGTCTGCTGATCCAATACGAATACCTGTTTCCGCCTCGATGCGGGTACGTACCTCAAGAGTCCCCAGGGAATCGAGACCATATTCGGCCAACGGTCGGTCAGCGTCCACCGCACGTCGCAGGATCAAGCTGACCTGCTCGACGACCATCTTGCGCATCCTGGCCGGCCACTCGTCGAGCGGCAGGTCGTGCAACTCCGCGAGGAACGCGCTACTGGCACCGCCGCTCCGCGGACCAGTGGATCGGAACGCCTCGGCGAATCGCGTGTTCTGTGCGAACGCGGCGATCCATGACGTCCCCGTCAACGAAGCGTAACCGGTGTAGGCCCGATCGTGCCGGAGCAGCATGTCGAACGCGTAAGCACCTTCGTCCGGATCGATCGCGGCATCGCCGCTCTCGGTCGCCAGTCCGGTGCCCGCACCGATCTCCGCCCAGGGGCCCCACGCGATGGCCGTGGCGGGCAGACCCTTGCTGCGCCGCCAGTGCGTGAAGGCATCCAGCCAGCTGTTGGCCGCCGCATAAGCGCCCTGGCCGGGCGACCCGACCAGCGCGGCCGCCGAGGAGAACACGCAGAACCAGTCCAGCGTCTGCTTGGCGGTCGCGGTGTGCAGGTTCCACGCGCCGTACACCTTCGGAGCCCAGTCGCGCTCGACCAGTTCGTCGGAGATGTTCAGCAGCGCAGCGTCCTCGACGACCGCTGCGCCGTGCAGGACGCCCCGCAGCGACAGGCCGGTGGCGCAGGCCGCCACCACCAGACGCTCGGCGGTCTCCTGTTCGGCGATGTCACCGAGTGACACCTCCACCTCGGTACCGCCGCGGCGGATCCGCTCGATGACCTCCTGGGCGTACTGCGACGGGGCCGACCGGCCGTTGAGCACGATTCGGCCGCAGCCCGCGGCACCCAGCTTCTCGGCCAGGAACAGGCCCAGCCCACCCAGACCGCCGGTCACGATGTATGCCGAGTCGGGCCGGCCCACGCGTCCTTCCTGGGCGGGCACCACCGCGGTGATCTGGCCGCCGTGCGGGATGTCGAGCACGAGCTTGCCGGTGTGCTCGGCCGCACCCATCACGCGGATGGCGGTGGCGGCGTCGGCCAGCGGGTAGTGCGTGGTCTCCGGAAGCGGCAGCACGCCGTTGGCGATCTGCTGGTAGCAGACCTCGAGCAGGCGGCGCACCGTGTCGGGGTTGGTCAGCGACAGCAGCGCGAGATCG
>JAHFVC010000474.1 GCA_023264765.1 Mycobacterium sp. | reverse complement strand
AACGGGAACAGCGTGGGGATGGCCTGGGCGAAACCCATGAAGACCACATCGTCGAAGCCGGGCTTGAACATTCGTTTGTAGAGGCGAATGTGATTGCCGGGCGCGCTGATCAGATCCGGATCGAAGAACGGGAAGGTGATGTTGTAGCCGGTCGCGTAGACGATGACGTCGAAGTCATCGCTGGTGCCGTCCTCGAAATGCACCGTGTGGCCGTCCAGCCGCGCGATGTTGGGTTTGGGGATGACATCACCGGACCCCAACCGCAGGGGCAACTCCACCGACTGGGTGGGATGGGCTTCGAAGAGCTTGTGATTGGGCGCGGGCAGACCGTATTTCGTGGGGTCGGCTCCCAGCACCGGAGCCAGCACCTGCGCGACCTTGCGTTGCCAGGACAGCGGCAGGTGCGGCGAGGTCTTGAAGATCTTGTCCCCCGGCACACCACCCAGGAATTTGGGCACGATCCAGGCGCTGGAGCGGGTGGACAGGGTCACCTTGTTCTGCAGCGTCTTGGAGGACAGTTCCACGGTGATGTCGGCGGCGCTGTTGCCGAGGCCGACAACCAGGATCCGCTTGCCGGTCAGCGCCAGTGGCGTCTGCGGGTCGATGTAGTGGTGCGAATGGATCGTCTCGCCGTCGAACGTCCCGGGGAATTCCGCCGACCGGGCGTCCCAGTGGTGGCCGTTGCCCACCACCAACAGGTCGAATTCCCGGGTCGCTCCGGCTTGGTCTTCGATCAGCCAGCCCCCACCCGGGCGCCGGGTGGCCGAGGACACCGCGTTGTTGAACTCGATGTGTTCAAGAAGTCCGAATGCCGCGGCGTAGGAATCCAGGTACGCCTTGATCTGCGAGTGGTGCGGGAAGGCCGGATAGTCCTCGGGTATCGGAAAGTCCTTGAAGGACAGTCGATGTTTGGAGGTGTCGATGTGCAGGGAGCGGTAGGCGCTGGACAGCCCGTTCGGGTTTCCGAATGCCCAGTTGCCGCCGATGCGGTCAGAGATCTCGAACGTGGTGTACGGCACGCCGTAGTCCTTGAGCATCTTGCCGGCCGTCAGGCCGCTGATGCCGGCACCGATCACCGCGGTGCGTGGCTGCGCTCGCTGCATGGCAGGCCACCCTACCAGGCAACTGACACACGTCAACGATTTCTGACACACGTCAGCGGGCGAGCGGGTCTGCGCCGTTTCAGCCGGTGATCACGCCCTGCTCCGTCAGGTGCTCGGTCAGCGGCCGCACCCCGATGGTGAAATGCTCCGCCATGGCCGCCCGAACCTTCTCTCCGTCGCGGCGCTTGAGGGCGGCTATCACCTTGCGGTGATCCTTGATGGATTGGGCCGGCCACCCCTCCAGCGTCGGGAACACCGACTCCGGTGCGTAGCGGGTGACACCGGACATCACCTGGGTGAGCTTCGGCGAATCGGCGATCACGTTGATCAACCGGTGGAACTCATGGTTGAGCCGCACCGTGCGATCCAGATCGTCGTGCTCGTAGGCTTTTTCCAGCTCGTCCTGGATCGCCACGAGCTCGGCCAACTGATCGTCGGTGATGTTGGCCGCCGCCCGCGCCCCCAGCTCCCCACCCACGTAGGCCTGCACATCGGCCACGTCGGCGATATCGCGGGCGGTGACCGCCAGCACCATGAATCCCCGCCGCGGGTGCTGCACCAGCAGTCCTTCGGCGCGCAGGTTCAGCAGGGCCTCGCGCACCGGCGTGACGCTGATCCCCAAATCGGCGGCCAACTGGTCCAACCGCAGGTAGATCCCTGCCGGATAAGTGCCGTGGAAGATCCGGCGCCGCACCACCCGGGCAACGTCGTCGGAGAGCTGCGGCCGGACCGCGAACGACTCAGATGCGGTACTCATCGAGCAGATTCTTGCTGATGATGGTCTTTTGGATTTCGCTGGTGCCCTCACCGATCAACAGGAACGGCGAATCCCGCATGAGCCGTTCGATCTCGTACTCCTTCGAGTAACCGTAGCCACCGTGGATCCGGAAACTCTGTTGGGTGACTTCCGAACAGAACTCGCTGGCAAGGTATTTCGCCATACCGGCGGCCACGTCGTTGCGCTCGCCGGAATCCTTGAGTCGCGCCGCATTGACCATCATCAGATGCGCCGCCTCCACCTTGGTGGCCATCTCGGCCAACTGGAACGCGATCGCCTGATGCTCGGCGATGGGCTTGCCGAAGGTGGCCCGCTGCTGGGCGTATCGCGCCGCCAGCTCGAACGCCCGGAGGCCGACCCCGCAGGCTCGCGCCGAGACGTTGACCCGGCCCACCTCGATACCGTCCATCATCTGGAAGAAACCCTGACCGGGCGCGGCCCCCAGCACGTCATCGTCGGAGGCGACGTACCCGTCGAAGATGAGCTCGGTGGTGTCGATCCCCTTGTAGCCCATCTTGTCGATCTTGCCCGGGATGGTCAGGCCCGGCTTCACCTCACCGAAACCGGCGGGCTTCTCGATCAGGAACGCGGTCAGGTTGCGGTGCGGTTTGGCCGCTCCCTCATCGGTTTTCACCAACGCGGCCACCAGCGTCGAACTGCCGCCATTGGTCAGCCACATCTTCGCACCCGTGATCGTGTATCCACCGTCGGCGTTTCGCACCCCCTTGGTACGGATCGCGGCGACGTCGGAGCCCAGTTCGGGTTCGGACATCGAGAACGCGCCCCGCACCTCACCGGTGGCCATCCTCGGCAGATAGCGCTGCTTCTGCTCGTCGGTACCGTGCTGACGCAGCATGTAGGCGACGATGAAATGGGTGTTGATGACACCCGAGACGCTCATCCAGCCGCGGGCCAGTTCCTCCACGCACAGCGCGTAGGTCAGCAGCGACTCCCCCAGCCCGCCGTACTCCTCGGGGATCATCAGCCCGAACAGACCCATCTCGCGCATACCGTCGACGATGTCCTGCGGATAGGTGTCCGAATGCTCCAACTCCTGCGCATGCGGAATGACCTCTTTGTCCACGAACTGCCGCACCGTAGAGACGATTTCGGCCTGGACCTCGGTCAGGCCGAGGGTTTGAGCGAGACGTGTCATGGCGCGATCCGTTCGAATACGGCGGCCAGTCCCTGGCCACCTCCGATGCACATGGTTTCCAGTCCGTAGCGGGCGCCACGGGCGTCCAACTCGCGGGCCAGGGTGGCGAGCATCCGCCCGCCGGTGGCGCTGACCGGGTGCCCGAGCGAGATCCCGGAACCGCGGACATTGGTGCGGTCCAGGTCCGCGTCGGTGAACTTCCACTCCTTGAGCACGGCCAGTGCCTGCGCGGCGAACGCCTCGTTGAGCTCGATGAGGTCGATATCGGCCAACGACAGCCCGGCGTTGCGCAGAGCCACCTCGGTAGCCGGCACCGGGCCGATACCCATCACCTTGGGTGCCACTCCGGCCAGACCCCAGGACACCAGCCGGACAAGGGGTTTGAGGCCGAGCTCGGCGGCGCGCTCGGCGGTCGTGACGATGCACATCGACGCTGCGTCGTTCTGGCCACTGGAGTTGCCCGCGGTGACGGTGGCCTCCGGATCGGACTTGCCGAGGACGGGCCGCAGCTTGCTCAGCGCCTCCACCGAGGTGTCGGCACGGGGGTGCTCATCGGTGTCGATGATGGTCTCGCCGGAGCGCGACGACACCCTGACCGGGATGATTTCCTCGGCCAGCACCCCGCTGGCCTGGGCTGCGACGGCCTTCTGATGCGAGCGCACCGCCAGCTCGTCCTGTTCCAGACGTGAGATGCCGTATTCGCGGCGCAGGTTCTCGGCGGTCTCCAACATGCCGCCCGGCACCGGGTAGTTCTTGCCGCCGGCGGTGGTCCGGCCGCGCGCGAGTCCGTCGTGCACGGTGATGCCGCCCCGCGAACCACCCCATCGCATATCGGTGGAATGGAAGGCCACGTTGCTCATCGACTCGGCACCACCCGCGACGACGAGATCGTTTGCGCCACTTCCGACCTGGAGGCAGGCCTGGATGACGGACTGCAGGCCCGAACCGCAGCGGCGGTCGAGCTGCATCCCGGGCACCGTGATCGGCAGTCCCGCGTCCAGCGCGACCACCCGGCCGATCGCCGGGGCTTCCGACGACGGATAACAGTGTCCGAGAATGACATCCTGTACCGCATCGGCGGGCACGCCGGTGCGGTCCAGCAGGCCGCGCAACGCGGCGACACCCAGGTCTACGGCCGTGAGTGAGGCAAACATGCCGCCGTAGCGGCCGATCGGAGTGCGGACCGGTTCACAGATGACCACGGTGCCGTTCGGAGAGGGTGCCATCTAGATGTGCCGCCCGCCG
>JAHFVC010000473.1 GCA_023264765.1 Mycobacterium sp. | reverse complement strand
CCGCGCCCTGCACGCCCTGGCCGGGATCGCGCCGTTCGATCTGATCGACCTGCTCGACTCCGACGACGAGGCGCTCGTGGCGCCGCAGGTGCGCGGACGGTTGGTGGATCTGCTCGGTGAGTACGGGGTTCTGCACGGCCGGGACATCGCGGCGGCGGGTGCGGCGGCGCTCAACGAGTGGCTCGTCGCGTGTTCCGGTGTTCCAGGGCTGCACCGCATCCTCTCGGCGTATCTGGGTGTGTTCGCGGCCGTCAAACGCGCGCACCGGATTCTCGGTGAACTCGACCGCCTCGCCTACACCCGTCCCGAACGCGAGCAGATCCGCGACATCGTCGATCGGCTGCGCTCGGATCCGGCCCTGCACACCGTGGTGCTGTTCGGGCACCTCGAAGCGATGCTGGGCGCCGACCCGGCCTCACCGGTCACCGCAGAACTGCGGCGTCTGGTCGAACACCCGACCCCGGCCACCAAGCTCGGCCTCTCCCCCGCCGCCGGCCCCGACGACATCCGCGCTGCCGCCCACGGCAAGCTCACCTGGGCGCACACCCAAGCCCTGTCGACGTTCACCGCTGCCGAAGACGCCGCGCTGGTCGCGCTGATCCACACCTACGGGCTCCTGAGCCGCTGACCCCGGCACCGCCACAGGTCGGATGGCGTGCAGCGAGCGATGCACCCGGTACCGGTTGTGCGGCCGCTCCCCAGCGACTTGCGCTAGAACGGATCGGGTGGCCCGGTGTTCATCACCGCGGCGATGTACTCCGGCTCGAGCACGTCGGATGGGGTCTCGTCGGGGACGGTGAACAGTGCCAGGTCCGGTTCCGGGGGTGTTCGGGCCTCCTCGCGGGCGGCGAGCCATTCCCGCCACACGATCCGTTCGGCGCGGTGGCGCACGATCCGGGCGCGGACCGCGGTGGTGAGGCCGTGTCGGTGGCCGATATCGTCGAGGTCGACCGGCCCGATGCTCACCTGGGTGTTCTCGACCGTGAGCAGGCCGGCGATCCGTAGATCCATCAGCGCTTCGTAGCCGCTGGTGCGTCCGATTCCGACCGCGGTGAACAGGGTTTCCGGGGTCATCGGTTGCGATGCCGCGCTCACGGCGTCGTAGAGGATGCGGTGGCGCCATCCGATGACGCTCCACGCCGGGTGTACCGACTCGACCTCAGCCGCGCCCGCAGCGGCCTCAGGAGCGGCGGCCGCTCGTCCCGCCAAGGTGAGGACAAGGGCGTACCGATCGGGGTTCTGCCCGACACCGCGCTCGATCAGCAGCACCGGCGCCCCCTCCATATCCCGCAGTCGCTCCAGCACCGACCACACCGTCGATTCGGGAAGCATCCCTGCAGCGATCGACAATGATCGTCCCCCTACTCCGACTGTCGGTACGCCTTCGATGATCTGACCCGACACTGCTGCAGCCCATGCAAGGGCTTGCACAACAGCATGAGTGGTCCAGCGGTCACGCCGGTGAGAGAACTCCGAGGTAACCCAGGTGTGCGCGTGGGTAAGCCACAAGCGAAGAACCGGATCGTAGGTACCCCCTGTGTGCTTTTGCTTGTGCCTGGTATCCCGAACTGGATCGGGGAGGGTCGATGCGGCCCAGTCGAGGGCGCGGGCGGCGTCGCGGCGGATTGCGCGCGCCGGTTCGGCGTAGTGGGCGTAGGCGGCGCGCACGCCGGCCCAGTGGGGCGCCGCAGTGCGGGTGAGGATGTCGGCGGCGCTGGCTCCGGCAAGGACGGCGTGGGTGATGACCGATTGACGCGCTTCCGAGCGGGACGGCCAGCGGCTGGTGTCGAGGCGGCCGCTGGCGGCGAAGTCGGCGACGGCGCGCGGCGGGGCCGCGGAGCGGCAGAAACGTGGGTGCAGGCGCGCGGCGTCGCCGGCGCCGAGGACGCGTTCGGTGACCGTCTCGAGGCGGATGTGTGTATCCACCGGGCTGGCGGCCGGCCGGCCGGTTCCGCCGAGGAGAGCTTCGAGGCGGGTCAGGGTGCCGGCGTCGGAGCCGACTGTCAGGACGTCGAATGCGGCGGCGGGGTCGAGGTCGACGAGCTTGCGATGGCCGCCTTCTTTGCAGGACGAGCCGGGCACGGTGATGCAACCGGTCTTGTCGTTCGTCATCGGTGTGATGTCGAGTGTGGGCAGGCGCACAGAGAGTTGGCGCAGGAGCGGCTTGATCTCGCCGACGGAGACCGTCTGGCCCGGGGCCAGCGGTATCAAGACATGCTGTCCACCACTGGTGGAGCGGTCGACGACCGCGCGGCCGCCGCACTCGGTCAACCACGCCAGGACTCGCTGCACATCGGCGACGACAGCTGTGTGACCGTGGGTTTTGGTGTCGAAGTCGAGTGCTACTACGCGAGCGCGCCCGCGTAGGAACAGCGGTACGGCAGACGGTAGCGCTGGCCGCTTGACCGTCAGCGGGCCCGCCGAACCGTATTTTCGCAGGGCTGGGTCGTAGAGCCGCATCGAGTTGCGTGCCGCCAGAACCGGCGCGAAACGACGCCACAACCGGTCCGGAGTCGCATCCAGAGCGACGACACGAGCATTAAATCTTGTACCTACTTCAGGGCACGATGTACCCTGAGACATGTCCGCCAAGACAGTCCCTTCGGGGAAGAGCACCAAACACGAGTAGCGAGCTAGTCACTCGCTTCTCCGACTTCGAAAGCCCTCGGCCCGCACGCCGGGGGTTTTTGTCGTCTTCGTGGTGCTGCGTAGATGCAGTTGAACGTATGACCCGAATGTCGGTTCAGGTCAAAACGGCTACGCAGTCAGGGGCAGCACCCCCTGCTCATGCGCGCCATTTAGCTCGCGCGCCAGATCTTCACGGTCGCTGGCGATCGCGATGAGATCAGCAACGTATTGACTTAGAGAGGTCGCGCCAGCCGAACTCCGCTGTGCCTTGAGCGTGTCAATTAGCTCTGACGGGAGCCGGACAGTCAGCGACGTCCGGTCACCTTTACTAGGCATCGGCATGGCATGGCCTCCTTCGTCTACGTCTTCGGTCCCAACCGATGTCCATCCTGAACCAGAATCAATTTCGAGCCGCTGTGACACGCCGACAAAATGCGGGAAATAACATCTGTGTCTTTAATTCACCGCGCCCTCGTCTACTGACGACTGTTCAGAAAGAGCGGACCGAAGCACCTGCGACCGCTGCTGGTGCAAGACACCAGCCAGTACTTGAGCCCTGATCTCAGCCGTAGTAGCGCAGACGAGCGAAAAATTTGCCTCACGGGCGGTGCGCTCGGCAAGTTCTCCACGCTGCACGGCTCGACTACCAGTGACAGCCGTGTAGTAGATCGATGCGTCGACGGCGAAGCGACTGGCCTGCGCACGCGCACCGTGGATGTCAACACTTGTGTCGCTAATAGCGTGATCCAATGAGTTCTTGACTGCGGTGAACTTGTCGGCCATTGTCTGACTGCTATGCCCCGACGCGTCCAGAGCCGTCAGGATTCGACGGGCTAGTCCCAGGGCAAGCGAACCGTTGATACGAACAATCGCTCGATCAAGCATTGACATGGCTCCCTGCCTGCTTCGAACTCGTCGCGCGACATGCATTACATCGGTATCGTCGACGCGATAACCGTCGAAATCCAGTGCGACAGTCTGAGAAGCGTTGGCCGCCGCTAAATCCAGTCGCATCGCCGACAGTCCGGAGTCCATCGATGCAGGCGCTAGGAACGTCACCGTTTCGTCATTTGCTTCGTCGTATGCAGAAACTCCCAGGACGTCGATGAAACCCCATCCAGTTACGAATGGCGCCGAACCTCCGATCGAGTAGCCGTCCGAGGTCCGGTGAGCCTGGACCAAGGGAAGCTGAGGTGCGGCGTAGCCCCCGCCTGACACTCCCGCGCGCAACGAACCCCTTTGCAAACCGGGCAGGTACCGTTCTTTGAGGGCTTGATTGCGCGACGTGGCGAGTCTGAGCAGGGTTCCATGGTGCTGCGCCCACACGAACGCCGTTGACAGGCAACCACTTACCAGAACTTCTCCCACTGCAGACAGTGTCTGCAGTGGATTGTCACTACCCAGAGCGACTCCATAGAATCCTTGCTCGGCTAGTTCGTCGAAATGCGTAGGGGGGATTGTTGCGCTTTGATCAACTTGTGCCGCAGCCGGTTCCAGTAAACGAGCGCTCAGCTTCTTCGACTCATTGATCCAATCAGTCGTGTCGGCTGCTTGCTTGCCGATTGCTGGTTCGGGATCTGGTTTTCTACGCACTGACGTTCGTCTCCTCATATGTGTGCGGCGCGCTGTTGTCGACCTCGCCTGTCGAGCTGGTCCGTC
>JAHFVC010000472.1 GCA_023264765.1 Mycobacterium sp. | reverse complement strand
CCTGCCCGGTGATCAGCCGGTGCATCCGGATGGTCCGCTCGTGTTCGGCGAGGATCTTGTCGAACACCCGGGCCCGCAACGCTTCGTCCTCGACCAGCTCGGAATAGCGCGCGGCCAGGCCCATATCCGACTTGGCCAGCACCTGCGCCATGTTCGACAGCACGGTGCGGAAGAACGGCCACCGCTCGTAGAGATCCTGCAGCACCTCGAGCCTGCCGTCGCCGCCGGCAATGAACTCTTCGAACGCCGTGCCGGTCCCGTACCAGCCGGGCAGCATCACCCGGGACTGGCTCCACGCCAGCACCCACGGGATGGCCCGTAGATCCGAGATGGCCGTCGTGGGTTTGCGCGAGGTGGGCCTGCTGCCGATGTTGAGGGCGCCGATCTCGCTGACGGGGGTGGACGCCTTGAAGTATTCGACGAATCCCGGTGTCTCGTGTACCAATTCGGAATACGCCCGCTGGGCACGCGCCGCCAGGTCGTCGAGTACCTCATACGCGTTTTCGGCCAGTCCCCCCAGACCCTCGGTATCGAGCAGGGTCGACTCGAGCGTGGCAGCCAGCAGCGTCTCCAGGTTGCGGTGGGCGATGCGCGGCTCGGCGTACTTGGCGGCGATGATCTCGCCCTGCTCGGTCAGCCGCAGCGAGCCCTTGACCGCTCCGGGTGGCTGGGCCAGGATCGCGTCATAGCTGGGGCCGCCGCCGCGCCCGACGGTGCCGCCGCGACCGTGGAACAGCCGCAACCGGATTCCGGTCTTGCGGGCCGATTCCACCAGATCCAGTTCGGCCCGGTACAGCGCCCAGTTGGCCGCGAGGTAGCCGCCATCCTTGTTCGAGTCCGAGTACCCGAGCATGATCTCCTGGTGCTCGTCGCGGGCGGCCACCATGGTCCGGTACACCGGCAACTCCAGCACCGCCTCCAGGATGGCCGAACCGCGCTGCAGGTCGTCGATGGTCTCGAACAACGGCACGATGCCGACCGGGGCATACGGATGATCGCCCGAAACATCGAGTAGCCCTGCCTCTTTGAGTAGCACGGCGGCTTCGAGCATGTCCGAGACGGACTGGCACATGGAGATGATGTAGTTCGGCACCGCTTGCGGGCCGAACACCTTCACCGCCCTGGCCGCGGCCGCCACGATGCCCAGTTCCTTGTGTGCGAGCTCGGACAGCTCGGCGCCCTCACCGATCAGCGGGCGCCGGGTGGCGATCTCCGCCGCGAGCAGGGCCACCCGCTCGTCCTCGGGCAGCGATGCGTAGTCGGGGTGCACGCCGGCCCAGGCCAGCAGCTCGGCGATGACCTCCTCGTGCACATCGGAGTTCTGCCGCATGTCCAGCCCGGACAGGTGAAAACCGAAGACACGCACCGCTTCCCGCAACCGGCTCAGCCGGTCGTCGGCAAGCACGGCGCTGCCGTTGGCCCGTAGCGACGCGTCGACGACGTCCAGATCGGCCAGCAGTTCGCCGGGTGTCGCATAGGGCGCCAGACCGAGATCCAGCACGGCCTCCGGCTGCTCGTCCAGCACGCCGGCGGCGGTCGCGGTCAGCCTGGCGTGGATCACCCGCAGCGCGCGGCGGTACGGTTCGTCGGCGCGGGCGGGTTCGGCGCACAGTCCGGCCAGGCCGGCCAGTTCGTTGCTGACCTGCACCAGCCGGGCCGACATGGACAGTTCCTGCTCCAGCGCGGTGAGTTCGTCGAAGTAGTGCTCGAAGGCGGTGTAGGCGGCCCGCCCGGTCGCCAGCCGCACGATGTCGGCGTTGACGTTCGGGTTGCCGTCGCGGTCACCGCCGATCCACGAGCCCGGCCGCAGGATCGGGTCGGCCAGCAGTTGCGCGCCGGGGAACAATGCGTCCAGGGCGCTGCGCACCTCGGCGTTGACCTGCGGGATGACCTCCAGGAATGCCGACTGGTAGTAGCGCAGTCCGGTCTCGATCTCGTCGGAGATCTTCAGCCGGGACAGCCGGACCAGTGCGGTCTGCCAGAGGGTGAGGATGTGTCTGCGCAGCTCGGTCTCGATGTCGCGTCCGTCGGCGGTGCGGGTATGACCCTGCACACGCAGTCGCATCAACTCGGTGATGCGGTGCTGGGTGTCGAAGACGGTCCGGCGCCTGGTCTCGGTGGGATGGGCGGTGATCACCGGTGAGACCAGTGCCCCGCGCAGCGCGTCGCCGACGGCATCGACGTCCAGGTCTGCCGCCTCCAGTTTCAGATAGGTGGCGGCCAGGCTGCTGTCCTGGGGCGGCTCGCCCGCCGCGACGTGCACGGCGCGCCGGCGTTCGCGGTGGATGTCCTCGGCCACGTTGGCCAGCAGCGCGAAGTGGGTGAAGGCGCGGATGACCGGGATCGCCAGGTGGATGTCGATCCCGGCGAACAGGTCGGCGAGGTCGGCACGGTCCAGTTCGGAACGCCGCACCTGGAAGGCGCCGACGCGGGCGCGTTCCACCAGGTCGAAGACCACGTCGCCGTTCTGCTCGCGGACGGTGTCACCGAGGATGGCACCCAGCAGCCGGATGTCTTCGCGCATCGGCTCGGTGGCCTCGCGGCCCACGTGGGTGCGCCGCACCGATCCGATCGGTTCCAGCACCGTGTCCACGCGTCCGTTCTCAGCCATGTGATCGATTATCGACGTCGGCGTGTGGCCCCGCATGACGAGACTGGCGGTACCACTCATCCACCGGCGGCCACGATCGGTTTCGGTGCCTCCGTGGCGGACGTGGGACTACCGGCAGGCGGCGCGTGCGCTCCTGCGGGCAAAACGATTGGCGGACTTGTGGTTTTGTCAGATTTGCCATCGGAGGTGTCGTCACCGGCGCCCGAATCCAGTTGCGGCGGCCAATCCACCGACGTGGGCGGCCAGCTCTCGGTGGACGGGGAACCCGAGCCGCCACCCGGCGCCGCGCACCCCGACGCCGCACCGAAATCACCCGCGCCCGTGCAGTCCGCAGCGGCCGTCGGCGCGAGCAGTACCGCGACGGGAACCATTGCGGCGCAGAGTAATCGGGTGATCACAGCGTCAGGATGTCGCCGTAGGCGTTCACGCTGTCATCGGAGCGGTCGGTGTCGATCATCGCGGTGGTGAAAAACCGGATCGACACCGGTCCGCCGCACGCATCGACTTTCACGTGCGCGTCGTGCACGACGATCTCGCCGTCTCGGCCTTTCAGCGCCTTCTTGCCCAGCCCGACATTGGTGATGGTGCCCGGCAGCAGGTTGATGGACACGTTCCCGTCGACATCGGCGTACGGGCCGATGTTGTTGAGCACGTTCGACCCGTTGAAGCCGGGACTGATGCCGATGTCGGCGTCCCCGCCGACGCTGCCGCCCTCACTGAGATCGATCTGGCAGCCCAGCTGCAGGCCGAACACCAGATTCCCCGAGTTCACCGCCTCTGCCCCGCTGCCGTCGATGACGGCCTCCGCCTTACCGGTGACGAACCCCTCGCGGGTGAAGGCCGTGGCCGCCATGTTGGGCACCGAGTTGATGGTCATCCGGGTCAGCGCGACGCTAAGGTGCCAGCCGTCGTCCGTATCGGCCGATTGGGTCACGTCGGCCACGGGCAGCGGATCGGCGCGCGCCACGCCCGACGCCACACACAGCAACGCCACCGCAGCGGCGCCCGCAGGCAGAATTCTGTACACGAACCGCGAGCGTAGAAGCCCGCGCTGAGTACCGGCTGGCACCCAGCTATGTCATCCTGTGCCACCGGCGCCACTACGATGATCCGGTGCTGGTCAACCTGATCTCCTTCGCCGCGGCAGCCGTCGTCGTCGTGCTGCTGCCCGGCCCCGACACCCTGGTGGTGGTGCGCGGCATGGTCCGCGGCGGAACCCGCGGTGGGATCACGACATCGCTGGGCGTGTTGTGTGGCCTGTTGGTGTGGGTGGCCGCGGCGGCGTTCGGGCTGGCCGCGCTGCTGCAGGCCAGCGAGGTCGGCTACGAGGTGCTCAAGATCGCCGGCGCCTGCTACCTGGTGTGGATGGGCGTGCAGTCCCTGCTCTCACTGCGCCAGACCGCCTCGGAACTGACGGCGCCGGAGTCCACCCGCCAGGGCCTGATGCGGCCGGGGTTCGTGTCCGGTTTTCTCACCGACATCCTCAACCCGAAGGTCGGGGTGTTCTTTGTGAGTTTCCTGCCGGGCTTCGTGCCGACCGGTTATCCGGTGGGATGGACGACGCTGGTGCTGGGCGGCATCTTCATCGTGCTGACCGCGTTCTACTGCGCAGGCCTGGTGGCGGCGTCGGGAACGATCGCCGACTGGATGCAGACGCCGCGGATACGCAAGCGGCT
>JAHFVC010000196.1 GCA_023264765.1 Mycobacterium sp. | reverse complement strand
ACGCCCAGCCTCTCGCGCAAGAGACCGCCGAGGAAGCCGACGGCCAGCACGCCGGTGGCCAGCCGGTATCGAAGTTGCTGTCGCGGTTGCAGATGGGAAGCTCTGGGGGCGAGCGAAGCGACGGGGGAAGTACCGGCGGTGGGCGGCGTCGCCGCCGCGAGGAGTGAGCTAGGCTCTGTGCGACCGTCCGGTACCCGCCCAGCAGGACCGGAACGATACTTCGACAGACTTTTGCGAGGTCACTGCGATGGTGCAGTCCCCGGATGGGCTACGTCCCGCGCGCCTGACGGTCGGGGTGGTGTCCGCAGGCCGGGTCGGGTCCGCGCTCGGCGTGGCGCTTGAGCGGGCCGGCCACGTCGTGGTTGCTTGCAGCGCCATATCGCAGGCCTCCCGGGACCGGGCGGCCCGCCGCCTGCCCGACACCTCGGTGGTGCCCGTCCATGACGTCGCCGCCCGTGCCGAATTGCTGCTGCTCGCCGTCCCGGACTCGGAGTTGGCCACGGTGGTCTCGGGCCTGGCCACGACCGGATCGGTCCGGCCGGGCACGATCGTCGCGCACACCTCCGGCGCCAACGGCGTCGCGGTGCTGGCGCCACTGACCGAACAGGGTTGCATCCCGTTGGCCATCCACCCGGCGATGACCTTCACCGGATCCGACGAGGACATCGCCCGGTTGCCCGACACCTGCTTCGGTGTGACCGCCGCCGACGAGATCGGCTACGCCATCGCGCAGGCTCTGGTGCTGGAGATCGGCGGCGAACCCTTCCGGGTGCGTGAGGATGCTCGCACGCTGTATCACGCGTCGCTGGCGCACGCCAGCAACCACCTCGTCACCGTGGTGCTCGACTCCCTTGCCGCCCTGCGCAATGCGTTGCGGGGTCAGGAACTTCTCGGCCAGGAACTGGTCGGTGACGCACCCGGCGGCCTGGCCGAACGGATCGTCGGCCCGTTGGCCCGGGCGTCCCTGGAAAACGCGCTGCAGCGCGGGCAGTCGGCCCTGACCGGACCGGTGGCGCGCGGTGACGCGGCCGCGGTGGCCCGACACCTGCTTTCCCTGTTCGAGACCGATCCCGAACTGGCACAAGCCTATCGGGCCAATTCACTGCGCACCGCCCAGCGGTCGCACGCACCGAAGGATGTATTCGACGTGCTCACCAAGGATGATCGGAAGTGACTACCCCCAAACCTCCGCGCTTCGCGGCGGGTGAACTCAACGTCTACACCCGCCCATCCGACGTCGCCGACCTCAGCCGGGCGTTGCGGACCACCGGGCGACGGGTGACGCTGGTGCCGACCATGGGCGCGCTGCACGAGGGTCACCTGAGCCTGGTCCGAACCGCCAAGCAGGTGCCGGGCTCGGTGGTGGTGGTGTCGATCTTCGTCAACCCCTTGCAATTCGGTGCGGGCGAGGATCTCGACGCCTACCCGCGCACGCTGGACGCGGATCTCGAAGCGTTGCGCGCCGAAGGGGTCGACGTGGCGTTCACCCCGAGCGCCGCCGAGATGTATCCGGCGGGACCGCGTACCTCGGTGCATCCCGGTCCTCTCGGGGCCGAACTCGAAGGCGCTTCGCGGCCAACGCATTTCGCCGGCATGCTGACGGTCGTGCTGAAGTTGCTGCAGATCGTGCGGCCCGACCGCGCGTACTTCGGCGAGAAGGACTACCAGCAACTGGTGCTGATCCGGCAGATGGCCGACGATCTCAACCTCGACACCCGCATCACCGGTGTGCCGATCGTGCGGGAGGCCGACGGGCTGGCCATGTCTTCGCGCAACCGGTACCTCAGTGCCGGCGACCGGGAACAGGCGAGCGCGCTGTCGGCGGCGCTCCTGGCCGGGATGTACGGGGCAGGTGAGGGTGTCGAATCCGCGCTGGACGCCGCGCGTGCCGTGCTGGACGAGGTGCCTGCCATCGACGTCGAGTATCTCGAGGTCCGCGACGTCTGGCTCGGGCCCGCCCCGGAGCGTGGCCGGGCCCGGATGCTGGTGGCGGGCCGGCTCGGCGGTACGCGATTGCTGGACAACATCGCCATCGACATCGGAGCGCCCTCGGGACCCGGCCCCGACGTCGAGTACGACGAACACGAATTGGCCTGGAGGAACTGAATGTTGCGCAGCATGCTGAAATCCAAGATCCACCGTGCCACGGTGACGCAGGCCGACCTGCACTATGTCGGCTCGGTGACCATCGACGAGGATCTGATGGACGCCGCCGATCTGCTCGAAGGAGAGCAGGTGACCATCGTCGACATCGACAACGGCAACCGGTTGGTGACCTATGCCATCGCCGGTGCGCGTGGTAGCGGCGTGATCGGGATCAACGGCGCGGCAGCCCATCTGGTGCACCCGGGCGATCTGGTGATCCTGATCGCCTACGGCGTCATGGAGGACGCGCAGTCCCGCGGATATGAGCCCCGGATCGTCTTCGTGGATGCCGACAACCGGCAGATCGATCTGGGTTCTGATCCCGCCCACGTCCCGGCGGACGCCTCCGGCCTGCTCTCGCCACGCTGATGCTGCTCGCGATCGACGTCCGCAACACCCACACGGTGGTCGGGCTGGTGTCCGGCTCGGGCGATCACGCCAAGGTGTCCCAGACCTGGCGGATCAGAACCGAATCCGAGGTCACCGCAGACGAACTGGCGCTCACCATCGACGGTCTGATCGGCGATGCGACCGAGCAGCTGACCGGTGCCACCGCCCTGTCCACCGTGCCGTCGGTGCTGCACGAGATCCGGCTCATGCTCGAGCAGTACTGGCCCGCGGTTCCGCACGTGCTGATCGAACCCGGGGTGCGTACCGGGATTCCGCTGTTGGTCGACAACCCCAAGGAAGTCGGGGCGGACCGTATCGTCAACTGCCTGGCCACCTTTGCGAAGTACGGCTCCGCCGCGATCGTGGTCGACTTCGGCTCGTCGATCTGCGTGGACGTGGTGTCGGCCAAGGGTGAGTTCCTCGGCGGCGCGATCGCGCCCGGCGTGCAGGTGTCCTCGGATGCCGCCGCCGCCCGTTCGGCCGCCCTGCGCCGTGTCGAGCTGACCCGGCCGCGGTCGGTGATCGGCAAGAACACGGTGGAGTGCATGCAGGCCGGGGCTGTGTTCGGGTTCGCCGGGCTGGTCGACGGGCTGGTGAGCCGGGTCCGGTCCGATGTCGACGGATTCGCGGGCCGTGACGTCGCGGTGGTGGCGACCGGGCACTCCGCACCGCTGGTGCTGCCCGACCTACGCACCGTGGAGCACTACGAACCGAACCTGACCCTGGACGGCCTGCGACTGGTGTACGAACGCAACCGGGACAACCGGGCGCGCCGCCCGACCTAGAAGAACGTCCGGACCAGGTCCACCACCCGGTCCGCGTCGTCGAGCACCGGGATCAGCGGCCATTTGTCGAACGTCGTGCACGGGTGCGAGACGCCGAACGCCAGCCAGTCGCCGATGTCGACGCCGTGGCCGGCGGGCGCCAGAAAAGCGTGCTGATCGTTGAGCTTGGTGACCGTCGCTCCCGGAAGATGCAGGGGGACAGGCAGACCGGCGTCGAACGACACGTCGCGGCGGCCCATGGTGACCAGCGCCAGTCCGGGTTCGGGCCGCGACACCACCCGCGCCCAGACCTGCATCGCCGGCCGCAACGGCAGCGGTGACGTCGCGGCGTACAGCCCGTCGTCGTGGGTCAGGTAGCAGCCGCTGCGCAGGATCACCCGCGTCGCGGCCCCGGCCAGTTCGTCGGCCACCACATCGGGGTAGGTGCTGCCGCCCGCTGTGAGGATCACCTCGTCGGTCTCGAACAGCGCGGCCAGCCGGGCCACCGTGGCCCGCATCCCGGCCAGGTAGGCCCGCACCTGCGCGACGGCCGCCGCGCTCACGTCCTGCGAGCGGGACGCCTCGTATCCGGCCACCCCGACCAGCCGCAGCCGCGGTGCGGCCGCCGCGGCGCGGGCCACCTCGTCCACCTCCGCGGCAGTGCGGCAACCGGTGCGCCCGCCCGCCATGCCGACCTCCACGCACACGTCCACCTGCCGGCGGGCATCCGAGAGCGCCGCGGTCATCAGCTCCACACCGCGCACCGAATCCACCCAGCACACCGCGCTGAAGCCGGGGTCGGCATCGAGTTCGGTGGCCAGCCAGCGCAGCCCCGGTGCGTCGACGACTTCTCCTGCCAGCACGATGGCCGCCACCCCGAACGCCCGGTACACCCGGGCCTGCCCGATGGTGGCCACCGTCACCGCAGCCGCGCCCGCGGCGGCTTGCCGGGCGAACAGCTGGGGTGACATGTGGGTCTTGCCGTGCGGCGCGAGCAGGACACCCCGGTCCCGGCACCAGGCCGCCATGACGTCGAGGTTGTGACGCAGGGCGGTGTCCCGCAGCACACAAACCGGTCCCGTGGGCCCCGCGTCGAACAGCCGCGGCGCGGTGGCCAGCACCTCGGCCGCGGTGAGGTCCTGCCAGGGCACCGGAATCCCCTTGAAACGCCAGTCCAATCGTTGTTCGTACAGGGCTGCGACGGCAGCGTGCGACGACGGGCTCACGAATTCATTTAAGCTGGCACGTCGTGAGTTCTGATGCGACCGAGTCCGATGACCTTCCGGAGCAGTACCGGATCCGTCAGGCCAAGCGCGCGCGCCTGCTCGAGGAGGGGCGCGACCCGTACCCGGTCGAGGTGGCACGCACCCACTCCCTCGCGCAACTGCGCGCGGCTTACCCGGATCTCGAGGTGGACACCCAGACCGGTGACGTCGTCGGGGTGGCCGCGCGCGTGGTGTTCGCCCGGAACTCGGGGAAGCTCTGCTTCGCCACCCTGCAGGACGGTGACGGCACCCAACTGCAGGCCATGATCAGCCTGGCTGAGGTGGGCCAGGAATCGCTGGATGCGTGGAAGGCCGACGTCGATCTCGGCGACATCGTGTTCGTGCACGGCCAGGTGATCAGTTCGCGACGCGGCGAACTGTCTGTGCTCGCCGATTCCTGGCAAATAGTGTCGAAGGCGTTGCGGCCACTGCCGGTGGCGCACAAGGAAATGAGCGAGGAGACCAGGGTCCGGCAGCGTTATGTCGATCTGATCGTCCGGCCGGAGGCACGTACGATCGCGCGTCAGCGCGTGGCCGTGGTGCGCGCGGTTCGGTCCGCCCTGGAGCGTCGCGACTTCCTCGAGGTCGAGACGCCGATGTTGCAGACCCTGGCCGGAGGTGCGGCGGCCCGGCCCTTCGTCACGCACTCGAATGCACTCGACGCCGATCTGTACCTGCGCATCGCCCCGGAGTTGTTCCTCAAACGATGCCTCGTCGGCGGTTTCGAGAAGGTCTTCGAGTTGAATCGCAACTTCCGTAACGAAGGTGCCGATTCCACGCATTCACCGGAATTCGCGATGCTGGAGACATATCAGGCGTACGGCACCTACGACGATTCCGCGCGGGTTACTCGCGAAATCATTCAGGAAGTGGCCGATGAGGCGATCGGCACCCGCGTGGTGCCATTGCCCGATGGCACCACCTATGACCTCGACGGTGAATGGCAGACGCTGCAAATGTATCCGTCGTTGTCCGAGGCTCTGGGTGAAGAGATCACGCCGGAAACGACCGTCGAGCGCTTGTGGGCCATTGCCGATCGGCTAGGTCTGGAGATTCCCACCGATCGGGGTTACGGGCACGGAAAACTGATCGAGGAACTGTGGGAGCATGCCGTCGGGGACCATCTGTGGGCGCCGACGTTCGTGCGGGACTTTCCTGTGGAGACCACGCCGTTGACGCGGGCACACCGCAGCATTCCGGGGGTCACCGAGAAATGGGATCTCTACATCCGCAAATTCGAATTGGCGACGGGTTACTCCGAACTGATCGACCCGGTGATTCAGCGGGAACGGTTCGAGGACCAGGCGCGCGCGGCGGCCGCAGGCGATGACGAGGCAATGCGCCTGGACGAGGACTTTCTCGCCGCATTGGAGTATGCGATGCCGCCGACGACGGGTACCGGAATGGGAATCGACCGGTTGTTGATGGCATTGACGGGACTGTCGATTCGGGAGACCGTTTTGTTCCCGATTGTGCGCCGGCAGGGATAACTGATCCGACGCGGTGTGTGAGTTGTTGTTCGGATTCCGAACCTATGCAAATATTGCTTTGGGGACGGGATCGAACAACAACAGCCACCGAAGGGTCAGTGTGAGCTAATGGCGAAGAAAGTAACTGTCACTCTTGTCGACGATTTCGACGGAGAAGCGGCAGCGGATGAGACCGTCGAATTCGCCATCGACGGGGTGAGTTACGAGATCGACCTTTCCTCGAAGAACGCCGCGAAGCTTCGCAACGATCTCAAGCAATGGGTGGAGGCCGGACGCCGCGTCGGTGGCCGCCGCCGTGGTCGTTCCGCGGGTTCGGGCCGAGGTCGCGCCGCGATCGACCGCGAACAGAGCGCCGCCATCCGGGAGTGGGCCCGGCGCAACGGACACAATGTCTCCACTCGTGGCCGCATTCCCGCCGAGGTGATCGACGCTTTCCACGCAGCAACGTAGCGCGCGCTTGCCGGTCGGCAAACTTTCGCTACCGGCGAAGCGGATTCCGCCAGGGTCGGGTAACACCGGGTACTCCGTTGGCGTTACACCAGAACACGCAGCCGTACAGGGCGTGCAGGTTGGGTTTCCGGTGCACCGACGTTCTCTGGAAGCGCAACCAAGGCGACGCACCCGTCGCAGCGGCCCATTAGAGTGGACGGCAAGCGACGTGTGGGTGGTAGCTCAAGCCGCGTCTCGTGAGAAGGCCATAGCAGGAAGAGCAGGTAAGCACCGATGTTCGAGAGATTTACCGACCGTGCCCGCAGGGTCGTCGTCCTGGCGCAAGAAGAGGCCCGGATGCTCAACCACAATTACATCGGCACCGAGCACATCCTGCTGGGCCTCATCCACGAGGGCGAAGGCGTCGCCGCCAAGTCACTCGAATCCCTCGGCATCTCGCTGGAGGGTGTGCGCAGCCAGGTCGAAGAGATCATCGGCCAAGGTCAGCAGGCCCCGTCGGGACACATCCCGTTCACCCCGCGCGCCAAGAAGGTGCTCGAGCTGTCCCTGCGCGAGGCGCTGCAACTCGGCCACAACTACATCGGCACAGAGCACATTCTGCTCGGCCTGATCCGTGAGGGCGAAGGCGTCGCCGCTCAGGTGCTGGTGAAGCTCGGTGCGGAGCTGACCCGGGTGCGCCAGCAGGTGATCCAGCTGCTGTCGGGCTACCAGGGCAAGGAGGCCGCCGAGGCCGGTACCGGTGGCCGTGGCGGCGAGTCGGGCAATCCCTCGACGTCGCTGGTGCTCGACCAGTTCGGCCGCAACCTGACCGCCGCCGCGATGGAGGGCAAGCTCGATCCCGTCATCGGCCGCGAGAAGGAAATCGAGCGGGTCATGCAGGTGCTGAGCCGCCGCACCAAGAACAATCCGGTGCTGATCGGTGAGCCCGGCGTCGGCAAGACCGCCGTCGTCGAGGGCCTGGCGCAGGCCATCGTGCACGGCGAGGTCCCCGAGACGCTGAAGGACAAGCAGCTCTACACCCTGGACCTGGGTTCGCTGGTCGCCGGCAGCCGGTACCGCGGTGACTTCGAGGAACGCCTGAAGAAGGTGCTCAAGGAGATCAACACCCGCGGCGACATCATCCTGTTCATCGACGAGCTGCACACGCTCGTCGGCGCGGGTGCCGCCGAGGGCGCCATTGACGCCGCGTCGATCCTCAAGCCGAAACTGGCCCGTGGTGAGCTGCAGACCATCGGTGCCACCACCCTCGACGAGTACCGCAAGTACATCGAGAAGGACGCCGCCCTGGAGCGCCGGTTCCAGCCGGTGCAGGTGGGTGAGCCGACTGTCGAGCACACCATCGAGATCCTCAAGGGCCTGCGGGACCGCTACGAGGCGCATCACCGCGTGTCCATCACCGACGGCGCACTGGTCGCCGCGGCGACGTTGGCCGACCGCTACATCAACGACCGGTTCCTGCCGGACAAGGCGATCGACCTCATCGACGAGGCGGGCGCGCGCATGCGCATCCGCCGGATGACCGCACCGCCGGACCTGCGTGAGTTCGACGAGAAGATCGCCGACGCCCGCCGCGAGAAGGAATCGGCGATCGACGCCCAGGACTTCGAGAAGGCGGCCCGCCTGCGGGATTCCGAGAAGCAGCTCGTCGCTCAGCGTGCCGAGCGCGAAAAGCAGTGGCGCTCAGGCGATCTCGACGTGGTCGCCGAGGTCGACGACGAGCAGATCGCCGAGGTGCTCGGCAACTGGACCGGCATCCCGGTGTTCAAGCTGACCGAGGCGGAGACCACCCGCCTGCTGCGCATGGAAGACGAGCTGCACAAGCGGATCATCGGCCAGGAGGACGCCGTCAAGGCCGTCTCGAAGGCGATCCGCCGCACCCGCGCCGGCCTGAAGGACCCGAAGCGTCCGTCCGGATCGTTCATCTTCGCCGGCCCGTCCGGTGTCGGTAAGACCGAGCTGTCCAAGGCGCTGGCCGAGTTCCTCTTCGGCGACGACGACGCGCTCATCCAGATCGACATGGGCGAGTTCCACGACCGCTTCACCGCGTCGCGGCTGTTTGGTGCCCCTCCCGGCTACGTCGGCTACGAAGAGGGTGGCCAGCTCACCGAGAAGGTGCGCCGCAAGCCGTTCTCCGTGGTGCTGTTCGACGAGATCGAGAAGGCGCATCAGGAGATCTACAACACCCTGCTGCAGGTGCTCGAAGACGGCCGCCTGACCGACGGTCAGGGCCGCACGGTCGACTTCAAGAACACCGTGCTGATCTTCACCTCGAACCTGGGTACCTCCGACATCTCCAAGGCGGTGGGTCTGGGCTTCACCTCCGGTGGCGGTGAGAACAACTACGAGCGGATGAAGCTCAAGGTCAACGATGAGCTCAAGAAGCACTTCCGGCCGGAGTTCCTGAACCGGATCGACGACATCATCGTGTTCCACCAGCTCACCCAGGACGAGATCATCGAGATGGTCGATCTGATGATCGGCCGGGTCGGTAAGCAGCTGAAGGCCAAGGACATGGAGATGGAGCTCACTCCGAATGCCAAGGCGCTGCTGGCCAAGCGCGGCTTCGACCCCGTGCTGGGTGCGCGCCCGCTGCGGCGCACCATCCAGCGTGAGATCGAGGATGCGCTGAGCGAGAAGATCCTCTTCGACGAGGTCGGACCGGGTCAGATCGTCACGGTCGACGTCGAGGGCTGGGACGGCGAAGGCCAGGGCGAGAACGCGAAGTTCACGTTCGCCGGCCGACCGAAGGAGACCGGATCGGCCGAGGCCGACCTGGCCGCCACGGCAGCCGAATAGGCAGACACGAAAATGGCCCCCCGCACCCGCGGGGGGCCATTTTTTTCGGTTGTCTACCGGACACCCAGGGCGGGGCCGACGGTGGTGTTCCAGGATTCCTGCATCTCCGACTCGAACAGGCCCCAGGTGTGGGATCCGTCGGGCCGCACGATGTAGGTGACCGGCACGCCGGCCGCGCCCGCGGCGTCGGCGAAGGCCTTGGTGCTGTCGGCCACGATGCGCTCGATCAGACCGCCGGTGAAGTTCGGGCCGAAACCCTCCGGCAGGCGGTCCACGGAACCGACGTTGCCCGACCCGGACGCGGCGACGTAGACGGCGGTGCCCTTGAGCGCTCCGACGTTGCGGGTGGGATCGTGCTGGATCCACAACGGTCCGCCGGGCGGCCCCCACATGTTGTCGGCGCTCAGGCCGCCGCCCATCATGGTGATGCCGACCTGCTGCGGGTCGGCCGACGGGTTGAGCATGCCGCTGTAGGAGGCGACCGCGCGGAACAAGCCGGGAGCCTGCACGGCGTAGTCGACGGCCGTGCCGCCCGTGCTCGACAGGCCGCCGACGGCATTGCGGCCGTTGGTGTTGTACTGCTTGTTGATCAGCGGCGGCAGCTCGGAGGTCATGTAGGTCTGGTACTGCTTGTCGGCGTCGTTGACCCAGTTGGTCCACCAGCTGAACTGGCCGCCCAGCGGGGACACCACGTTCACGTTCTTGTTGGCGAAGAAGCCCTGGATGTCGGTCATGCCGAACCAGGACTTCGCACCTGGGGCGAAGTTGCCGCCCGGATCCAGGTTGTCGCCGCCATCGATACCCGGCAGCAGGTAGAAGGTTGGGGCTCCCGTGGACCGCGCCTTGAACACGTCGTTGACGACGACCTTGTTCATGGCGGGGGAGAACACCGAGACCTTGTCCCAGCGATCGTTGATGTGCTGGATGTCGGTGATGTGCGGGGCGTCGGCCGCCGCGGTCGGTGCTGCGATGAAGGGCAGCACGACCAGAAGTGCGATGGCACACGTGCGGAAACGACGTATGAGTTGGGTCACGCGGAGAATTATGTGGTCGGTCCAATCCATAGGCAACACTTAGTTTCGGCGCGGCGTGACACGTCTTTGCGTGTTCAAACACCAGGTGGGCCGCGTTCCGACCCCGATTTGCGGCACCGGGTACACCGAACCCGGGCACGGCGCCTACCATGCATGTTGTAATCGACGGACGAGGAATCTGGTGCAAATCCAGAACGGTCGCGCCACTGTGAAAGTCAGACCCGACTCCGTTTTCGCCTTGAAGCTGGGACGCAACATCCCGAAAGGACTGGACATGACTTCTGCAGAGGCACCCAAGACACGGGTTCCCGCGATTGACCTTTCCGCCGTGAGCGCGGTGGTGTGGCTGTCGGCGACGGCTTTCCTGGCACTGCTGGTGCTGTACTTCGTGGGTATGGACCAGGGCGCCACGTCGGTGTTCGGCAACAACACCTATGTGCACGAGTTCGTGCACGACGCCCGGCACCTGCTCGGCTTCCCCTGCCACTGATTCAGGGCAGCACGGGATAAACCGATGGAAAAACACATCATCGGGCGCGGCTTGCTGGCCGGCGCCCTGGCGGGCGTGCTCGCCTTTCTCTTCGCGAAGATCTTCATCGAACCGGTGATCGGCCGGGCCATCGACTTCGAAGACGGTGTCGGAGCCGCCCGGGAGGCCGCGGAAGGCCATTCACACGGCGGCCACGAGCACGGTGTCGAGCTGTTCACCCGCGGCATCCAGTCGAACATCGGGATGGGCTTCGGCGTGCTGGCCTTCGGCCTGGCGATGGGCGCCCTGCTGGCGGTCGTCTTCTGCCTGACCTACGGCCGGGTGGGCAATCTGTCCGCCCGCGCATTGTCGGCGCTGATCGCCGGCGGGATGCTGTTGTCGGTGTGGGTGGTCCCCGCGCTGAAGTACCCGCCGAGCCCGCCCGCGACCAGCCTGGACGAGACGATCAAGCAGCGCACGCTGCTCTACTTGCTCGTCGTCGTGCTCTCGGCCGGTCTGTTCGTCGGATCGGTGTTGCTGGGCCGCCGGCTGGCACCCAGGTTCGGCGTCTGGAACGCCACTCTGCTCGGGGCCGCCGACTACATCGTCTCGATGGCGGTCGTGTTCCTCATCCTGCCGACCATCGACGAGATACCCGGACCGGTGACCGACGCGGCGGGGACGATCATCTTCCCCGGCTTCTCCGCGGATGATCTCTACGACTTCCGGCTGTACTCGCTCGGCACCCAGGTGGTCCTGTGGGCGACCATCGGGCTGGTGTTCGGTGTACTGGCGTCGCGCTTGCTGGAGGGCAGGCGCGCGGAAGTCCCAGGGGCAGCGCTCACCCCGTGAGTGAGGTCGTCCGGCTGACTCTGGTGTCACACGCCATGACCGACGCCATGGCAGCCGGACGATTCCCCACCGACGAGCCGCTGAATGCTCTCGGGCAGCGTCAGGTCGACGCATCGATCGAACTCGGCCCGGTCGATTTCGCGGTCAGTGGCCCGGAGCAGCGGGCGGCGCGGACCGCCGAGCTCCTCGGGTTGCGGGCCGGCACGGAATCGGCGCTGGCCGATCTGGACTGCGGCCGGTGGCGTGGCGACGTGCTCAGTGGTGTCGATCCCGCGGATCTCGCGGTGTGGCTCACCGACCCCACCCGCGCGCCGCACGGCGGCGAATCGATCGTCGAACTGATCGCACGGGTACGGGGCTGGCTGGACACGCTGACCGCGACGCACGCCCGGGTGGTCGCGGTCACGCATCCCGCCGTTGTCAGGGCGGCGATCCTCAATGTGCTCGACGCGCCCCCGAAGTCGTTCTGGCGCATCGACATCGCACCGATGAGCCGCACCGTCATGCATTTCCGCGGGCACGCCTGGACGGTGCGGCATTCCTAGCGTGCCAGGGCCCACATCTGTTTGATGACGGTCATCAGCCAACCGGCGGTGCGCACGCTGTAGAAGCGCGGCCAGTTCGTCTGCAGGCTCAGCACCCACGCCTGGCCCGCGCGATCCACGGCGTACCAGCTGAAGGTGAGTTCGCCGGGCAGGTTGCCGGCCTTGGCCGCGATGTAGGGCCACTCGTCGCGATTCAGGTCGATGCCCGGGATGTAGGACATGATGTCGCGGATCGGTGCGGCCGGGCCGACCGCCGCGGCCTGCAGGGCGG
>JAHFVC010000195.1 GCA_023264765.1 Mycobacterium sp. | reverse complement strand
CGGCAGCGCGTAGTCGTCATACACCGGAGCGCCGACGTAGACCGGCAGGAAGTTCTGCCGGATGATCCGCGTCATCGGGGTCAGGGCGTCGAGCCCGCGGGTGCTGCCGATCGAGATCCATGCCATGTTGGGTGAGTAGTCCATGTCCTCGTCGTAGTCGAGGTTGGCCGTCACCCGGGTGACCTTGCCGGTGGCCAGGTCGACCTCGATGTCGTCGACATTGCCCGCATCGAACTGGCCGCCCAGGATCACCACGCCCTTGCCGTCCGGGGTCCACTGCTTGCCTTCACCGGTCGCATAGACGACCCGGGCGTCGGTCACCGTGTAGCCGGTATCGGTCCGGGTGAGCGTGCCCACGATCGGCAGGGCCTGCAGAAGGCTGTTGGGCCCGATCACGATGCGGGTGAACAGCACCTTGGAGCCGTCCGGCGACACCCGCATCTCGCGCTGGGAGTCGATGACGTATCCGACGCCGGCCGGAGTGGTGACGGCCAGCAGCTGGGCCCCGTTCACCCCGTTCTCCAGGATCGAATAACGCGGGTTCTGGCCGGGAACGCTCACCAGCACCAGTACCCGCCCCGAACCGTCGTCGACGGGAACAGGTTTGGCGAGGTTACCGGTCTCGGACGGGGCCACACCACACGTCACGCACTGCAGATCTGTGCCGTCGGTGTTGACCTGATAGATCTCGGAACGGCCCCCGGCGGTCGGCTGACCGGCGAAGTAGATGGACTTCCCATCCGCCGAGTAGCGCGGGTTCGCCGGGCTGGCAATGGCGCTGGGCAGGTTCAGGATCACCCGCGCCACGGTGGGGTTGAGCACCGTGGTCTCCACCGACTCCTTGGCGACATGCGGGGTGAACAGGCTGAGCAGGTTGGCCTTGCCGTCGGTGACCGAGACGGAGAACGAATCGGTCTGCGCGGCATCGTAATCGATATCGGCCGGGGTGTAGGTGAAGGTGCCGGTGGCCTGATCGATGGCCAAGGTGCCGTATTTCGGCCCCTTGGTCACCTTGTAGGTGAGGGCGTCACCCTCGGCGTCGGTGGCGCCGAGGTTACCGGTCAGGGTCTGACCGGTCTGCACCGTCGTGGTGGGGTCGTACGCGACGGTCGGCGCCTGGTTGAACACGTTGCGCCGCACCCAGGCCAGCACCGCCCACACCGCGGGGGTGAACGGCTCCGGCGTGTTCGGCGCCGGCTTGAGGAACGGGTTCAGCAGATTGGTGACGATCTTGTTGAGGAACCCCACCACCCCGGTCGCCGGCGAGGTGACTTGAGCCGTCGACACGGCCGGGACCGCACCGGTCGACTGGGTGCTCGCCGCGGCGGCCGCCGCGACCTGGACCGCCTGTGCGCTCGGCGCCGCGGTGACCGCGGCCGCCGCCTTCGCTGCCGTTGCCGACGTCGAAGCCGAGGTCGTTGCCGACTCGGTGGCGGCCGCCGTCTTGACGGTGGCTTCCGAACGCGATGCCTTGGCCGTGGACTTGACCGCCTTCACCTTGGTGGTGCCTGCCGATCCCTCGTGTCCACCCTTGTGCGAACCGCCGCTAGTGCTGACGGTGACACCGGGCGCGACCTCCGTGGTCGACGACGTCGATCCCGAGGTCTTCGTCGGATCGGTCTCCGGCGACGTCGTGGAACCACCCGCGGAAGTCGAGCCGCTGCCGGTGGACGGGGTGGACGCCGAACCGGTGGCCGGGGTCTCCGACTCGGTGGACGGCTTCTCCGTCCCGGCCGACGACGCCCCTGTCGATGACGCCCCTGTTGACGACGAGCTGGACGACGAGCTCGACGAACCGGACTCCGACGATGCGCCGGTGGTGTCGGCCGCGGCCACACCATGACCCGTGGCGACCGCGGCGACGAGCCAGGCGGCTACCGCCATGCCGCCGTACCCGCCGACCTTGGCGGGGGTTGCGAACAGAGGATTGACACGAGAATTGTTACTGGCCATGGGCTTTGGCTCCGTTGCCGTTGGATTGCGATTCCTATTCAGTTGACTGCTATTCAGTTGGTACTGCGGGGAGGTCTGGCTACTTGAGCATGCTTCCGGCATCGACGGTCATGGGAAGGCCTGTCACATAACGTGATTCGTCAGAGGCCAGGAAAAGCACCGCATTGCTGATGTCCACCGGCTCGACCCAGCCGATCGGGAGCACGTGCATCAGCTGCGCGACGACCTTCATATCGTCCGGACCCGGGGTCTCCAGATCGGGACGGAACAGCTTCATGGTGCCCTCATTCATGAACAGCGGGGTGTTCACATTGGTGGGGTGCACCGAGTTCACCCGGATTGAGTGGTGACCGAGCTCCACGGCGAAGGTCCGCATCAACCCGACCACGCCGTGCTTGGCGGCGATGTAGTGGCCGGTGTGTGGGTAGGCCTTCAGCCCACCCACCGAGCTGGTCAGGATTATCGATCCGCCCTGGCCCTGGGAAATCAGATGCGGGACAGCTGCTTTGACCGACTTCCACACACCGGACAGGTTGACGTCGATCATGTCGTTCCAGTCTTCTTCGCTGGTGAAGTCCAGCGTCTGACCGCCATTGCCGATACCGGCATTCGCGCAGATGATGTCGAGGCGGCCGAGTTGTTCCACACCGCTGTCCACCGCCGCCTTCACGGCGGCGTAGTCACGGACGTCGACCTCCGCGGTGACGATGCGCCTGTTGAGCTGCTTGACCAGGTCCGCCGTCTCGGCCAGATCGTCGCGGGTGGCCGGCTCGATCTGGGGGTTGCTGCTCACCGGGCCGCAGATGTCGATAGCGATGATGTCGGCACCCTCTTCAGCGAGCCGCACCGCATGGCTGCGCCCCTGTCCGCGTGCCGCACCGGTGATGAATGCGACCTTGCCCTCTACCCGTCCCGCCATGAGTCCACCTCGTTGTCTGGTTCTTACCGCCGCCGCCGCAGTGCGGGGGGTCAGTTCATCGACTCAATATTTTGTCGATCGATCAGGAACGATGACATGACCCTGCCGCACTGTCAACAACGAGATTCGGCGCAGGTCACACGGCCGGAAAAAAATCGGGACATCAAACGCCCGAGCGTCGAATTAGTCGCGCACGACTTCGGAAGGCCGCGACAGCAGACCGATCTGCCGGTCGATGAACGCGCGCAGCTCCTCGTGACCGCGGGTGACGCCCACGGCGCCCTCGTTGCCGACGCTACGGGCGATCTGCGCGACGATCATCGAGACGACCACCGGTGGGTAGTCACCCAGGTCGACTCCGTTGGCCCGCAGCACCAAGGTCACGGCCGCGGTCTCGATATCACGAACCCGCTCCGAATACGCCTTGAGCTCGGCGCCAACAGCCTTGCGATGGTTGGCCAATGCCATGAATTCAGTACTCAACACGGTCTGCCGCGGGTCGCTGTTGATCCGCCAGAGAGCACGCAGCGGATCGTCGTCGAGCAGCACGCCGCGCAGTTGCTCCAGCGCCACTTCCGCACCGGCCCGCAGCGCCTCGATGAACAGGTCGTCCATGGTCGGGAAGTAGTAATACACCAGCGCCTGCTTCACGCCGGCCGCCGCCGCCACCCGTCGCGAGGTCGCGGCGGCATATCCCTCGTCGTGCATGATCTGCACCGTCGCTTCGATGAGTCGCCGCCTGGCGCCGCCGTCATCGGCTTTGGATTTGCGCGTCTGCACCATCAACGAACCGGCTTCAGACTTCTTGACCGGCCGTCTCGGTCCGTGATAGGCATACGGCAGTCTATCATTTTGATCAGTCGATCAGGAGTCGCTGCCGTGCAGCCCACACCTTCACCTACCACGACCCGAACGCTGCGGGTCGATCCGAAGTTATGCGAAGCACACGCGCTATGCGTCGAGCTCGCTCCGGAGGTCTTCGACCTCGGCGACGACATAGCCACCCACCTCCCCGTGATCGACCAATCACATTGGGATGAGGCCGAAGCCGCGATCTCCGCGTGTCCCCGCCAAGCCATCAGCTGGATTCAGGAAAGCAGCCCAAAGATATGACCGACCTCGCCGACGTCGACTACTTCACCAATGCCGAAATCGCCCAGGATCCCTACGCGTACTGGGACGACCTGCGCCGGCAGGGCCCGGTGGTGCGGGAACCGCACTACGGGGTGCTGGCCGTGACCGGCTACCAGGAAGTGCAGGCGGCGTTCAAGGACGTCGACTCGTTCTCCGCGGTGAACGCGATCGGCGGGCCGTTCCCGCCGCTGCCGTTCGTCCCCGAAGGGGATGACATCAGCGAGTTGATCGAGGCGCACCGGCACGAGTTCCCGATCTTCGAGCACATGGTGGTGATGGATCCACCCGAGCATGAGAAGGCCCGCTCGTTGCTCGGCCGGCTGCTGACCCCACGCCGGCTTCAGGAGAACGAGGAGTACATCTGGACTCTGGCGGACCGCCAGTTCGACGAGTTCATCGCCAACGGACGCTGCGAGTTCCTCGGCGAGTACGGCAAGCCGTTCGCCACCCTGGCCATCGCGGATCTGCTCGGCGTCCCCGAAGCCGACCGTCCCGAGATCCGCCGCAACCTCGGCGCCGGCAACGTGCCCGGTTCTCAGGTGGGCGCCCTGGACCACGAGCCGGTTGGCTCCAACCCACTGCAATACCTCGACGATTTGTTCAGCACATACATCGCCGACCGTCGGGAGAATCCGCGCGCGGACGTGCTGACCGGGCTGGCAACCGCCACCTACCCCGACGGTTCGGTCCCTCCCCTGCTGGAGGTGGTGCGGCCGGCGACATTCCTGTTCGCCGCGGGACAGGAGACCGTGACCAAGCTGCTCAGCTCGGCGGTGCAGGTGCTCGGCGACCAGCCCGAGCTGCAGGACCGATTGCGTGCCGACCGGAACCTGATCGCTCCGTTCATCGAGGAGGCGCTGCGCCTGGAGAGCCCGACCAAGGTGGACTTCCGGCTGTGCCGCAAGTCGACCACCTTGGGCGGGGTGCCGGTCAAGGCGGGCACGGTGCTGATGCTGTGCCTGGGTGCGGCGAACCGCGATCCCCGCAAGTTCGAAGACCCCGACGAGTTCCGCGTCGACCGCAAGAACGTGCGCGAACACATCACCTTCGGCCGGGGCATCCACACGTGCGCGGGCGCCCCCCTGGCCCGGGTCGAGGGTCGCGTCACCATCAACCGGCTGCTCGACCGGATGCGCGACATCCGGATCAGCGAGGCCAAACACGGCGTACCCGGCCTCCGCAACTACAGCTACGAGCCGACGTTCCTGCTGCGCGGCCTGACCGAGCTGCACATCGAATTCGCGGAGGCTCAAGACAAGTGAGCGTGCAATCCATCCTGGACGACATCGGTAACCGGCCAGGCACCGGCGACGTCATCCCGATCATCAACCCCGCCACCGAGGAGGTCATCGCCGAATTCCGCGACGGCGGCGCGGAGGCGGTCGACGCGGCGGTGGCCCGCGCACGGGAGAGCTTCACCTCCGGCGTGTGGAGAGGCCTGCCCGGCAACGAACGGGCCAAGGTGCTCTGGCGAGTGGCCGATCTGATCGACCAGCACGCCGACGAGCTCGCCCAGATCGACTCGCTGAACACCGGAATGCCGTACTTCCAGGCATTCATGATCATGTCGACCTGTGCAGAGTCGTTCCGCTATTACGCTGGCTGGTGCACCAAGCTCAACGGCATCGCCCACGACGTGCAGCAGACCGGTGGCATCACCGGCGCGTTCACCAACATGCATGCCTACACCCTCAAAGAGCCCTACGGCGTGGTGGGACTCATCTTCCCGTGGAACGGGCCGGTCTTCAACGCCTGCACCAAACTGGCACCGGCGCTGGCCGCGGGCTGCAGCGCCGTCGTCAAACCCGCTGAGGAGACCCCACTTTCGGCCCTGCTTCTGGACCGGATCCTCACCGAAGCGGGAGTGCCGGACGGCGTGGTCAACCTGGTCACCGGGTACGGCCACACGGTGGGTGCGGCGATCACCGCGCATCCAGGCGTCGACAAGGTCGCGTTCACCGGCTCGACCGAGGTGGGCAAGCAGATCATCGCGGCCTCCAGCGGTAACCTCAAGCGGGTCGCGCTCGAATTGGGCGGCAAGTCACCGGTGTTGATCTACGAGGATGCCGAGGTCGACACCGCCATCACGATGGCCGCGATGGGCATCTTCATTCACTCAGGGCAGGGCTGCATCAGCGGATCCCGGATCTTCGCCCAGCGCAGCATCTACGACAAGGTTGTCGACGGCATCGCGAACATGGCCAAGTCGGTGAAACTCGGCGCACCATCGGAGGACAACGTCCTCATCGGCCCGATCATCAGCGCCAAGCAGCTCAACCGCGTGCTGGGTTACATCGACGAGGGCCGCCGGGACGGCGTCGAAGTGGTCGCCGGCGGCGACCGACTCGATCGCAGCGGATTCTTCGTGCATCCAACGGTTCTCACCGATGTCGCCCCGACCGCGCGGCTGTACCAACAGGAGATCTTCGGCCCCGTCGTGGCCATCCTGCCGTTCGACGACGACGATGAAGTGGTGGCCCTGGCCAACGACTCAGAGTACGGCCTGGCCGCGACCGCATGGACCAAGGACATCACCCGCGCGCACCAGCTGGCCAAGAGACTGGAGGCCGGCACCGTCACGCTCAACTGCCAGATGGTCTTCGACCATTCGATGCCCTTCGGCGGCTACAAGCAGTCCGGTTGGGGCCACGAGTGGGGCCGCGAGGGAATCGAGAGCTTCCTCAAGACCAAGACGGTGTACGCACAGCTCTAACACAGAGATCAGTGCCCTTCGTATCCGCGGACCAGCCAGTACACCGTACGGTCGAGGATCGGCAGGATGTCGGTGACGGCGATCTCGCCCGCCGCGTGCCGGCCGAGAAGCCCGTAGATGACGCTGGTGACGGCGGCGTTGAAGTCGTCGACGAACCCGTCGTCCACTCCGGCAAGGATCTCCCGTCCGGCGGGACCCACGATGTCCAGACCGAACCGGAAAAGTTCCTGACCGTCGACCGACGAGCGCGCGCGAAAATAGGCGACAAGCATCGCCGGATGCCGCTCCCACGGCTCGAAAATCGATCGGAAGAGCTCCATCAATGCGCTGTAGAGAGAGGCATCGGTGTCCCGGGGATGCACCGCGACACCTGAGTAGCGGTTCGCCGTCATCCAGGTCTCCAGCGCGGCCAGGATCAGTTCCTCCCGCGTGGCGAAACGTTTGTAGATCGTCGCGAGGGAGGTGCGCGCCCGTCGGGCGACCCCACGCAACTGCACGGCTTCATACCCTTCTGTCTCCAGGATCTCGACCACGGCACCGAGCAACCGATCGACGGACGGTTCGGTAACGGCGGCTTTCGTCATTTCCCTTGCCTCCCAGTGAGTAACTCAGTTACTCTAGCGGGTGTAACACGGTTACTCATCTTCTGACCGCCCGCTTACGTGGCGCAATCGAGCGAGGTTCAATGGCTTCCCTGGACGGCAAAGTTGCCTTCATCACCGGTGTCGCACGCGGGCAGGGGCGCAGTCATGCGGTGCGCCTGGCCGAGGAGGGCGCAGCGATCATCGGTGTCGACATCTGCGCCGACATCGTCTCGAACGGCTACGCGATGGCCAGTCGGGACGACCTCGACGAGACTGTCGCGCTGGTGGAGGCGGCCGGGGGCAAAATCGTTGCCTCCGTCGCCGATGTCCGCGATTTCACCGCCCTGCGCGCCGCCTTGGACGCCGGGGTCCAACACTTCGGTCGCCTGGACATCGTGTGCGCCAATGCCGGCATCGCCGCGATGGCGTTCCGGGAGTTGACCATCGAGGAAGACCTGCAGATGTGGACCGACGTCATCGACGTCAACCTCGTCGGCTCCTTCCACACCGCCAAGGCGGCCATCCCGCATCTGATCGCCGGAGAGCGCGGGGGCTCGATCGTGTTCACCAGTTCGACCGCCGGCCTGAAAGGTTTCGGCGGGATGCAGGGCGGCGGCCTCGGCTACGCCGCGTCCAAGCACGGAATTGTCGGCCTGATGCGCACGTTGTCCAATGCGCTTGCCCCACAAAGTATTCGAGTGAACACGGTGCACCCCACGGCGGTGAACACAATGATGGCGGTAAACCCGGCGATGACGGCCTTCCTGGAGAACTATCCGGGCGGGGGGCCGCACCTGCAGAACCCCATGCCGGTCGGCCTTCTCGAACCCGAGGACATCAGCGCGGCGATCCTCTACCTGGTCTCCGACGCTGCCAAATACGTCACCGGGGTCACCTTCCCCGTCGACGCCGGCTTCTGCAACAAGCTGTGAGCGGGCGCGTCACGGGCAAGCGGGTCCTGGTGACCGGCGCCGCCCGCGGAATGGGCCGAAGCCACGCGGTCCGGCTCGCCGAAGAGGGTGCCGACCTGATCCTGGTTGACATCTGCCGGTCGCTGCCTGAGGTCGAATACCCGTTGTCCACCGGGGATGACCTTGAAGAGACCGCACGGCTGGTACGCGAACGCGGACGGGCGGCGGTCACACATGTCGTCGACATCCGCGATGCCGATGCGCTCACAGAGGCTGTCGATGACGGCGTGCAGCAACTGGGCGGCCTCGACGCATCAGTTGCCAATGCCGGGGTGTTGACCGCCGGGACATGGTCCACCACCACCTCCGCGCAGTGGCGCACCGTCGTCGACATCAACCTGATCGGCACCTGGAACACCTGCCGGGCGGCGATCCCGCATCTGGTGGACCACGGCGGCAGCCTGATCAACATCAGTTCGGTTGCCGGACTGAAGGGTTCACCACTGCACACGCCCTACACCGCTTCCAAGCACGGCGTGGTCGGGTTGAGCAGGGCCCTGGCCAACGAACTGGCGGCCTCGAACATCCGGGTCAATACCGTGCATCCGACCGGGGTGCCGACGGGCATGCGGCCGGACTCGCTGCACACCCTGCTCCACGACACCCGTCAGGATCTCGGACCGATCTTCCAGAACGCGCTACCGATCGTGATGGCCGAGGCGGTCGACATCAGCAATGCCGTGCTGTACCTGGTATCCGAAGAATCCCGCTATGTCACCGGTCTGGAACTCAAGGTCGACGCCGGCGTAACGCTGCGTTGAGCGAACCCCGAGGGAGCGATATGACGAGCATTGATTCCGACCGGCAGCAACGCGGACGACGTGCCTTCGCCGAAATCATGACTTTTCCGGCGCCCGACGACGCGGCCCCCACCGCCGCGAGTCTGCTCGACTTCGTGTTCGGTGAGGTGTGGCAGCGGCCCGCGCTGAGCCGGCGGGACCGGCGGTTCATCACGCTGCCCTGCGTCGCTGCGGCCGACGCGGAGGGCCCACTTCGCGACCACGTCTACGCTGCACTCAACAGTGGCGATGTGTCGATCGTCGAAATGCAGGAAACCGTACTGCATTTCGCGGTCTATGCGGGCTGGCCCAAAGCATCGCGCTTCAACATGGTCGTCGACGAGCAGTGGGCCCGCATCCACCGCGACCGCGGCCAGGACGTACCGGCTCCGGCGCCCCTGCTACCGCTGACCACCCCGAGCGATCCCGAGCAGCGGCTGGCCGTCGGCGAGGAGTCGTTCAAGGTGATCAACTGCCTGCCCTATTCGCCGGCCCGGGACAATCCGTACCAGGGGGCCGGCATCCTGAACTTCGTCTTCGGGGAGATGTGGCTTCGGCCGGGACTGGGCATGAAGGAACGCCGGCTGATCACCGTGACCTGCGTCGCCTTCCAGGACGCGCCGTACCCGATCCTGAGCCACGTATACGGAGCCCTCAAGAGCCGGGAGATCTCGTTCGGCGAGATGGATGAATTGGCACTGCATTTCGCCGCGCATTACGGATGGCCCAAGGCGTCACATCTGAACCAGGTGATCGGCGAGCAGAAGGGGCGGGTGCTCCAGGAGTGGTCCGCCGAGGCGGCTTCCGAGTCATGACAACCACCGGAGCCGTCGGGCTGCTCATCGGCGGAGACCGCGTCACCGCGACGTCGGAGAGCCCGCACGAACACATCTACCCCGCCACTGGTGCCCCGAACGCGACTGTGGCACTGGCGGGCCCGGAAGAGATCGACCGAGCCGTCACCGCCGCAAGGGAGGCCCAGCGGGAGTGGGTGGCGCTCACCGTCGACCGTCGCCGGGATGCGCTGATCGACCTGGCCGACATCGTGCACGAGCACCTCGACGAACTGGCCGCACTCAACGTGCAGGACTACGCCGTTCCCGTCTCTTACGCCGGTACCGCCCGCATGCTCGAATGGTTCCTGCGGCACTTCGCCGGGTACGCCGACCAACCCCACGGAATCAGCTCGCCTGTCAACGGCTCGTTCGACCTCAACTTCATCGAGCGCGAACCCTACGGCGTCGTCGGGATCATCGCGCCGTGGAACGGTTCGCTGGCCGTGGCGGCTTCGTGCGTGGCGCCTGCGCTGGCGGCCGGCAACGCGGTGGTGTTCAAACCCTCGGAGTTGGCGCCATTGGCCGCACTGCGATTCGGCGAGTTGTGCCTGGCCGCAGGCCTGCCCGCCGGGCTGGTCAATGTCGTGCCCGCCGGGGCCGTCGGCGGCGACGCGCTGGTCCGGCACCCCGGCATCGGAAAGATCCACTTCACCGGCGGTGGCGCCACCGCTCGCGAGGTACTGAAGGCCGCCGCCGAGAATCTGACGCCGGTGGTCACCGAGCTCGGCGGGAAGTCCGCCAACATCATCTTCGCCGATGCCGACCTCGACCACGCTGCCACGCTGTCCGCCCACCAGGGTCCTCTGATGCAGTCCGGGCAGAGTTGTGCGTGCGCCAGCCGCATCCTGATCCAGGACGCCGTCTACGACGAGTTCGTCGAGCGATTCCTGGCCATCGTATCCACCGCTCGTATCGGCGACCCCACCGATCCGGCCGTCCGATTCGGCCCGGTGATCTCCTCGACGTCGCTCGAGCGCATCCTCACCATCGTGGACCAGGCCGTCGACGAGGGTGCCGGCGACCTGCTCACCGGTGGGAACCGGATCACGGAAGGCGCACTGGCCGAGGGCTTCTACGTCGAGCCGACAGTACTGGGCAGTGTCGACAACCGCTCTGCGCTGGCCCAGCAAGAGACGTTCGGTCCCGTCGTCTCGCTGATGCGCTTCACCGGAGCCGACGAGGCTGTGCACATCGCGAACGACACCCACTACGGCCTGAACGCCTTCGTGCACACCCGCGACCTCACTCGTGCGCACACCGTTGCCCGCCGACTGGAGGCCGGATCGGTCTGGATCAACCAGTTCAGCCAGATCTCACCACAAGGACCGTACGGAGGCTACAAGCAGAGCGGCTCGGGCCGCACCGGTGGGCTCGAAGGTCTTCACGAATTCACCAGGGTCAAGAACATCCGGATCGGGATCAGCTAGCCGAAAGGTCGTGCCGTACCGGCCTATTCGGCGTCCCCCAGCAGTGTCGCGACGTGATCGTCGACATAGGTCGACAATTCACGGGGCGGCCGCTGGTAGCTCTCGCTGAGCACTGGGCGTTCAGGCAGCGCCACAGTCGGCTTTTCGACGTCGTGATAGTCGATCGTGGACAGCAGATGACTCATCATGTTCAGCCGGGCGTGCTTCTTGACGTCGGACTCCACCACGAACCACGGGCTGCCCGGTGTATCGGTGTGCGCCATCATCTCGTCCTTGGCGCGTGAATAGTCCTCCCACCGGTACACCGACTCCATATCCATCGGTGACAGCTTCCACTGGCGCACAGGGTCATTGAGCCGCGACCTGAATCGGCGCAGTTGCTCGTCATCGGATACCGAGAACCAGTACTTGCGCAGCAGGATCCCGTCCTCGATCAGCATCTGCTCGAAGGTCGGGGTCTGGTGCAGGAACAGGGCGTGCTCCTCGGGGGTACAGAAGCCCATCACCTTCTCGACGCCCGCGCGGTTGTACCAGGATCGGTCGAACAGCACGATCTCGCCCTTGGCGGGCAGCTGCGAGATGTAGCGCTGGTAGTACCACTGTCCACGTTCACGGTCGTTCGGCGCAGGCAGCGCCTCGATCCGGGCGATGCGTGGGCTCAGGTACTCGGTGATCCGCTTGATCGTCCCACCCTTACCCGCGGCGTCCCGGCCCTCGAAGACCACCACGACACGCGCGCCGGTGTGTTTGACCCATTCCTGAAGTTTCACGAATTCGGTTTGGAGACGGAACAACTCAGCCTCATACACCGCGTTGGGCAGTTTCGGGGCGGACCGCCGCTTCTTCGACTTCTTGCCCGCTTTGCCTTGCGTCGTCTCTTTGCTCACCGATGAATAGTAGTGCGCATGTGTTCATATGCGTTGCCTATGAAGTAGTTTCCAGGCCGATCGGGCACGGGTAGACATGAGGGCAGAACCCATTCAGTGAAAGGAAACATCATGTCGTTCAGACTCATTGCCGTCCCCTTCCTCGCAGCGGCGGGCACCGCTGCGGCCATCCTCGCCGCACCCTCCGCACTCGCTGCGGCGGGCAACGACCCGTGCAGCGTGGCGGTGTCCACATCGCGCTGCCTCGGGCCGCAGGGCATCGACGGTTTCAACGTGCCGCAG
>JAHFVC010000471.1 GCA_023264765.1 Mycobacterium sp. | reverse complement strand
GTGTGACACCGATGTGCAGATGATCATCGCGGTCATCCTCACGTTTCCCTTCCGTTGTGGGCAATGCATACCCCCCTCGAGACACCGCTGGAAGCGACAATGTGACAGGCAGGGGAGTGAGCTGCGACACATGCCGCCGGAAAGCAGGTACCGCGCTACGCACGCCTGCGTCGACCACGCATCGTAGCGTCCTACTCAGCGGTGCTGGCCGAGAGGATGTCCGATGACTGAGGAAAGTCCGGCCGTCGACAACGCGGCGGAAAACGTCACCGAACTACGGTTGGCGCTGGTGTGCTACGGCGGGGTGTCACTGGCCGTGTACATGCACGGCGTCACCAAAGAACTGCACAAATTGATCTGCGCGGCGCGGGCATTCGACCGGGATACGGAGCACAACCCGTTTCCCGGAGACGATTCCGAGGCTGTCTACTTCGAGGCACTGCGTCGGATCGGCACGTCCGGCACCACACTATCGGTGAGCATCGACATCATCGGCGGCACATCTGCGGGCGGCATCAACGGGATCGCGCTGAGCAAGGCCCTGGCCTGCAACGTGGATATGTCTCCGCTGAAGCGTGTCTGGCTCGATGACGGCGATATCCGGAAGTTGCTCCGCGGATACTCGAAGGTGCCGCTGCCCATCCAGGTCGGGTTTACCGTGGTGCGGCAGCTCGTCAACCTCTTCGGAAATTCGTCGCCTCTCAAGGGCGAGTACATGTCGAAGCTGCTCTTCACCGCCCTGACGAAGATGCAGAAGCTCCCGAAGCTGTCGACGGCACCGTCGCTGCTGCCCGATGTGTCTGCCGGACTTGAATTGTATGTGCCGACAACGGATCTCTACGGCTTCGACGTGCGCGTCGCGTCCGGTGCCGGCGGCGCCAGCAATCGCGACCACGACTTCCGGCAGGTGATGGTCTTCAGCCGCGACGAAACGACGAAGGACACGTTCGGCGCCGAGTACACCGCCGACCTCGCCTTCGCCGGGCGCGCCAGCTCGAGTTTCCCAGGGGCGTTCGCACCCGTCAGCCCCGGGTCCTTTCGTGACGAACTCAAGAAGACGCTGCCCACGGTCGCCGACTCCGATACCACGATCCATGCGAAGTCGCTGTTCCTACGGCCGTACGAATCGAGTGACGCCGCCCCACAACTCGACGAAACAGCGATGGAAAAAGCTGCGTTGACCGCGTCGAAGGATGTCTATTTCGTGGACGGCGGGGTGCTCGACAACGCACCGTTCGATCTCGTCATCGACGCCATCGCGCGCCGCGAGGCGCAGCGGGAGGTGATCCGCCAACTCGTGTACATCGAACCCGATCCGGGCCAGGCGTTGTACGCGCCACTCGCCGGCAGGAAGAAGTCCACGCGGCGCTGGCTGAAGGACTTGCTCGCCGTCAGTGGTGTTCGAGGCAGCCATCCGATCCTGGCCGACCTGACTCGTCTGCGTGATCTCAACTGGCGCATCAACGAAGTACGCACGATCTCCGAGCACCAGGCGGAGCGCGTCGCAGCGGAAACGCGGGACGCACTGGCCGAGGTCCTTCGCAGTAAGACGGATAGCCCAGTGGCACAGTCGGATCTGTACGGCAGATCGGCCATCGAACTGGTTCGGAGCCTGGACGGAGAGGATCTCCAGAGGGCCTCGGATGAGATCTACGCGCGGGCGGAGAAGTCACTCGAACCCGTCTGGCACACCTATCTGCTGCTGCGCTTCGAGGCGGTCATGAAGCAACTCTCCGGCGATATCTGCTGGACGCTGCACTGTCCGAAGCCGTCCAACAAGGCTGGGTTCATCAGCGCCGTCTGGATCGAGTGGGCGCGCCTTCAGCACTGGGGTGAAGGGGCCGGCCTCTCTACGGTGCTCGACGCGACCGACATGCTGTACCGACAGCGTCGGTTGCTGTTCATCATCGACGGCATCAACGCCATGTACAAACACGGTGGCGCACCACGAGGTGATATCGATGAACTGAAGCGGGCCGCGTGGGAGATCGTCGGCGACATTCGTACCGGCACTGCCGACGCCGTCGGGAAACTGAAGGGCGAAGGGGCGCTTACTGTCTTCGACATCAGCGACGACGACGCTGTCCGGGCCGACCCGGCCCAGTTCGCCGCAGATCACGCGGATGCGCTTCAGGCGTTCTTCGAGAAGTACCAGGTTGCCCTGAAACCACTCGCCGGGGACAGCGAGCGCCTGCGCGAAGCGTTCACCACGCACACGACGGGCTCCGACTGGACCGATGACCACAAGACAACGTTGGTCAGCCGGTATCTGGGATTCCCGCTATGGGACGGAATGCTCTTCCCGACCATCTCCTTGAGCGCCGTTCCGCAGTTCAGCCCGATCCCGGTGGCCCAGTTCAGCCCGATCAACGCCACGGCGCTGACACCGCCACGGGATAAGAACAACAAGGCCTCCGCGAAACTGAAGGGCGTTTCCTTCAAACATTTCGCTGCCTTCTTCGCCACCGAGTCACGGCAGAACGACTATCTGTGGGGCCGGCTGGACGGAGCCGAACTGATCTTGCGCCTGCTCGCCGACGTGGGTGAGCTGGGCAAGGATGGGCGCAAGGGCCAGGCCACCACACTGGCCACGGTTGGCGGGGGTGAACAACCGCCGCCGCCCTTCGCGGCGGAGGCGTTCGACGCAGTGCTGGCAAGCGAGAAGGACCTCGAACTCGTCACGGACCTCCGCGCAGATCTGCAAGCCCAGGTCGCCTCGATAGCCCGAACCGGCATGCTTACCAAACGTTTCGGTATAGCCTCGCGTAACGCGCTCAGACAGCCTCACCGTCAGTCGCAGGCCCCGGGGGCGCGGTGAGCCGCTGGACCAGGTCAGCAGCCACGACACGTAACGGGACGTTCGTATTCTGGCTTTCGCGGCGCAACCGATCGAAAGCCTCGTCAGCGTCGATGCCGTGGATGGCCATCAGCATGCCCTTGGCCTGTTCGATGGGCGCACGCGTCTCCAGCGCATGCTGCAACCCCGACGCGACCTCGCGGGCTGAACGAAATCGTGCGAAGTCGCCGATCGCACGGGACACCGCCGTGGTCAGCAGGTCCAGCACTTCGGCGTCGAAACTGTCGAACGCCGACCGCGACCGGCCATAGAGATTCAGCGATCCGAGATTTTGATCCGGTGTCAGCAACGGGGCGGCCAGAAAACTCAAAATGCCCTCATCCCGAGCCGCGGCGGCGAACTCCGGCCAAGCTGCGGCCGCCTCATCCGAGTCGACGAGCACGATGCTGCCGGTACGCGAGGCCTGCAGACAGGGGCCGTTGTCACAGTCGTACTGCTCGGTGTCGACTCGTAGGGTGCGCTGGTCGGTGTGCACCGCGGTGTACGTACGCCCGCCCAGGTCGATCGTCACACCGGTGCTGTCAGCCCCAGGAATCGCGTCTTGTGCGGTCTGGGCAAGACTCTGCAGCAGGGTCAGGAGTTCGTCTTCGTCCGCCACGCTCGCGCTGACGGCCAGCAGCATCCGTCCCAGCTCGGTGGCGCTCACCTGCTGCTCGCCGGCAGCCACCGCGATGACCAGGTCTGCCGCACCACTCACATCCTGGTCTACGGTCTCCGCCGGCAACGAATCCTCGGTGCGCGGGTCGGGAGAAATCATCCGGATAGTCTGACATAGGCGGCTGCGATGCCGGTAGCATCCGAGAACGATAGTTGCGCGCTTTCATCTGATGAGCGAATCATGTTGCCGCACAGTCACTTTCGTCACAGTGACGAATCATGCCTAGCGGGCGGGACCACCACGGTCCGCACCCCTTGGAGGATTCGTGCCGCGCGCGACAGCACCGCACCCGGCCGAGTGCTTCGGCGAGCACTCGGCGGCGACCTCGGGCTCGAACCGCGGTACTTAATACGTTGCGCGCGAGCCATATTGAGCGTTACCACACCAGGGGGGCCCGCGATGCCCATTTTCGTCACTGTGACGTTTTACCGCAGCAAGACACCGGTCCCGAAAGCGGGGTCGGCCAGTCGTCAATCAAGCGACCAGACACGAGCCCTAATCAGTCGTCGGCCGATCTCGCGCAGTGACCGCGCGCGGGCACGCGACGCCTTGGCGGCGCCTGGCGCCGAGGAGCCGAAGAGGGAGAGTGCCGTGCGCGCGGGATCACGTAAGCAGCGACAGCGCTGACCACAACGTAGTTAAAGCGCAGCTCAGCGCATCGCCTGGGCTTTTATAGCTGGTAACGGTGCGTGCTAGCGAGGTGCGAGTTCCGCGCGGTAGCCATCCGCTTCATTGATTTTTACATCGATACCGCCGCGGTGGCCGTCAGGGTGTCGAAGCCGGGCGGAGGTG
>JAHFVC010000194.1 GCA_023264765.1 Mycobacterium sp. | reverse complement strand
GGGCACTACGGTCACCGTCGAAGCGAACATCTACGGCGTGGCGGTCGGCGACGGGCTCTACGGGCAGGAGGACGCCCGGGTCAGCTTCCAGATCGGGGACGCCCACGTGGCGATCGCCGACGACAACACCAAACAGGTCACGGTGTTCGACAACGGAGCGCTGGTGCGCACCATGCCGACATCAATGGGTATGGGCGGCAGCCAGACGATCAACGGACAGACGATCTCGTTCTGGACCCAGCGCGGCATCTACACCGTGCTGGACAAGGCCAACCCGGTCATCATGGATTCCTCGACCTACGGGCTACCGATCAACTCTCGCCTGGGTTACCGCGAAAAGATTTCCTGGGCCACGCGGATCAGCATTGACGGGATCTACCTGCACCAGCTCGACAGCACGGTGTGGGCGCAGGGCAACACCGATGTCTCGCATGGTTGCTTGAACCTCAATGCCGAAAACGCCCAATGGTTCTACGACTTTTCGGTGCCCGGCGACGTCGTGGAGGTACGCAACACCGGCGGTGAGCCGCTACAGATCTGGCAGAACGGCGATTGGAGCATGCCCTGGGAGCAGTGGCGCCGCGGCAGCGCGCTGCCCTGATATATCCCGTCAATGGTGCTGCTGCGCAACAACACTCACGGCGCGGGCAGCGGGCACACGTCGCGGGCGGTCAGGCGCCGCCGCAACGCCCATCCCAGCGCGAGCAGGGACGCGATCGCGATCAGCGGCTGCAGCGGGGCCCACATGCTCAGCGCCCCACTGATCCCGACCGCGGCCACGACCAGTTTGTTGCACACCGGACAACCCACGGCCAGCAGTGACCCAATGTTGGCGACCGCGCCGGCGCCGGTGCGGCGCTGCACAGGACCGGCACCCGGTCGCCGCACGTAGGTGGCGATGAACAAGCCGCTCATGACGGCGGTGGCCACCCACACGAGGTAGCTCCACCAGGTGGGCGGTGTCATGCGGGTGTACCAGGGGGTGGCGAGCAGACCGGTGGGGATACCGATCGCCAGCCACACCACCGCCGCTCCCGCCGCGGCCACCAGCCAATGAACCGACGTCCACCGTGTCACGGCCGCCTCCCGCTCCCGATAACTACTAAGCTGCATAGTACTAATGCAAATAGTAAATCGCTGGGGCTGGACCGGCAGCCGGTCACCCCCCGCGAACGAGAAGGGAAGCGGTGACGATCGAGACCGTACGCAGCCACGCGAGATGTCGGGTGCTGATTGTCAATGACGCGGCGGCGCCGAGCTCCGAGGTGACTGACTGTCTGCAGCGAGCAGGCTTCGAGGTCGCCATCACTCCCGACGGTACGGGGGCGCTGCGGTTGGCCCGGAGCACCGCGCCCGACGTTGTGGTTCTCGACGTCGTGCTGCCGGACATTGACGGGCTGTGGGTATGCCGCGAGTTGCGCTCGTTCTCCGATGCCTATGTGGTGCTGGGCAGTATGTGCGATTCCGCGTCGAGTGTGATTGCCGGCCTCACGGCCGGCGCCGACGATGTCGTCAGGCTGCCCTGGCATGCCGAAGAGCTGCTTGCGCGGATACGGGCAATGCTGCGTCGGCCCCGACGGCACGACGGTCACGCCGAAGCCGACACCGGGGCGGGCCGCGGCGAGGTTCGGGTCTTTGGCACATTATCGATCGACGTCGAGGCGCGCCGGGTCGTTGTCGGCGATGAACCGGTGGCGCTGACCCGCACCGAGTTCGACATCCTGGCCGCATTGTCGGCGCGGCCAGCGGCAGTGGTGAGTCGGCACGAATTGCTGGCAACCGTGTGGGGCCGGTCGTGGGCGGGTGAAAAGAACGTGATCGACGTGCATATCGGGCATCTGCGCCGCAAGCTCGAGGACGACCCCGCAGTACCTCGCTTTGTGGTGAATGTGCGTGGCGCTGGTTACCGGATGGGTACCGGATGACGCGGTGCATCCATCACGCCGAGTAGCCCCGCTTTCACCAAAGCCGGGCCGGGGGTCCCACAGGCGACCGGCATACACCGCGCTGTCGCTGTGTGGATGTGGTGGACGAGGGCGCGGCTGCCCGCCCTACCGGGGGTGCCGCGGTAGGCTCGCCGACAAGGCGTGTGAAGGGTGTACCGGGTGCGAGTACGAGGGTTCGGGGAACTGGAAGCGGTTGTCATGGAGCGGGTGTGGAATCACCTGCCGGATGCGGTCACGGTACGCGAGATTTTCGACGAGCTCAGCGAGCAGCGGCGCATCGCATACACCACGGTGATGTCGACGATGGACAATCTGCACACCAAGGGCTGGCTGGAACGCGAACGCGACGGCCGGGCCTACCGCTACTTGCCGGTGATGAGTCGTGAAGAGCACACCGCGCAGTTGATGCGCGATGCGCTCGACGGCGGCGGACGGTCGGATCTGGTGTTGAGCTATTTCATCGAGCAGATCGAGCCCGATGACTCCGAGCATCTGCGCACAGCGCTGCGCCGCATCGCGCGACGGTCCGGCAAGCCGAAAACATCATGAACGCCGCCGGCCTGCTGGTTGCCCACGGCATCGTGCTGGGCGTGGCCGGTCCGCCGGTGCTGGCGCGACTGACCCATGGCGGCCACGCGCCGCGCAGCGGCATCGCGGCATGGCTGGTCGCGATCGTGGCGTTTCTGGTCAGCTGGCTCGCCGTCGGCGTGCTGGTCGCCGGTGACGTGCTGCGGCACTGGCACCAGACCCGGTCGCTGGTCGCCTCGTGCGTGGAATTGCTGTGCGACCTGGCGGCGGGCCGGGCCGGGGGCATCGCGCAGGTAACGGTGCTGGCCGCGGTAGCGGCCGCGGCCGCGGGTGTCGTGTTCTCGGGTGCGCGCCTGACCCGCACCATCGTGCGACTGCGGGCCAAGGCACATCGGCATTCCGAGGCCATCCGCTTGGTGGGCCAACCAACCGCTGACGCGGACGTGTATGTGATGCAGACCCCCGAGCGGGCCGCATATTGCGTGTCGGGCCGCCCGGCGACCATCGTGGTCACCAGTGCGGCGGTGGCGGCCCTCGGGGAACGTGAACTGGCCGCCGTGATCGCCCACGAACGCGCCCATGTCGCGGGCCGGCACCTGGCCATCGTCACGGCGATGCGCGGCGTGGCGTTGATCCTGCCGCGGGTGCGTCTGATCACCCGCGGCGCCACCGAAGTCGCGCGGCTGCTGGAGATGTGCGCCGACGACGCCGCCGCGGCCCGCTACGGCAGGCGGGCCCTGCTGGACGGCTTGATGGCCCTGGTCGGTGCGGCTCCTGCCTCGGCGCTGGGGGCCGCCGACGTCGCCGTCTTGCACCGCGCCGAGCGCCTGGCCTGCCCGGCCACCCAGCGGGTGCGGATCGGCACCCAAGCAGCCCTGGGCAGTGCCTCCACCCTGATCGCTGTGGGTCCACTGGCCGTCGCGGCCTTGTGCGCCTCGGGCGTGTGGATGTGCGCCCTCTAACGCAGCGCGCTACCGACGCACAAGGCCGCGGCCCCAGGGGGCCGGCGCTGGCGCTACGTTTCGATGATGCGGGTGACGTACGGGGTCATGCCGCCGCGGCGCACCGGCGAAATCTTCACGGGCACACCGGTTTGTTGGGCTTCGAGCATCTGGCCGCCGCCCAGGTAGATGGCTTCGTGCTGCCCCCCTCCGGGGCCCCAGAACAGCAGATCGCCGCGTTTGGCTTCCGACGGCGGCACTTTGCGTCCCGCGTTGTACTGATCGCCAGAGAAGCGCGGCAGGTTGATACCCACGCCGGCGTAGGCATACCGGGTCAGCCCGGAACAGTCGAATCCGACCGTGTCCGCACCGGAGTCGATGCCGCGGCTCGGGCCGGTCAGGCTGCCGCCACCCCAGGAGTAGGGGACACCAATCTGTGAACCGGCCCGGCGGATCACATACTCGATCGCTTGCTTGCCGTAGACCCGGTTGCCCCGCACCGTCGCGGCGGGCGCCGCCGTGGGACTGCCGATGCCCAGGGTGCTCAGAAATTTGTGGCCGAGGTCCATGGTGGTCTGGGCCGCCATCGCCGTCGCTTGCAGCGACGCATTGGCGATCGCCAGCGGGTCGCCCGGCGCCCCGGCGCTGAGCACGCTCGGCAATGACGGGTCCCATCCTCCCGCGGCCAAAGGTTCGGCCTGAGCCGGCGTGGCCATCGCGACCACCGTCGACACCGTCGCTGCCACATAACCGAACCGCCGCAGCCATCCTCGTGCCCGAAGGCGCGCAGGGGCCGCGGTTCGGCGTCGGGAACGATCCGTGCGCGATAGTGAGGCCATCGGCTCAGTTCTCCTTATGCCCGGGTGTGCTGCCCGCCATCACATGAGTGATCTACGGCCAGTCCAAGTACGTAGTTGCGCCGTACTGTGAGCCACGGTACATCACTTTCGTCACACTGGTTAACTCTCGCACCAAATTTCATTGATGTAATTTGTTGCGGCAGCGGACTTTACGCGCCGTGGTGACGGTGTGGACTGCGACGGACCGCGGCGGCGCCGAGCCCGAGCAGGGCGATGCCGACCAGATAAATGGGTGTGCCGGCGGCGATTTCGGCGCTGCGGTGCCCGGCCCCGGTGCCCGCGGGCCGGTACAGCACCCGGGTCTGAGTGAGCTGTCCGGCGGTGCCCGCGTCGACCGGCAGCCAGGCCTCGGTGTTGTCATCGCCCTCGCGCAGTTCGACGTAGGTGAACCAGCGGCCGGACCCGGGCACCGTCACTGTCCCGGCGTAGCGGCACAGGCCGGTTTGACGCAGGTCACCGGTGAACGTCTGGCCGGCGCGCCGGGCGGCTAGACGGATCGGCGTGGTGTGTTCACAGTCGCCGGTGTCGGTCAAGCGGGCGGTCATGGTGATCTGGCCGCGCCCGTCGGTGTCGGCGGTGAGGTCGACGGTGGCTACCGCCGGGCCCTGCCCCGGGTCGTGGGCGTGCGCACGCCCCGCGCCGGTGGCCAAGGCGCTACCGCTGATCAGCACCGCCACGGCGGCGGGCAGCGCGGCCCGCGACCGGCGCGACGACCCGAGGGCCAGGACAAGGGTGCTGATCACGATCACCGGCACGGCGGTGATCGCCACCGCGTCGGGATGGGCGCTGGCCAGCCTGAGCGCGCTGGCACCCCATGCGAGGGTGGCGGTGGCCAGTGCGGCGGCCGCAGGGCGTGCCAGCCGTCCGGGCAGTGGCAGGTCGTAGACCGCCAAGCCGAGCACCGCGAGCGGCAGGTCCGGGGTGCTGCGCCCCAGTGTCGCCAGCGCCGCGATGATCAGCAGCCGCAGCGCGGCGTAGCCGGCGACCGCGAGCGTGACCGGGGCGCCGCCCGGGACCGCGCGCCCGATCACGTGGGCGGCCAGCAGGCCGGCGGCCAGCATGATCGGCAGGTAGAGGGTCTCGGTGAACTGCGGGACCCCGGTTTCGTACTCGAAGACCAGTGCCTCGGCGTTCGCCAGCAGCAGAGCACCGGCCGCGGCCCGCAACGCCGCGGCGTTCGGGTCGATACCCGCCAGTGCGCCCAGGGCGATGGCGATTGCGGCGAAGATCACCAGCATGTGCGGCGGGCTCCACTCCACCGCGTCGCGGCCGAACGCGTCATGCCACGCATTGTCGATCGGCGCCGCCGCCAGCGCGGTGACACCGCCGAGGCACGCCGTGACCACCGGCCGCTGGGACAGGGTGGCCCGCAGCGAGCGCAGCGCCACCAGAACCCGCACACCCCACGCAGCGATCGCCAGGCCGACCACCGCCATCGCCCCGTACAGCATCAGATGGGCGGGGGTCCAGAAACTGTCGCGGCCGATGTCGGTGTGCCAGGACTCATCCCAATAGGTGGCCACAATCCCGAGGGCCCCGGCCGCGCAGACCGTCCAGCCCAGACCCACCGGCAGGCTGAGACTATTACGAGTCACTACTGAGACATTCATGTCTCAACTATGATGAGGGCATGCCTCAACGTCAAGGAGTTGTCGACCAGTCCCTGCTCGATGCCACCGCCGCGGCGATCGCCCGGTGGGGACTGCACGCCCTGACCCTGGAACGAGTCGGCATCGAGGCCGGGATGTCACGGGCCACGATCTACCGGCGCGGTGTCACCCGCGACGATCTGATCGCCGCGGTCACCGCGCAGGCGGCCGACACCTACACCCGCGCCATGCTGCCGGCGTTGGCCCAACCGGGCTCGGCGGCCGACCGGCTGCGCATTGCCCTACAGGCCTTGTGCGCCACAGCCGATGAGCACCTGCATGTGCTGGCCGGGTTTTTTCTCGCCCGCGGCGAGGTGTTCCACCAGCCCGGACCCGACGCGCTGATCGTCGATGTCTTCGCCGAACCATTCGAACGGCTGCTCCGCGATGGCGCCGCCGACGGCAGCCTGCGGGACCTGCCCCCCACCGTGACCGCCACCGTGCTGTTCAACCTGGTCGGCTGGGGCTATATCCACCTGCGCGCCGCGCACGATTGGAACGCGGCCACCGCCGCGGACGCCATTATCGGCATCATCTTGCGCGGCACCCTCGCCTGCGGTGCCCACCCATGACCGTCGGCGCGTGGACGTTCACCATGATCGACCTGGCCGGGTTCACCGCCCTTACCGAGGCGCACGGCGACGAATACGCCGCCGACCTCGCGGTCGACTTCGCCGACCTCGCCCGAACCGCCCTGGCGCCGGGCGATCGGTTCATCAAGTCGATCGGCGATGCGGTACTCCTGGCGTCCCCCGATCCCACCGCAGGGATCTACCTGACACAGCGGGTCCTCGAGCGCTGCGCCACGAAAGACCACTACCTGCTGACCAGGACGGCCCTGCACCACGGCCCCGCCGCCGGGCGCGGCAACGACTTCTTCGGCGCCGCGATCAACCTGACCGCGCGCCTGGCCGCACATGCCGGCGCCGGACAGACGTTGGCCACCGATACCGTCGCCGGTGCGGCCCGCGCCCTCGGCGTGCCCGTCGAGGATTTAGGCGAAACCACCTTCAAAAACCTCAGCGAACCCATCGGTGTTCACGCATTGCACCTCGGCGCCCCCTCGCCGGTGTCAACGGTCGACCCCATCTGCCGGATGCGCATCGAGCATCAGCAGGCCGCCGGATACCTGCGCCACCACGGCCACGAATACTGGTTCTGCTCACTGAAGTGCGCGGCGCAATTCGCGCGCGAGGCCGCCGACCAGCCGTAGCCGGTGCACCCCCGACCTCGGGTCCATTGCCTTTGGGCGTCGCCGCTGGCATCGCCCGCCGACATCGTCCGCGCCACGGCTTTCGACTCCAAAAGTGTTGGCCAGCACCAGATGCGCACCCATCCACCCGCGCCGGCAGCCCGGGCGCCGGGCGCCGGGCGGGGACGAGCCGGTCGCGGCGAGTCGCAACTGGCCGATGTCGGTCGGCACTGACGGCCCCTTCACAGGTCCACCATTTACTATGCAACTCAGTACTACCGCGATCCATAGTGAAGGTGAGCCACGATGAGTCCGATCCGTCGCGTACGTCCCACCCGCGCGTCGCTGTACACCGCGGGCTACCGGCGTGAGCGCCGCCGGCGGCTGGTGGGGTGGGCCCTGGTCGGCATCGGGGCGGTGATGGCCGTCGTGCACGGCATCACTCACCTCGGCCGGCTCACCCTCATCGGCTACCAGGACCTGCTGCTGGGCTATCCCATGGCCAGCGTGCTGGTGCTCGGCGGTTTCATCCTGGTCGGCTGGACTGCGAAACCAACACGGTGACAGCAACCTGCTACCCCCGGCGGGATGCGGTGGTTCCCGCGGCCGGATTGCGGCCGTTCGGGGGCTACCACAGCGAACCAGGGTCATCATCGCGACGCGATACACGGCGCGCGGCGCCGTGCACGAGAGATCAGAGGTAGGACCATGCCCATACAACGCACCGCCTTCGGCCGGTGGTGGAAGCTGGGCTCGTTCCTGGTCGTGCTGGTGACCGTGTCGGCCGTGCTGGTGGTCGTGGCCCGCCGGCAATGGGACCGCGACGCCGACCACATCGACTGCGCCACCAACAAATGCATCGCCTTGACCTTCGACGACGGCCCGTCCCCCTTCACCGACCGGCTCCTTCGGGTGCTAGCCGCCCGCGGCGCCAAAGCAACGTTCTTCCTTATCGGCAACAAAGTGGCCGCCAACCCCGATGCCGCGCGCCGAATCGACAACGCCGGCATGGAAATCGGCAGCCACACCTGGGAACACCCCAACATGTCCACGATCCCGATCGCCGACATCCCCGCGCAACTACGCAAAGCCACCCAGGCACTGCAGGCCGCCACCGGCCGTACCCCCGACCTGTACCGGCCCGCCGGCGGGCTGTCCTCGCCAGCCGTGCGCGCCGAAGCCGGCCGGCAAGGACTCGCTGAAATACTGTGGGACGTCATCCCGTTCGACTGGATCAACGACGCCAACCTGGCCGCGAGCACGTACATGCTCAAGACCCAAATCCGACCCGGATCGGTGGTGCTGCTGCACGACACCTACTCCAGCACCGTCGACCTGGTGTACCAATTTCTTCCGGTCTTGATCGCCAACGGCTACCACATGGTGACCGTCAGTCACCTGCTCGGCCACCGCGAACCCGGGACCAGCTACGGCGGCCGGGAAAACGGCCCACCCGCCAACGCCCTCGTCGACATCGCCCCGGACAAGATCCCCACCCTGGCGCCGACCCCATCGCCCAAACCGGCCCCCAACCTGCCGATCACCGACATCCCCAACCAAAACCCCGGCGGCCCACCCGCATAGGCGACCCCGCCTCCCAAACAAGGACCACCCTCACAGTCAGTGGGCGCCGACGGCCTGCAGGGCCAATCGTCCGGTCTTGTGCAGCCGGTACAGGGCCAGCGCGACCAGCAGGCTGATCGCCGTGAGCGACACCCAGACCAGTTCCGGCCGGCCGGCATGGCGCGCCGTCTCCATCAGCGCACCCGTGGCGAGATTTCCCACCAGGATGCCGACGCCGACGATGGTGTTGTAGAAGCCGTAATACGTCGCGACCAGCCGGTCGCCCGCCAGCGACACCACGGTGTCCATCTCGAACGGATAGACCGCGGCCGAGCCGACGGCCAGCAGCGCGGCCGTCAGCAACAGCGCGGCCACCGCGGCCGGTTGCCCCCACCGGTCATCGGGCACCACGATGAGCGGGACGAACGCCGCCGCGAGCACCAGCACGCCGATGGTCAGCGACTGGGCGCGGCCGTAGCGTGCCGTGAACCAGGCCGTGATGCGGATCTGTCCACCGATGGCGACCAGCCCCGATACCGCGAAAACTGCTGCCACGATGGCCGATTCATGGTGCGGCGACAGCACCGCGGCGTGTAGCGGCAGCGCCAGGTACACCTGGAACGTCACCACGTAGGTGCCCACCATCGACGCCGCGAACAGCAGGAACGGGCGGTTGGCGAGCACGGTGCGCCAGTCGTGCAGGATCGAGACCCGTTCGGTGACAGCATGATCGGCGTGGTCCTTCGGCAGCGCGAACAGCTGCGCGATGGTCAGGACTGCAAACACCACCGCCGCCATGCCCGCCGTCACCCGGAAGTCCAGCGCCATCAGGGCCAGGCCCACGAGCGGGCCGGCCAGGATGCCGCCCTGATAGAAGACGTTGAACACCGTGAACGCCGCCACCCGGCGCTCGCCCGAGTCCGCGGCCAGGTAGGCCCGCACCGCCGGGTTGAACAGCGCCCCCGCGAAACCGGTTGCCGCCGAGGCGATCAGCAGCGCCGGCAGGGACTGTGCGACCGCCAGCAGCCCGAACGCGGCCGTGCGCAACAGACAGCCCGCCACGATCAGCGGCTTGTAGCCCAGCCGGTCGGCCAGCGTCCCGCCGACGATGAACATGCCCTGCTGCGAGAAGTTCCGTACCCCGAGCACCAGCCCGACAGCCCAGCCGGCCAGGCCGAGCGGGCCGGCCAGGTACCCGGCCAGATACGGCATCAGCATGTAGAAGCCGAGGTTGATGCCGAACTGGTTGAGCATCAGCACCCGGCTGGGCCAGCCGAAGCTGCGGAACTGGGTGAGCACCGGCATCACAGCGATGCCGCGTCGGGCCTGCGCACCGTCGTGCAGCGGGTCCACGAATCCACCACGCGCTCAGCGTGGTCCGCGATCACCGCGGGCTCGGCGGGCGGCTCGATGCCGAGGAGGTTGTGCTGTCGGCAGTAGTCGTCGTTGTAGACGGTGTCGAAATACCGTTGCGGCCCATCGGGAAAGATCGCGGCGATGGTGGTGTCCGCGTCGTGGTGACGCGCCGCCCAACCGGCGACCAGCGCCACCGCGCCGCCGCTCCAGCCGCTGCTGGCGTAGCTGGTCGAGGCCAGGGCCCGGCACGCCCACACCGCCTCGGCGGGTGCCACCCAGTGCACCTCGGAGAACGCGGCGTAGTCGACGTTGTCGGGGTAGATGCTCGACCCCAGGCCACGCATCAGCCGGCTCTGCGCGGGCTGGCCGAAGATGGTCGACCCGATGGTGTCGACGCCGATCAACTTGAGGTCGGGATTGAACTCGCGCAACACTTTTGCCACGCCTGCCGAATGCCCGCCGGTGCCGACCGAGCACACCAGGATGTCGACGGTGCCCAGTTGCGACTGCAATTCGAGGGCGAGGTCGCGGTACGCGTCGACGTTGTCGGGGTTGTTGTACTGGTCGGGGTACCAGGCGGTGGGGTCACCGGCCAGGATCTGGGCGACCCGGTCGCGGCGGGCCTGCTGCCAGCCGCCGGTCGGGTGCGGTTCGGTGACCAGGTCGATGTCGGCGCCGTATGCGGCCAGCATCCGGTGCATCATCGGTTCCATGCCGGGATCGGTCACCAGCGTGACCGGGTGCCCGTACACGGTGCCGGCCAGGGCCAGACCGAGTCCGAGTGTGCCGCTGGTGGATTCGACGATCCGGGCGCCGGGCAGCAGGTCGCCGCGGGCCCGGCCGCGTTCGACCATGTACATGGCGGGCCGGTCTTTCATGCCGCCGGGGTTGACGCCTTCGAGCTTGGCCCAGAAGCCGCGGTTGTCGGTGGTGAACGGGGCGGTGATCCGCAGCACCGGGGTGCCGCCGACCATGGTGCCGGGCCGGTCGTAGCGGGCCAGCCGGCACGGCCGGGCTACCGAGTGGGAGTTGGTGGACTTTCTGGGCAGGACAAGATTGGTTGAACTATTCATGGGTGCATCACTTTTCACTGATTCCGCCGCGTGGCGCGGAGGAGAAGAATTGGCGGCGGACACCGACCGGCCACACGACGCGGGCGGTCTGCGCTAGCCGATCAGCGTCGAGAAATGCACAGGCGAGTTAACAACCTTCGGCCGTTCTCAACGAGGACATCAGGTTCGGGCGGGCCGCGGCCGGCGGCCAGCCGGTGCGCACGCCAGCACATCAACGCGGTGCGCAGCAATACGGCAACACCGAGTTCCAGGAGAGTGGAGTTGGCCCGCGGTAGTCCGGCGGTGGCTTCCATGTCTGGCGCTAATGCAGTCACCACGTCCCGAAGGTGGGGGTGCTGCTCAACCATCGTCGATGGCGCCAGCGGGCTTGCCGTGATCGACGCTTGAGCAGGATGGGCGTGGGGTGGGTCGACATGGCGAGCACCCAGCTGAATGCCGATCGCGAGCGCGATAACGGTGACGAGCAGCGCGGCGATTGCATGCCGTCGCGTCGTCGGGGAAGTCACGTTCGCGACTGTACCGGCAGATCGATGGCCGTGGCTGTGCCGCAGATCACCAAAATACGAAACGTTACCGAGTTCAAAGAACATTCAAATCTGTTGTGGCACTGAGCTACTGAGCTAGTCCGGGTCGGCGCGCGGATCTGTATCCCAGCGCGCATCGCGCCCGGCGATGTGCGCTGGGATACAGGCCTCGGGCGGTCAGCCTTCCCCGGCTCCTAGGGAAGGCTGACCGCTGGACAGAGGGTTCACCGGCGCTGCCGCGACGTGGGCGTGCTACAACGCAATCCCAAAATGCTGATCACGCCCCGCGCCAGGCCGGCCGGCACGGCATGCGGATAGTGTGCGGCGACGCAGACACGCGCGACGGCCATGCCGATCGCTGCGACTGTGGCGAGGAGGGTGAGCCACCGGTCGATGCGCCACAGGCGCGGACTGTGGGTAACGCGCCGCCGGAGGCGCAACGCAAGACCGTGATGTCGTGGCACGCGTTGCGCGGACGGGTTTCGTTGATGCTGACTGCGATCGGGCGGTAGACCACCAGCGCCGCGTGTCCACCGAGCGGGGCCCACAGGACTGTCACCATCGGCGCCGGACCGTCGGCTGTGCGGGCGAGCACCGTGCCGCAACCAGCAGGGCCACAAAGACCACGCCGCCGGCATTGGCTCAGCCCGTCAGCAGGCCTTGTGGCCACGGCGTGGGCCGAGCGAACTCCCTGAGGGCTCATCCGGGACCTCCGTTAACGCGATCGCTGACGGCTCGCAGCGCCGCCTGTGGGTTCGAGGCCATCTCGCGTCTACCTAGTGTCGCGCGTCTGAATTTGTTTTACGGGCGTGGGGCAGGATTTCGTCGGCGGTCTTGGTCCACACGAATGGGTGGCAACGTTGGTTCCAACCGTCGATGAATGCGCCGATGGCTGC
>JAHFVC010000193.1 GCA_023264765.1 Mycobacterium sp. | reverse complement strand
GAAGGTGATGGTGGCGATGCGGTGGTCGTCATCCACCTCGAACAGCACCCGGTCGTCAGTCATGCGAAATCAGCCTCGCTTCAATGGTTTTGTCGGTACCGGCGGCGAGGGTGGAACTCCTCGCCGCCGTGAGATGGTCGGCCGCGAGCTTCGTGGCCCTGGCCACGTTCCCCTCGGCGATGGCGTCGAGCAGGCGCTGATGGTCACGCAAAGCGGCCCGCATGGTCTTGTGCGCCATGTCGTCACCCCACACCGAGGATTCGTGCGTCGACCAGATGAGCTCCAGCGACCCGATCAGCAGAATCATCGGCTCGTTACCGCACCGGGCCACCAATTGCTCGTGGAACCGCCGCGCATTCGGCACATACTGTGCAAGATCGTCGAACTGCGCCCTCTGGTGCTCGATCTCGGCCTGCAGGTAGGGCACCACCTCGGTGAGCCGGTCGGGGCGGGCGGCGCACATCCCGGCGCAGATCGGCTCCAGGTGCAACAGCGCCCCGCTCACATCGGCGGGCGTGGCGGCGCGGGATTGAAGAACCATCCCGATCATGTGTGCGGTGCGTTCCGCGGACGGCAGTTGCACCACGGCGCCACCCATGTTGCCGCGGCGCACCGTGATCAGCCCGTCGGTCTCCAGTAGGTGGATGGCCTCGCGTAGCGCCGGCGGGCTGACGCCGAACTCCTGGAAGAGGCTCTCCTGGGTGGGCAGGATGTCCCCCTCGCGCAGCCGGCCGGACAGGATGTCGTCGCGCAGCTTGGCCGCGACGATCTCCGCGACCCTCGGCTGGCGTATCCGCGGCACCGAACTCTCCTGTTCCCCCGGCGGGCTTTCCTTGCTAACTTGTACAAGATAGTAACTGCATCGCCTACTGTATGGTCAACTGTATGCACGTGGAAAGGCCGGATCCCAGGTGATCACCACGTCTGTCGACAACGCGGTCCTGCGCATCACGCTAGACCGCCCCGATCGACGTAACTCTCTGAGCCACAGCATGATCGACGAGCTCGTCGCGCTGTTGAGCACCGCCGCCTATGACGACTCACTACGGGCCGTCGCACTGACCGGCGCCGGTACCGACTTCTGCGCGGGTGCCGACTGGGTCGCCACCAACAGCGACGGGCAGCGGCCCCGCACCGGTGACCTGGTGCGCCGCATCCCCCACACCGCCAACCGCCTCGTCGAGTTGATCGCCACCATCCAGCTGCCGGTGGTGTGCACCGTGCGCGGCTGGGCGGTCGGGCTGGGCTGCAACCTCGCACTGGCCGCCGACTTCACCATCGCCGACCGCGCGGCCACCCTGTGGGAACCGTTCGTCGAACGCGGGTTCAGTCCCGACTCCGGCGCCACCTGGCTACTGCCCCGGCTGGCCGGTGTAGCGCGCGCCAAACGGATGCTGCTGCTCGGCGAGAAGGTCACCGGCGCCGACGCCGCCGACTGGGGACTGATCCATGCCGCCACCGCGGCCGACGAACTCGACGACGCCACCGAAGACCTGTTGCGGCGCCTGGCTTCGGGTCCCACCGTCGCGATCGGACTGGCCAAGCAGGCCATCGCCTACGGCCAGAGCGCCACGCTACCCCAGGCCATGAGCCAGGAACTGGCCAATCTTGAACTATCTTGTCGCACCGCTGATTTCAAGGAAGGCCTGAAGGCGTTCCAGGATCGCCGCGACCCCGACTTCTCCGGACGCTGAAAGGTATTCATGTACGAGACCATCACGTACGAGGTGGACGGCCACAAAGCCACCATCACCCTCAATCGGCCGGACGCACTCAATGCGCTGTCCCCGCACATGATCACCGAATTGCGCTCTGCGTACCGAGAAGCCGAGAACGACGACGACATCTGGCTGATGATCGTCACCGCAAACGGGCGGGCCTTCTGCACCGGCGCCGATGTCAAGGAGATCCCCGGCGACGGCAAGGTGCTCAACGAGCGGCCCTACCTGTCCACCTACGAACAGTGGGAAGCCCCGCAGGAGGGCACCCCGCCGTTTCGTACCATGACCAAACCCGTCATCGTCGCCGTCAACGGAATCTGTTGCGGCGCCGGGCTGGACTGGGTCACCACCGGCGACATCGTGATCGCCTCGGACAAGGCGACCTTCTTCGATCCGCACGTCAGCATCGGTTTGGTGGCCGCCCGCGAGATGGTCCGGCTGGCGCGCGCACTGCCCCGTTCGGTGGCCCTGCGGATGGCGCTGATGGGCAAGCACGAACGGATGACGGTGCAACGCGCCTACGAACTCGGGCTGATCACCGAGATCGTCGAGCACGACAAACTGCTCGAGCGGGCACACGAGATCGCCGACACGCTCAATCTCAATGCGCCCCTGGCGGTTCGCGGCACCCGACTGGCCATCCACAAAACCTTGGACCTGCCGCTGCACGAGGGTGAGATCCTCGCCGAGACGTTCCGGGAACGCGTCACCCGCACCGAGGATGCGCTGGAGGGACCGCGGGCGTTCGTGGAGAAGCGCGCACCGAACTGGCAGGCACGCTAGACGTGGATACCATCCTGCTCGACCTCGATCACGATGCGCGAGTGGCCACCGTCACCTTGAATCGGCCGGAGGCCATGAACGCGTTCAACCGCGCCATGTGCCACGAGATGCGCGACGCCTGGCACACCATCAAGGCCGACGAGGGCATCAATGCCGTTGTGCTCCGGGCCGCGGGGGATCGCGCGTTCAGCGCCGGCCTGGACGTCAAGTCGTCCTACGGTCAACCCGAGATCGTCTGGAACCACGAGGATCCCGGTGAGCTGCTCAGCCCGAAATGGCAGAAGATGTGGAAACCGGTGGTGTGCGCCGTGCAGGGCATGTGCACCGCGGGCGCGCTGTACTTCGTCAACGAGTCCGACGTGGTGATCTGCTCGGAGGAAGCCACCTTCTTCGACTCACATGTGAGCGCGGGCCTGGTGTCGGCGCTCGAACCCATCGGCTTGATGCGTCGTGTCGGCCTGGGCGACACCCTGCGTATGGCATTGATGGGCAACGATGAACGCGTCGGCGCCGGCACCGCGCTGCGGATCGGTCTGGTCACCGAGGTGGTCCCCCGTGCCGACCTGTGGGCCCGCGCCCACGAGATCGCCGCCACCATCGCGGCCAAACCACCGACCGCCACGCAGGGCACCGTGAAAGCCATCTGGGAATCGCTGGACAAGCCCTACCGCGCGGCGATGGAACAAGGCCTCATCTACACCCGGTTGGGTAATCCGATCGCGAAGGCCGAGCTGGCCGAGCGGCCGGTCACCAAGACCGCAGCGCGGATTCGCTGATGCCGCATCCTCTTTCCCGGCGCATCGGCGAGGTCTTGGATCTCGATCCGGCGGCCAGGGCCGTTCAGTATGACGGCGTGTGGTCCACCTGGGGACAGATCGGCACCGCGGCCCGGCGCATCGGTGCGCTCACCGCGGACCGCCGTGTCGGCATCATGCTGCGCAACACGCCGGTGCACGTCGCCGCGCTGCTGGGCGTGCTGGAAACCGGTGGCACCGTCGTGGTCATCAACCCATCCCGCGGTGACGAGCGCACCCGCGCCGATATCGCGGCGCTCGCGCTGCCCGTGATCGTCGGACTCGCTGACGATCTCGCCAACCTGGTGACCCCGACGGCGGGCACCATGCTGGTCACCATCGCTTACCTGGACACCGAGCCCGCCGCCGCGGGGGAACCGGCCGACGACGACGGCCGTCCCGGGGTGGCGGTGTGGATGCTGACCAGCGGCACCACCGGCCCGCCCAAGCGCGTCGATCTGACCTACACCATGCTGGCTCGCAGCGTGATGGGGCGCGACCCCGAGACATCGCCTGCCCCAACACAACTGCGTAACGGGGTGGCGATCGTCAACTCGCCGCTGGTGCACGTCGGCGGCGTGTTCCGGATTCTGCTGTGCATCGCCGAGGCCCGGGCCTTCGTGCTGCTGCCCAAGTTCGACCTGCAGAGGTGGGCCGACGCCGTCCGCGAACACCAGCCGCGTGCGGTGTCCCTGGTACCGACGGCGCTGCGCATGGTGCTGCATTCCGATCTGACCCGCGCCGATCTGGCCGGCGTGCGCGCGGTCACCTCCGGCACCGCACCGTTGTCGGCCGATGACGCCGACGCATTCACCGAGAAGTTCGGCATCCCCGTGCTGACGTCCTACGCGGCCACCGAGTTCGGTGGCGGCGTCGCGGGCTGGACGCTCGCCGATCACGAGCAGTACTGGGCGGCGAAACGCGGCAGCGTGGGCCGGGCCAACCCGGGCGCCCGGCTTCGGGTGGTCGACGACGAGGGCCGGCCGCTGGAACCCGGCCAGCAGGGGCTGCTGGAAGTCATTCCGGCTCAGATGGACACCGCCGAGTGGCTGCGCACCACCGACCTGGCCCGCATCGACGAGGACGGGTTCGTCTGGATCCTCGGCCGTGCCGATCAGGCCATCATCCGGGGCGGCTTCAAGGTGATGCCCGACGACGTCCGCACCGCGCTGGAAACCCACCCCGCCGTGCGTGGCGCCGCGGTGATCGGCCGCCCCGACGAGCGACTGGGCGAGACACCCGTGGCAATGGTGGAACTGCACGCCGACGCCACGGCCGCTGAATTGTCCGAGTTCCTGACCACGCGGTTGGCGCGCTACGAGATCCCCACCGACATCTGCATCGTCGACGTCATCCCACGTACCCCGTCCGGCAAGGCCGATCTCGGTGCCGTCCGTGAGCATTTCGCTGCCCGCCCCTGAGTCACTGGTGGCTCTGGTCCGCCGCGGGGCGGACCACACCCTGCTGATCTGTGACGATCAGCGCCTCACCTACGCCGAGGCCGACCGCCGCTCCGCGGACCTCGCCCGGGGACTCGTCGGCCTGGGCGCAGGCAAGGGCACCCACGTCGGTCTGCTCTATCCCAACGGGCCCGAGTTCGTGGTGGCGATGCTGGCCGCCGCGCGGATCGGTGCGGTGGTGGTGCCGTATTCCACCTTCCTCACGGCAACGGAGTTGCGGAGCCAGCTGGTCGACAGCGACACCGAACTGCTCTTGGCCGCATGCGGTTTCCGCCACCACGACTATCAGGTGCGGCTCGCGCGGATCACCGCCCCGTGCCTGCGGCAGGTGCTGTTCGATCCGCCGGTGCGCGACGAGCCGGACCTGACCGGCCTGGAAGCCGACGTCGACCCGTGCGACCCGCTGGCCATCATCTACACCTCAGGCTCGACGGGGCCGCCCAAGGGCGCCGTACACACCCATGGCTCGCTGCTAACGCATCAACGCCATCTCAACGTCGTGCGCGGGCTGACCGCCGAGGACCGGCTGTATTGCAACTCGCCGTTCTTCTGGATCGGCGGATTCGCCTTCGGCCTCTTGTCCACTCTGACCGCCGGCGCCACCCTGATCTGTTCCAACGCCACCGATCCGGCGGCCACCCTGGATCTGCTGGAGGCCCAGCGACCCACGCACACCAATGGATTCGTCGCCGGGGTCACCCACCTGACCGGTGATCCCAGTTACCCCACTCGCCGGTTCACCGCGCTCCGCGGCAACCTCTATCCCATCATGGCGCCCGAGGTCCGACCCGCCGATCCGGGGCTGCGCCACAACATGCTGGGCATGACCGAGGCCGGCAGCGTCCTGCTACTCGACGCCGACGAAACCGACCAACCGGAGCACCGGCGCGGTTCCTATGGCCGCCCCGCGCCCGGAGTCGAAACCAGGGTGCTCGACACCGGTGAGCTGTGCATCCGGGGCCCCAACCTGATGCAGCAGTACTACGGGCGGTCCCGCGAAGAGTGTTTCGATGCAGACGGCTGGTTCCACACCGGCGACATCGTGCGAGTCGACGAGGACGGCTACGTCTACTTCCTCGGGCGGGCGGGAACCATGATCAAGACCGCCGGCGCGAACGTCACCCCGGGTGAGGTCGAGAAGGCCATCGCGGCAGTGGGTTTGACCAGCCACGTGCTGGGTCTATCGGATGCCCACCGTGGTGAGGTGGTCGCGGCGGTCATCGTCACCGACGACGAGATCGACACGGATGCGCTTCGGGCGACGTTGCGGGACACCTTGTCGGCGTACAAGATCCCGCGAGTCTTCACCACCTGCCGCGCCGAGGACGTGCCGATGTTGTCCAGCGGCAAGATCGATATCGGCGGTCTGCGGAAGCTCTTCGATGCCTGACACCATCGATGCCGTGCTGCGTGCCCACGCCGGCCTGGACAAGCCCATGGTGGTGGACCCGGACAGCGCGATCGGCTACCGCGAGCTGAATGCCGGCACGGCGGCGCTGGCCGCCGGACTGCTGCGGGCCGGCATCGGCAAGGGCACCCGGGTGGGCCTGCTGATGCCCAACGGCACCGACTGGGTGCGCCTGGCACTGGCGGCGACCCGGCTGGGTGCGGTGCTCGTGCCACTGAGCACCCTGCTGACACCGACCGAACTGGACGCCCAGTTGCGGATGGCCGCCGTCCAGCATCTGGTCGTCGTCGACGAGTTTCGCGGCCGCCGCTACCCCGTGCAGCGGGATGGCCTGCCCGCGCTGCGGCGGATCTGGTCCACCCGGGAAGCGTTGGCCTGCAGCGATACCGGGCCGCTGCCCCATGTCCGACCAGCCGACCCATTGGCCATCCTGTTCACCTCGGGCAGCAGCGGCACCCCCAAGGGCGTCGTGCACTCGCACGGAAATGCGCTTGCCGCCGTGCGTTCCGGACTCTCCGCGCGGTGTATCACCGCCGACACCCGGCTGTATCTGCCCATGCCCTTCTTCTGGGTGGGTGGGTTCGCGGGCGGAGTCCTGTCGGCACTGCTGGCCGGCGCGACACTGGTGACCGAGGCGGTCCCCACCCCGGACAGCACGCGAGCACTGCTGGAGCGTGAACGGGTAACGCTGTTCCGGGGCTGGCCAGATCAGGCCGAGACCTTGGCCCGGCATACCGGTCCGCTGTCGACCCTGTTGCCGGGCAGCCTGGAGGCGCTGTTGCCGCCGGAGCTGCGGTCTGCGCCGGGGGCGCGGGCGTCGCTGTTCGGGATGACCGAATCCTTCGGCCCGTACTGCGGCTACCCGGCCGACACCGACATGCCGGAATCGGCGTGGGGCAGCTGCGGGAAACCGTTCGCGGGCATGGATGTCCGCATCACCGGCGACGAACCGGTCGGTGAGATCCAGATCCGCGGACCGCACATCCTGCGGGGAATCTGCCGGCGCAGCCGCGAAGAGGTGTTCACCCCCGACGGCTACTACCCGACCGGTGACCTCGGACGCTTCGACGCGGACGGCTTCCTGTTCTATCACGGTCGCTGCGATGACATGTTCAAGGTCAGCGGGGCCACGGTGTACCCCAGCGAGGTGACTCGCGCCCTGCGCGGTGTCGCGGGCGTGCGCGCGGCCCACGTCACCGAGGTGAGCGGCCGTGTCGGCGCCGCAGTGGTGACCGACCGCTCCGTCCACGATCTGCGCATGGCGGCCCGGGAAGTGCTCAGCCCCTTCAAGATACCGACGGTCTGGCTGACCCTCGACGACGAGAACCATCTTCCGCGCGGCGCCACCGGCAAGGTGGACCTGCGGGCGTTACGCACGATGCTGAGCGAAAGCGAGAAACCGTGAAAACCAAAGGGGCCCTGGTCTGGGATTTCCACCAACCGTGGTCGATCGAGCCCATCGAGATCGGCGATCCGCGGCGGGGCGAGGTCAAGGTTGCGATGGAGGCAGCAGGCCTGTGCCACTCCGATCACCACCTGATGACCGGCGATATCCCGATGGCCGACTTCCCCATCCTCGGCGGCCACGAGGGCGCCGGCGTCGTCGTCGAACTCGGGCCTGACGTCGAGGGTCTCGCCGTCGGGGACCACGTGGTGATGTCCTTCATCCCGTCCTGCGGCATCTGCCCCGCGTGCCAGTCCGGGTTGCGCAACCTGTGCGACCTCGGCGCCGGACTGTTGTCGGGCGCGTCGGTGTCCGACGGATCCTTCCGGGTCCAGACCCAGGGCCGCAACGTCATTCCGATGTCGCTGATCGGCACCTTCGCCCCCTACGTCGTCGCGCACCACACCTCCGTGGTCAAAATCGGCAAGGACATCCCGTTCGAGGTGGCCGCCCTGGTCGGCTGCGGCGTCACCACCGGATACGGCTCGGCGGTCCGTAGCGCCGACGTGCGCCCGGGCCAGGATGTCGCGGTCATCGGCATCGGCGGGGTCGGCACCGGGGCCTTGCAGGGCGCGGCGATCGCGGGTGCCCGCCGGATATTTGCGATCGACCCGGTCGCCTGGAAACGCGAGCAGGCCGCCGCCTTCGGCGCCACCGCCGCCTATCCCGACATCACGGCCGCGTACGCCGGTATCGCCGAGGCCACCCGCGGACGGATGTGCCACAAGGTCATCGTCACGGTCGGGCGGGCCGATGGTCAGGACACGGAGTCGTGGTTGCAGCTCACCGGAAAGGGCGGCACGTGTGTGGTCACCGCGATGGGCGGCGTCCTGGACAACGACACGAAGCTCAACCTGGCCGGCCTGACCCTGCTGCAGAAGAGCCTGCAGGGCAGCCTGTTCGGCGGCGGCAATCCGCAGCGCGACATTCCCGAGATCCTGGAGCTGTACCGGCTGGGCAAGCTCCGCCTCGACGAGATGGTCACCCGCAGGTACCGCCTGGAGCAGATCAACGACGGCTACCGGGACATGCTGGAGGGACGCAACATCCGCGGTGTCATCCACTTCACCGAGGCCGACCGGTGACGGCCGACATCTTCGAACTGTTCGAGCTGATCGGATACCGGGACGCGCCTTCGCTCGACGGCGAGGCGGTGGTCGAACTCCCGGTGGCCCCGCACGTGCTCAACACCAACGGTGGTTTGCAGGGCGGACTGCTGGCCACCCTGGTCGACACTGCTGCGGGGAAGCTGGCGATGCGACTGCTGCCACCGGGGCACAGCGTGGTCACCTCGGATCTCAATCTTCGGTATCTGCGCCCGGTCACCGAGGGCGCGGCGCGCGCCAAGGCGCGGGTGGTGCACGACGGGAAGCGGTCCATGGTGGTGCAAGTCGAGATCAGCACCTCCCCCGGCGACGAGTTGGCAGTGATCGCCACCGTCTGCTTCGCCAAGATCCTTACCCGGAGCTAGACGATCTTGTCGGCCCGCAACCGCTCGATTCCCGCTGTGTCGTAGCCGATCTCGCCGAGTACCTCGTCGGTGTGTTCCCCGAGCAGCGGCGCGCGGTGCCGGATGGTGCCGGGGGTGGCCGACATCCGGAACGGGGTTTCGACGATCGGCACATCCCGCGCGGCACCGGGGTACGGAATCCGCCGCAGGTACCCCATGGCCTCCACATGCGGGTCGTCGAGCACGTCCTGGGTGGAATACAGAGGGGCGGCAGGCATCTTCGCCGCATCCAGCAGCCGCATCACTTCGGCCTTGGTTCTCTCCGCGCACCAGGCAGCCATGATGTCATTGAGCACCTCGCCGTGCTGCCAACGGGAATCGTCGTCGGCGAAGCGCGGGTCCTCGAAGAGGTCCAGCCGGTCGACAAGCCGGCACCAGCGTTTGAACATGGGCTGCCCCGCGACCTGCAGCAGCACCCATTGGTCGTCGGCAGTCCGGTACAGGTCGCACGGGGCCACCGACGCACCCTTGTTACCCATCCTGGGTTTGTCCACCTGCAGCAGCTCACGTTCGATCAGGAAGGCGTTGGACAGCATCAGCGCCGTGGGTAACAGGGCACCCTCGACGTGCTGGCCCACCCCGGTGCGATCCCGGTGATACAGCGCCATCATCACGCCGATGGCCAGGGTCAGCGCGGTGCCGAAATCTGCGTAGGGCACCACGGTTCTGATCGGCTGATCGGGCAGGCCCTGCCGGTACACCGCACCCGACATCACCTGCCCCGCACCGTCGAATCCGATCTTCTCGCTGTACGGACCGCCTTCCCCGTAGGCGGTGGCGCTGGCCAGGATGATGTCGGGCTTCACCGCCCGCAGGGTGTCGTAGTCCAGACCGCTGGCCCGCATCCCGGCCGCGGGCATGTTCGCGATGACGATGTCCGCGCGGGCCACCAGCCGCCGGGTCACCTCCGCCCCGTCTGGGGTGGTGGAATCCAGCGTGAGAGAACGTTTGTTGCGGTTGCACTGCAGGAAGGTGCCGCCCTCACCACCCTCGGTGACCGCTTGCACCCAGCGGTCCTCGCCGCCCTCACGCTTCTCCACCCGCAACACGTCGGCGCCCATGTCAGCCAGGATTGCGCTGCACCAGGGGGCGGCAATGAAGCGCCCGTAATCGAGCACCCGGATGCCGTCGAGCACACCTGGCATGGCGCCACCACCTCCGTCAACGTCGGGACTGTAAGTATTACAGTATGGCCCCATACGGGTCCGCGGTACCGTCGTGTCATGGATCAGCAGCTCCATTTCGTCACCCTCGCCGCCACCGACCTGGACGCCACGCGTCGTTTCTACGGCGCCCTCGGCTGGCAGCCGCTTCTCGATGTCGAGGACGAGATCGTCTTCTATCAGACCGCACCCGGGCAGGTGCTCGGCTTCTTTCTCGCCGAGAAGTTCAACGCCGACCTGGGCCTGCCCGCGGATGACGGGGCGGCCGTCGTCTCGGGAATCACCCTGGCGCACAACGTGTCCAGCGAGGCGGAGGTCACCCACGTCGTCGACGCCATGGCAGGGGCCGGCGGCACGGTGCTGAAATCACCACAGCCCGGCCAGTTCGGCGGCGTCTTCCACGCGCATGTCCGCGACCCCAACGGGGCGATCTGGGAGATCGCGCACAATCCCGGCTGGCACATGGACGCCGACGGGACCGTGCGCCTCGGCTGAATCAGACCGCGCGGGCCAGGAACGCCAGTTGATCGCGCACCACAGGCTCGAACCAGTCATTGCCGGGCCACACGTCGAAGTGGTCGCATGGGTAGTGGTGCACCTGGGCACGGGCGTATTCGGCCGTCTTGGCCACCGCTGAGGCCGGCACATACCGGTCGAAGTCGCCGATCTGCATCAGTACCGGGATCCGCAGCTTGCGCGCCGCGGCCTTGGTGCTCATCCGCCCCAGTTCCATGCCGACCCCGGAGTCGATCTCATTGCGCCACGTCGGCCCCGCCATCGCCGTGTAGCTGTCGTAGGCGCCCGAGAGGGTAAGCGCACCAGGCTCCCCTGGACGGCCCACGATCGGCATCAAGGTGGCGGTGCCGCCACGGGCCACCGCGACCTTGCTGCGCAAACCGATCGCGGTCCAACGGGCGGCCGTGAGGACACCACTGGACGCCAACGACGACCGCCCCGCCGCCAGACCACTGGTCATCGGGGTCAGCGAGATGACCGCGGCGATATCCGTACGCTCGGCGGCCGCCCTGAGCACGTTGCCGCCGGACATCGAGGCACCCCACAGCGCCACGCGGTCCACGCTTGGAAGGTCGAGCGCGGTGTCGACGGCGCGGTGGTAATCGGCCAATTGCCGGTCCAGAGAGATCGTCTGCCGTGGCTCACCGGCGGAGGCACCGAACCCGCGGTAGTCGAAGGCGAGCACGTCGAACCCCGCCGCGGCGAATCGCTCGGCGAATGGCTGCAGACCCGAGTCCTTGGTGCCGCCGAAGCCGTGGGCCATCACGACGGCCAGCCGCGGCGCCGTGCCCGCAGCCTGGAAATGCCAAGCGCTACAAGCCGTTCCCATAGAATCGAAGCTGAACTCGCGCATACTCACCCGCTCACTCCGTACACCGTGGACAGCCACACCGCCGCGGCACCGTCCGTCAATTCCGCACGTGACAGCGGACCGCCGAGGACGAACCGTTCGATGATCCGGTCGTTGAACTCCAGTAGCACCAACGCGAGCACCCGTGGCCCCGGCACCTCACACTCGGGCGAGCGCAGCGACGGGGGAAGTTGCTGCGCGGCAATCAGATCGGCGACCGCGGGCGCGAATGATTCGCGTGCAGAATCCCAGATCTCGCGCACCGCGGCGCTGGAACCTCGGGCTTCCAGCATGGCGCCGAAGACGTGCCGGTATCGATCGCAGGTGTCCAGCAGCCCGTCCAGCATGGTGACCACGCGGTCCCTGGGACTGGCCTCACCGGTGACGAATTCGGTGTTGACCGCCTCGACCTCGTCGATGATCCGTTCCATCAGCGCGGCGACGGCCGCGGCCTTGTTCTCGAAGTAGAAGTAGAACGCCGACCGCGATACTCCGGCCTGTTTCGCGATCTCGGCGACATTGATGGCTTCCAGGCTCGATCCGCGCAACCACTCGTCGAGTGCGTCGAGGATGGCTTCGCGCCGCGTGTCACTTCGCACGGCCGGCCGGCGATCGGTGGACGATCTCATACTGCGGCAGCCCGTTTCATCCCGGCGGGCAGCTCGCGCGTCCGCAGATCGTGTTCGTAGACGAAGTAGTCCACCTGCTGGGTGTGTCGCGGACGGTCGGTGCAGTGTCCGGCGTGCACCTGCTCATCGGCGTCGATCACCCGCTCCATCTCGGCCACGGACGGAAGCGTGTAGCGCCCGATCGCGTAGGCCGCGAGCAGCCTGGCCTGGCATTCGACGAACGGGAACAGCGTGGGGATGGCCTGGGCGAAACCCAT
>JAHFVC010000470.1 GCA_023264765.1 Mycobacterium sp. | reverse complement strand
GTCACCGACGAGATGGGTGAAGCACTCAAGCGGATGTCGGGCTCGCCAATTGTCACCGACGCCAACGACTTCGACTTCGCCGTCAGCGACGAACTCGGGCAGGAGGTCCAGGTCGGCCTCTACAACACCATGCTGGTGGGCGCCGTCGACCTGGCCATCTACTGGACGCTGCAGCATCGTGCCGAGAGCCCGGGCATCGTCGAGGGCGACATGTTCCTGTGCAACGACCCGTGGGTCGGCGGTGGCCTGCACCAGAGCGACGTCATCGTCTACCAGCCCGTGTTCCACGACGGAGAGCTGTTCGCCTGGACCAGTGCCATCTGCCACGAACCCGACCTCGGCGGCTCGGGACTGGGGTCCTTCGACCCTGCCGCCAAAGATGTGTTCTCCGAATCACTTCCGACCCCGCCCATCAAGGTGGTACGTGACCACGTGCTGCAGCGCGACGTCGCTGACGCCTGGGTCCGGCGCTCGCGGGTGCCGATGCTGGTGGGCCTGGATCTGCGGGCCAAGATCGGCGCCAACAACGTCGGCCGCGAACGCCTGCTCGCCGTCATCGAACAGTACGGCGCCGACACCGTCAAAGCCGTGATGAAGCGCATGATGAACGACGCCGAGGCCCGTCTGCGGCACAAGCTGACCGAATTGCCCAATGGCACCTGGAAAGCCACGGGCTACCAGGACCAGGGTGCTGTCGGCGACCGCAACGTCCACAAGATCACCGTTGCGATGACCAAGTCGGACGACCGCCTTATCTTCGACTTCACCGGCACCGACCCGCAGACCGGCGTCATCAACTGCACCTACGCCGGCATGCGCGGCGGCGTCATGCTCGCCCTGCTGCCGATCCTGGCCGGCGACATCCCCTGGTCCGCAGGCGGTTTGATGCGCTGCTTCGACCTGATCGCCGAGGAAGGCACGATCAACAACGCGACCTTCCCGGCCGCCGTCAGCCGCGGCCCCATCGGACCGGCCTGGCTGACCGGCAACCTGATCGCCGAATGCCTGGCGCAGATGCTCGATCAGCACATCGAGCTCGGCAAGAACGTGCAGGCCTCCTGCTGCGGCACCTGGGATACCGCCGTCATCGCCGGACTCGACGAGCGGGCCGACCAGGCAGTGCCGTTCCTCAACATCATGATGGAACCGATGGCCGGTGGATACGGCGCCCGGCCCGTGGCCGATGGCATGGACACCGGTGGTCTGTTCTGCATCCCGATGGGCCGCATTCCTGACACCGAGATGACCGAGTTCCTGTATCCGCTGCTGACGCTGTGGCGCCGCGAGGAGCCCGACTCCGGCGGCCCCGGCCGGATGCGCGGCGGCGTCAGCGCCTCCGTGGCCGTGACCCCGTACGGGTCCAGCCTGCCGATGGGCTTGGTCTTCGCCTCGGCGGGCAAGGCGGTCGCGCAGAACGGTGGACTGGCCGGCGGACTGCCCGGCAACACGGGCCTGGAGATTCTCGCCCGCGACGCCGGTGTGGCGGAGATGCTCGCGGGCGGGCAGATTCCCGGCAGCCTCGATGATCTCGCAGGCACCCGCGACATCGGTGCCTGCTACGCCGAAAGCTACCTTGCCCCAGGCGAAGTGCTCTACATGCACTGGCAGGGTGGCGGCGGCTACGGCGATCCGCTGCGCCGGGAGGTGGCCTCTGTCGGCAGGGACGTGATCAACGGCAAAGTCAGCGCCGACGGAGCCCGCGTCAACTACGGCGTGGTGGTCACCGACGGTCAGGTCGACATCGACGCGACGACGGAGCTGCGCGAGGCGCTGCTGGCCGAACGCCGCAGTCGGTCTGATGTCCCGCAGGTGCAGGAAGCCACGGTCAATCTCACGGGCGGCCGGCGCATCGACGACAACCTCACCGAAGTCCACATCGGTGATGCCCGGGTGATCGCCTGCGCACACTGTGGCCGGCTGCTCGGGGACAGCAAGACCGGACGCCTCGATCTCGCGCGGTACGAAGGCCCGTCGAGCGACGCCGGCCCGCAGGTCACCTCCGATCCGGCCGAATACGTCGATACCGCAGTCGTCTTCCGTCAGCAGTGCTGCCCCGGCTGCTGGACGGCCGTGTACTCGGGCATCGTTCCTGCCGACCACCCCGACCACGTGTCCGATCTCGCCAGACTGCTGCCCGCGGTCGCGGAATGATGTCAACAACAAGGGAATTGACTGTGACTGCATTCGACTGGGGCGGCCGCCTGGTGCCGTACCCCGACGACCGCGCGGACCGCTACCGCACGACCGGCGAGTGGAGCGACCAACCCACCGGGCGGCGGCTGCACGAGACCGCGCTGGCGCACGGCGACGGGATCGCGCTCGTCACCGCCGACACGGTGCTGACCTACCGCGACCTCGACGAGCGCACCGACCGCGTTGCCACTGCCTTGGCCGGCCTGGGCCTGCGGCGTTTGGACCCGGTGATCTTCCAGGTGACCAACAGGGCCCAGTCGGTCATCGCCTGGTACGGCTGCCTCAAGGCCGGCTTGATCCCGGTCGCGACGCTGGCCGCGCACCGCGGACACGAGATCGGCCACATCAGCCGCAAGGTCGGCGCGGTGGCCCACATCGTCGAAGCCGGAATGAAATTCGACCTCGTCGAGTTCGCGCACGAGATGGCCGCCGACCACCCGAGCCTGCGCCATGTCCTGACCATCGAGGCGCCGATGGCCACGCCCGGCACCATCAGGATCGAGGACCTCGGTTCCGACATCGACCCCGCGCAGGCCCGCGCTGTGGTCGAGTCGATCGAGGATCAGACCGATCCACTCGATGTCGCGGTCTTCCAACTCTCCGGCGGGACAACCGGTGTGCCGAAAGTCATTCCGCGCATTCACGCCGAGTATTGGAACAACGCGCGGTTCTACGCCCGCAGCCTCGGCTGGACACCGCAGACGCGGGTGGCGCATCTGATCCCCCTCATCCACAACGCCGGGATCACCTGCGCGCTGCACGGGGCGCACTCGGTCGGCGCCACGCTCGTCCTTGCGACACCGGACGCACTGTCGGCATTCGAACTCATGGCGCGGTACGAGGTGACCGATGCACTGTTCGGCCACGGGCATTACCAGGCTCTGCGGTGCCCCGAGTTCGAAGCGGTGCGCCGCACCCTGCGCCACGCTGTCCTGTCGGGAGCCAAGGTCGGCGACGACCTCTTCAGCTGTGTGGACGACGGCGAAACCCACTGGGCAGGGCAGATGTTCGGCATGTCCGAGGGCCTGTTCGCCGTCACCCCGCTCGACGCCCCCGTAGCCGCCCGCCGCACGACCGTCGGAGTTCCCATCGCCTCGTCGGACGAGGTCAGAATCCTTGACCCGTCGAGCGAACGGGAGGTGCCGGCCGGCGAGGTCGGCGAATTGTGCTGCCGCGGCCCGTACACCATCGCGGGCTACTTCGACGCACCCGATCACAACAAGGCCGCTTTCACCACCGACGGCTTCTACCGCACCGGCGATCTCGCGGCGGTCCGCGCCATCGACGGGCGCGGGTACATCTCGATCGAAGGCCGGATCAAAGACGTCATCAACCGCGGTGGCGAGAAGATCAATGCCGAAGAAGTCGAGGTGCTCCTGATGCGGCACCCGCGGATCACCGCCGCGGCCGTCGTGGCTATGCCCGACCCACGGCTCGGTGAGCGCACGTGCGCGTATCTGGTCTCCGGCGCAGGCACCGACCTGACGATGCACGACGTGCAAACACATCTCGACAGCCTGGGCGTGGCCAAGTTCAAGTGGCCGGAGCGACTGGAATGGTTGCCCGCTCTCCCCCAGACCAACGTCGGGAAGGTCGACAAGAAGCGGCTCCGCGCGGACATCGCAGCGCAGGTGGAAGCCGAACGGAAGGAATGACGATGCAACTGAATTCGATCGCTGTCCTCGGCGGTGGCCCCGGCGGCCTGTATGCCGCCCGGCTGCTCAAGCTCAGTCACCCGCAGGCACAGGTGACGGTCTATGAGCAGGGCGACCCTGACAAGACCTTCGGCTTCGGGGTCGGCTTGGCTTCGCGGACGCAGCGCAACCTCAACTCCGCCGACAGCGCCTCTCTCGACGGGATCGTCGCCGCGTCGCGCTCGCACGAAATGTCCATGCGCGTCGACGATGACACGGTCGTCCTGGCCCACGGTGACCTGCTGGCCATCGGCAGAGCCACCCTGTTGCAGGTGCTGCAACATTTCGCCGAGGACGCCGGCGTCGAGTTGCGATTCAACGAACGCCGGTCGGTGGCCGACCTCGATGCCGATCTGATCGTCGCGGCCGACGGGATCAGCAGTGCCACCCGAACCGAACTCGCCGACGAGTTCAAGCCGCAGGTCGA
>JAHFVC010000192.1 GCA_023264765.1 Mycobacterium sp. | reverse complement strand
GTCCACCTATTCGATCCCTCAGCTCGCATAACCACGGCTCGAAACCGCGGGGCCAGATCAACGGCTAACGAGAGTCGTTCATCGGTGGGTACAGGCGGCAGCGTAGCGGGCCGGGGGTAGGTAGCCCAGCGATGAGTGGCGACGGCAGTGGTTGTAGTCGTGTTTCCAGTCGCTGATGATGATGCGGGCTTGGGCCAGCGACCAGAAGCTGTTGATGTTGAGGCATTCGTCGCGGATGCGGGAGTTGAACGATTCGACATAGCCGTTGCGCCACGGCTGGCCGGGCGGGATGAAGTGCAACCCCGCCTGCCCTTCGGCCCATCCAGCCATTGCACCACAAGCTAATTCGGGCCCGTTGTCACACCGTACGACTGCGGGGTAGGTGCCGCGCTGGGCGGCCACCCGGTCCAGCTCGTGGATCAGGTGATTCCCGGTGATGCTGCGCTCGACCATCCCGCCGAGACATTCGCGGGTTTGTTCGTCGATGATCGAGACGATCTTGATTGGTCGCCCGTCGGTGGTCACGTCGAACTGGAAGTCTACCGCCCACTCCCGATCTGGCGCATCGGCGATAACCGCCAGCGGAGCCGTGGAAGTGCCGCGGCGTTTCCGCTTGCGTCGCTGCGGGACCCGCAGCCCTTCTTCAACTGTCCGAAGTCTGGCGGATGCGCGACCCGGATGAACGGACCGCGTCCCTGGCGCTGCGTGATGGCGATCAGAAGTCGGTGAGCCGTTCGGTCGACTGGTACCGCCGGCACGACCGCCTGCACTGCGGGGACGAGGTGACGATGGCCGCCGACGCCGTAGCCGCATACAACAAGGACATCGCGGCAGGCAGGGACGCACTCCTGCTGTGCGACACGGAAGAAATGGCTGATGCCCTCAACCGGCGGCTGCACCACGAGACCATGGCCTTAGGCGTGCAGACGGTGGCCGGAGCGCGGGGCCATCGGCTCGCCGTGGGCGATCTCATCCTCACCAAACAGAATGATGCGTCGATCCCGCTGCGCTACCGCGAGAGTCAGTCAGTGGAGCCCGGACCGGTGCGCAACGGCCAACGCTGGCAAGTGGAGAAAATCCACACCGGCCACCAACAGGTTTTCGCGCGTCGCCTCGATGACAACGCCTACACGATCTTCCCCACCGACTGCACCCGCACACACATCACCTACGGCTACGCACTCACCGTGCACTCCGCCCAGGGTGTCACCGCCGACACCACCCACACCGTCCTCGGCGAGAACGCTGAACGCCGACTTCTGCTCGTTTGCCCTTGTGCTCGCAGCCCTTACCGGCGCCAAGTTGCTGGAATCACGATTGCGGCAACGTGGTAGAGCGTCGTTATCGCTCTACTTGGCTGAATAGGTGTCGCAGGCGCTCCTGAGAGGTGCTGCCGGGTTCGGCGGTCATGATGACGATCTGCTGATCGGGATCGGTTGTGCAGGTGAAGGTTTCCCACTCCAAGGTGAGGTCACCGACGATGGGGTGGCGCAGCGTCTTGAGCCCGCTTGCGCGTCGGGCGACGTCGTGGGCGGCCCACCATCTGCGGAAGTCGAGGTCATGTACGGAAAGCTCGCCGACGAGCTCAGCTAAGCGCGGATCGTGCGGGTGCTGGGCCGCGTCCATCCGCAGGAACCCGACACACGTACTTACAACATCGTCCCAATTGGCAAACAACGCACGCATCGACGGGTCGAAGAACGCGAGGAGCACCAGGTTGCGTCTCGCAGCAGCGATCTGCGAGAAGTCGGTATAAAGCGCGGCAGCTGCGGCATTCCAGGCGAGAACGTCCATGAAGCGTCCCATGACCAGGGCTGGGTTTTCGGTCAGCTGGTCCAACATCCACTGCAGTTGTGGACGGACCTTCTGGGTTGTTCTCCGTTGGGGTCGTGGCGGTGGGTTGCCCGCCAGGCCCTTGAGGTAGGCCCGCTCGTCGTCGTTGAGGTGCAATGCCTGGGCCAGTGCGTCCAGGACGGGTCGCGATGCAGCTATTCGGCCCTGCTCGAGTCGTCGGTAGTAGTCAGCGCTGATCGCTGCTCGTTGCGCGACCTCTTCGCGGCGTAGCCCCGGCACGCGTCGCGCGTTCGTGGACTCGGGTAGCCCGATCATCGACGGCGTGAGGCCAGCGCGGCGAGCCCTCAGAAACTTGCCCAGCTCGCCCCAACGTGGGTCTTCGGCCATACCGCATTGTGGCATCGCTCGGGGAGACCGTGACTAGGCAGAGTCCCTCCCCTGTTGTAGCCCTCCTGCGTGGCAGATGCTGGTCCTATGAGTACATCAGCGTGATGCCAACCCGACACACCGACTGCGGAGTGACATACACGCGAGGCGGCATGAGAAGCCGGACCAACTCACCGGTATCAGACAGCACATCACTGCGGATCGCGACGATGTCGACCAATTGCATCGCGCACCACTGAATTTTGTGACCGACTCGTGCTGATCAACATCCGCAGAGTTACATCCGAAGCGCGCTTTTCCCGCCAGGCATGAAGAAACCAACAATCAATCCCTTGTATGAAGGAGAATCTGTTGAACTCGGTTAAGAATGCGGTCACGTTCCGCAACGGTCCAATCACTATGGCGGCCAACCTGTTTGTGCCGAGCGGCTTCGATCCGCTGGGCAGTTACGCGGCGGTGGTGATTGTGCATCCAGGTGGTGGGGTCAAAGATCAGACCGCGAGCTTGTACGCCAAAAGGTTCGCCGAGCATGGCTTTGTCGCGCTGGCTGCCGATGCGTCCTATCAGGGTGATAGCAGCGGCGAGCCCCGATCGCTGGAGGACCCCAGTGCCCGTGTCGAGGACGCCAGGGCAGGTGTGGATTATCTCCAGTCCTTGGACTTCATCGATGCCGATCGCATTGGTGCGTGGGGAATCTGCGCTGGCGGTGGGTACGCCGTCAATGCCACCACGACCGATCACCGAATCAAAGCCGTAGGGATGGTAAGCGGGGCTAACATCGGCACGTCGTGGCGCCGCGGCTGGTGCGGCACCGGAGCCGATTCCGATGCGCTGGCGGCACTGGAGGCTGCAGCGCAGCAACGTACTGCTGAAGTCGCAGGCGCAGAAGTGGCATTTGCTTCCTTCTTTCCCGCACAGATTGACGGGGACACCTTGCCCGACCTGGTGCAGGCCCACGACTATTACCTGACGCCGCGTGGGACGCACCCCAACGTCACTAACCAATATCCGCTCACGAAGAGCCTGTCAAAAATCATCGGCTTTGACGCCTTCTATCTCGTTGAGGATCTACTTACTCAACCGATCCTGATGGTGGCTGGTAGCGAAGCCGGTTCGCTCTGGCACTCTACTGAGTTGCATTCTCGGGCACGCGGGGACAAGAAGCTGGTGATCGTCGGTGGCGCTACGCACATGGATTTTTATGATGTGCCCAAGTACGTCGATATCGCTGTCGCCGAGGCTGTTGCGTTCTTTGAGAAGAATCTCGCTACACACCCCTGATCGGGATTCATAGCTGAGCGTCAAAGCCGCGCGTGTGACGCTCAAGCTGCACGCGCGGCCTGCGTCTCTGAGACTGTCATCCCACTGGTCATTGCCCAGAGAGTGACGTGTTGCCAGGTCCGTACCACGCAGGAAACCGCCAATATCACGACGAATAGTCACGAAGAAGCTTGACCGAAACCCGCGCTATCCATGTTGGGCTGTCCAAGGCAGACCTGATGATCCTCCCGTCCGGCCGCCTTGGCATCAACCGGGACAACGATCGCTACATCACTGGACTCCAAAGCCTTCTAAGCGCTAACGCCCAATCGACGATCGATGATGCAGTATGCCTGGAAGCCCTCGATCCGAACGAAGATGATGGAATCGGCGACCTCCCAGTCGCGGACGAACTCGCTGTCATCGAATGGGGATTCTCATTCAGCGACGTCACATCGTTCATTCGCGAACTGGTCGGCATGTCGCTGGAAGCTGGGCAGCACGATGTTGGCGTAGTCGCTGTCCGCGATGTACGGCGGCGCATGTCAACGGCACTCGACTGGGGCGACGACAAAATCGAAGCGCTCCTCCAAGAGCTGACACTCAAGCGCGAACCTGACTTCTGATCGCTGGGACCAGATGTGTTTCCCTGGCGCTATAACCGCGCCCGCTCCTACTTTCGGCGACCACTCATTGCATACGCCGAGGGAGACGTCGACAACGTTATGTTCGGACACCGAAATACTTTACGCAACTCCTACGAAATGCACGGGCAGTATCGGTCGGGTCGAATGAAGGCACGTACCGCCGAAATGAAGGCCGCTCTCAGTGCCGCCAAAGACCGAAAGGGAAACCTCTTCGAGGAGCGTGTCGCTAGCTACCTCCAACGATGGTGCGCACCGACATGGTCCGAGCCGAAACGGCGAGGATACGGCGCGACTACAAGCTGGCAGCTGAACCGCTCCTCAATGTCGAACGGTACGACGAGTTCGTTCAGCGACTCGTGGGACTAAGGCTCATCGAACGCCTTGAGAGTCAGGGGCTCCTCACCGCCCGTCAGCAGTGGGTTGCGTTACGTAGATGCGAGCGGAGGCCCGTTGGGACGCTCTCGCGTAGCTCCTTTGAGAGGTGCTGAAGCTTGGCGGTGAACTCATTCAGATAACTGAAATCGGTCGCCCAAAGCCGAGCGTTTCCCACGATGCTGGCGAATGCGCGCGCATCTGAGTAGTGATAGATCATGCCCACTGGCGGAACCTACGCAATTCGCACCTGTGGCGGATCCATGTGCGCTATGCGTCCGGATGGAAACCGAACGCGATGGTGCGACTCCGGAGAAGACGCGAGGTCACGTTCCACCGCTTATGTACCGAGCTTTCTCCTGATGCTGCGGCAGCGCAGAACAACGGGGTGTAGCCGGCCCGACGAAGTGCGGCGTAGTTCGACCAGTTCTCGTCGCAGATCCTTGCGCGTGCGGAGGCGGTCAGCAATCGACAGGGATTCGCCCAACTCGGTGACGATTGGCTTCGGACCGTTGACGAGTTGATCCTGGAACAGGGGACGAGGATGCCGAAGTCGTGCGGGTCCGGCTGCTGCTCACCAGCCTCTGGGACCAGGTTGAAGAAACTCGGGCATGATCGAAGCTGCAAAGGATCGCGGCGAACGCACTCACACCAGCCCGCACAGGCGACATCAACGCACCCGAGCCGCCCAACTGCGCCACGAGCTCTACCAAGCTCACCGGATGATCGACCGGCTCAGCCGCCGGTTCCCGCAGACGGGGTCGACATGACTGCCGCCGAACGTCGGCACTCCTCCTGAAATGCGCTGCAGTGTCGCAAGCAGGTTGGCAGGTGAGCGCACGTGGAGATCGTCGGCGTCAGGTCAGCCACCGGCGAGGAACCGTCGCGATGTGTTTCACCGCAATTCGGCCGGTGTCAGGTTCGCTCCAGCAAGCTGAGGTCCTAGGAGCTGACCCGGGAGCGCGAATTGGAAACGTTGTCACGACGTTGTCACAACTAGGTCGGAATTCGTTGGGTTCGGGGGAGACGGACTGAGACGGTTTGTCCTGATCAACGGGCACTTTGATGCTTTGCAGGACAGGCAAATTCGCCCGAAGTCCGACTGGGGGTCAAGTGGTCGCAGGTTCAATCCTGTCAGCCCGACAAAAAGACCAGCCTTGAGCTGGTCTTTTTTGTTTTCGGTTGGCACGGGCCGCGGAAATTTCCGCGGCAGGACCTGCACGGAAGCCGCGACGACGGGCTCGCGTAGATTCTTGGAGAATCAAGTCGACGAGCCCGCCCAACGAAAGCCATCATGTCCCAGGATCAGAACACAGACGTTCCACCGAATCACCTGTCCATCGATCCGCGCAGCGCTTTCTACAGCGAAGAGGCGCTGATCCGCGGTGTGGGGATTCGCGTCAATGGCGTCGAGAAGACCAATGTGTGCGAATACGACGTGGAGGAAGGGTGGGTGCGTGTGGAAGTCCCTACCGCCAAGGATCGACGCGGAAATCCGATGGTCGTCAAGGTCAGCGGCACGGTGGAACCGTATTTCCGCGAAGCGGAATAGCGGACCCCGCGCTTCTGGTACCGGGAGCGGGAGTCGAACCCGCAAACACCGCAGTTTGAGTGCTGCGGCTCGCCAGATGGCCTATCCCGGCCTACTCCCGATGCGATTCGAACACCGATCACGGAGGCTGTGGTGATCAGTTTTCCGGCGACCGACCGGAATAGCCCTGCCGCACTAAGTAACTCGTAGGGAGTGGCCCGAGGGCAATCGATCGTCGCGCATGGACAGGACGCTAACACCGGCCCAGCCAGGAGGGAAAGGTGTTTTCGCGCTGTTCCTGTTGGTCAGCTCTCCAAGCGGGATTCCTCGAAGTCCAGATCGCGCAGGATGCGGTTGAGGATCTCGTTGGACAGTCGTCCTTCCCGGCGCAGGGAGAGAAGCGATTGTCGTTGCGCTTGCAGAACAAGCCGGATCATCTGTTGGTACGCGCCGGACCGGTCTTCGTAGCCGTCATCTTCGATCTTGCCCAGCCGCGCGGCGAACCGCCGAGTTCGGTATTCGTAGAGCCCGCGCATGCGTTGCACGGTGTCCGGGCGAGCCCAATCCTCATCGGCCAGTAGGTCGATCTGTGCGATCGCGGCCTTGGCAGCCACGAGCCGGGCTTTGAATTCCTCGTCCGCATCGGTCGTTTCGTCGGCGGGTTGGAGTCGCCGGATCAGCGCGGGAAGGGTCAGTCCTTGCCCGACGAGGGTGGCGAAAATGACGGCGAAGGTGAGGAAGACGATCAGGTCGCGCTGAGGAAAGGAAGTAGGGCCCGTGCTCAGCGGCAAGGCGAGGGCAACCGCCAGAGACACGGCGCCGCGCATCCCACTCCAGGCGACTACGAAACGCCATGGCCCGGAATGGGGTCCCACCGGCTGCGGGGGACGTCGCAGGATCAGCGGAGCCAGCGCGGGGCGGGCGCAGAACCACACCATCCGCACGGCCACCACGGTGCCGGCAGCGGTCAGACCGTACATGGCGAGTGCCGGCAACGGATAGGCGTCGAGGCCGGCGATGATGGCGTGTAGTTGAAGTCCCGTGAGCGCGAACAACATTGCGTTGATGAGGAAATCGACGATGTCCCACACGAAGTAGCCCTGCAGACGCGGCCCTGCGTCGAGGACTTCTGGGCTGCGCACGGCCAGGAAGATTCCGGCGGTGACGGTCGCCAGCACGCCGGATGCGCCCACGGCCTGCGCGGGCAGGAACGCCGCGTACCCGGTGAGCAGCGAGATGGTCACGCTGATCTGCGGATCGGTGATCCTGGCGCGGATCCACGCCGACAGCCAGCCCACAGTGAGTCCGACCGCGACGCCACCGAGGACCCCGAGCACGAAGTTCAGTCCGGCATCGGCCAGTTCGAAGCCGCCCGCGACGACCGCAGCCACCGCCACCCGGTAGGCGACCAGGGCGGTGGCGTCGTTGAACAGCCCTTCACCCTCGACATCGCTGACCAGCCGGCGTGGCACGTCGAGTCGGTGCATGATGGCGGTCGCGGCCACGGGATCCGTCGGCGACACAATGGCGCCGAGTACGAAGGCGGCCTGCCAGCTCAAGCCAGGGATGACCAGGTGAGCCGCGCAGGCCACCGCCGACATCGTGACGAGCACCAGAACCACTGAGTTCATGGTCAAGCCACGCAGATTGCTGCGGAAGTCGCCGAAATTGGCGTAGATCGACGTCTTGTACAGCAGTGGCGGCAGGAACAGCGCCAGAACCAATTCCGGATCGAGCTGCAGGTCCGGCAGCCCGGGGATGAATCCGAAAGCCGCGCCGCCGATCACCAGCATGATCGGATACGGCACCGACAGCCGGCACGCCAGGGCTCCGAGGATCGCGACCGCCGCCAGCAGTCCGGTGACCACGACGTCGAGATGATGCACCAAATCACCTTTATCGGTGCAGGGTGTGCTGTCAACGCGCACCGCTGGTTTCGTGCTTGCGGGGCGTTCCTCGCGAGGCGCGAGAGAACGATTACGGGGTGACGGACGTGCCGAACTGTTCAGTGATCGCGAAAACCTCTGTCATGGCGGCGGATTCGACGATCTTCGCCATTCTCGCTTCGGAGTCGGGCCGAACGAGGTCCGGCAAATACTTCTCCGAACTGCGCTGGTTCTCGTCGATGTCGAACACCGCGAGGACCTGACTGGGGTTCGCGACAGCGCGAACGATGGTTGCCGACGCTGGATACGAGTCCCGTGTAGGCATCTCGGGCATCCACTTGTTCATAAGCTGCTCATCGGTGACACCCGACTTGAACTCCATCGACGGCACCGTGTCGGTGATCTACACCGGCAACTGGGCTGCGTGAAGTCTGGGCTGATGAGCCGTGACTAGGGCGATGGCGCGGGCGGGGCGCTGGGCGCCGGGGCCGCAGGGCGTGGGCCGCCCATCCCGCCGGCCAAACCGCCGAGCGTGCCGATCAGGATCTGCGCCTGAAGGTTGCCGAGCGGGGCCGGCGGAGAGTCAGTGGTGGGTGACCAGTTCTGGCAACCGCGCGTCTTGAATGTCGCATCGGTGGGTTCGATGGTGACGATCTGCGCCTTCTTGGAGATCGCACTGTCGATCGTCTCGCCCGCGGCGTCGACACGTCGCCACGAACACGTACCGTCAGCGACCGGCCCGGCAGAGGCATAGTTGCCGGGCGCCAGGTCTTTACCCACCGCGTACTGCCCGTCCTTGCTCACCGAGCTCGCGGCAGCGGCGGGCGGGGCCGGTGGGGCCGGTGAGGTGGGATCGGCGTGAGCAACGCCGCCCCACAACACTGACCCGCCGAGCGCGAGCGTCATGGCGGAGGCGAGCGAGCGCGACGACAACATGTCGATAGTTTAGCTCAGCTACGCATATGACTCGGATGCGCGAAGCGGTCGGCGGCGTTTCACCGATATGTCAGGCGATCATCGGGTCGATCGCCGACCGCGGCACCAGAACGTGCAACGCCCCGGCCGAGGCGGGCAACAAGACACCCTGATCGAAGAAGAAGATCACCCCGTCGTTCACGATCGCGAAATTCTGATAGTTGGCGGGGTTGTACAACGCGGCCTGCGCGAACGGCAACGGCGCCGGTGGAGGCGGCGGGGCGGTTGTGGTGGTCGTGGTCGTCGCAGGCTGTCCGGGTGTCGTGGTCGGGGTGGGCGGCGCGACCGGCGGTGGCGGCGCCAGCTGCTCTTGCAGCCCAGCCTGGACCAGCGGCGCGACGGTCTTCAGCGGATCGTCCACTCGCCACAACGGCGCATTGGCCTTGTCATCCGGTGCGGCGGTGTAGGTGATCGCCTTGCGGTAGCTCTGATCCCAGTTGAACGCTTTGTACGTCGTCTGCGGCGGCGCGCTGCCGAGGCTCTGCGTGACCGTGAACACCACTGCTTGCGTGCCGCGCGGCGGAACCGACGAGGAGTACTTCATCGGCTTGATGCTCAACTCCGACGGCGTAGAGTTCGCAGCGCCGGACTTGGCCGAATTGATGAACGCGTCGCGCGTTTGGGACACATAATCGGCTACCGACTTCAAGTCGGGGTAGTCCAGCGGAATGCTGATGTCGACGCTGTACGCGGGGTCGGAGAGTTGGATCTCACACGTGCTGCCGGTGTTGCCGCCCTTGAGATCGGCGCAGTAGTCCTTCGGGGCCGCCACTGCCACGGCCGACGAGCTGAACAGGGCGGCAACCGTCACGGCCACCGCCACGCTGAGAGAGCGCATGCGTAATACCTCCAAACAACTGCGGCAATGCGCCGCGACCACAGACTAACGTGCAGCGCGCCAGCAAAGTCGGCAGGGCGCAAACGTCGTGATCCACCGTAGTCGCTGCGCCTGACGGGATCGTCCGAGGTGTTGGAGTATGCACGTTGCGGGTAGTTCCGGAACGCACCACATGTGGTGTTTCAGAGAGTCACGAGAGGAATCAGATGAGCAAGATGGCTAACCGCCACCTGACAGTCGCCGGTCTGGCCACCGTTGCGCTGATCGTTGTCGGCTGCGGCCACGCGCGGAGCGTCGACGCGTCGCTGTCGCCTCAGGTCGGCTTGATCGCCACCTCCGAGGTCCCGTCTCAGCCCGCGCAAGTCAAGCTCATCGGCGACCGAGACGTCGAGGTGACCCTCACCGGTCCGATCGCTGCCAAGTACCTGTCGGCGACCCAGAGTCAGAAGGATGCGCTCGGCAAGCCGTTGACCGGCGACCGCAACGCTGGGGCACGTGAGAGCGGTGCGGTGTTCCAGCAGTTTGAGGGCGGCGTGATCATCGCCGAGAACGGTGACGTGGGAACGCCCGGGTACATCACCTGGGGCAAGATCCGGGAGGCCTGGAATGTCCAACGCAATGCGGACGGACTCCCCGAGATCACCGGCGAGAACGGTTCGGTAGGTCCGCTGGGCGTTCCCACCAGTGACGAGAATGCCGACGGCGATCTGCTCGTGACGACGTTCCAGCACGGCAAGATCGAGTACAACTCGAAGACCGGCCAGGTAGAGGTGACGGTCAACGGCAAGGTCGTACCGTCCGGGCTGTAGGCGGCGTTCAGTTCGGCCGTTTGGGACATGAGGGTGGCCAAGGTTGTCCCGTGGCGTCTTCTGCTTGTTCTGTCGCAGGGCTCCGGCGACGGCACGTTCACCGAGCTTGCGCTCAACGACTGACGGTTCAGGCGATGGGTGATTGCGCCACGGTCTCGCCCCGACGCTCTCGTGCCCCGCGCGTGATCCGGCCGATGAATCGATGCCGCAGCGATGCGAGCGGCGACGGTATGCGCCAGCGCGACCTCGACTGTGGCGGATCCAGTAGCGGTCCGGCAACGCTGAGCGAGCTGTCGACTGCATCTCCGATACGGGAACGACGCCCACGGCGGTGCAGAAAATGTGAGGCGATGGCCGCCACGGTCAATGCCAAGGGCACCAAGGGATTTGCCCATGCCCACGCGCGCGCCGCCTCGGCGGCGGTACGGAATCCGCGTTTGGACACGCGATCGACGACGTTGTCGCCAACCGAATTGTCGTGCCGTGTGAGCATGCGAGAGCCTCCTGTGTGATGGCCGCGAGTTGATGTCTCATTACCCGGTTCGGCTCCGGGGTAAGCGTCGTCCGAAGGGACACGTTCACTTCACCGTTCGACGCATGTTTTCAGTGCGCACGGGTTCGACGAGCAATTGAAAAGCGACGTCGCGGCCGGCGGCGTGGCGCACGTCGGCTCCACAGCGGCGCCCGAGCCGGCGGATCGTCTCGCTCGTCGTCGTGGGAGCGACGCCGACGGTGATGCGCACGATCGGGCGGCGTCGGTGAGTGAACGTCGTGGCTTTCGCGGAGTGGACGGCGGGATGACGGCCCACATCCTCGGCAGCGGCGGAGGCCAGTGCAGCCACGTCGATGGCTCCGCCACCGGTGGGTTGGGCGTGGACGGTGCGGGACCTCAGATGCAGCAGCACCACCCATACACCGAGCAGCACCATGACCGCGCCGGCAGCGGCCGACGCCACCGGCCACCACGACCACTCGGTGACTCGGCCCAACGCCGTTGCGTCGAACCGTCCGACCGCGGCCCGCGCGTGGCGGTCGTGGCTGCCGTAGCCGATTGCCAGAATCCCGCAGCCGAGCAACACCAGGGCGAGGAGTGCGGTGAGAAGTCGGTCGGTTGTTCGAACCAGCGGTGTCACGGGGATCCTCCTGCGAAATGTTTTGCGGCAGAACGCGTAAGCCAGACGTTGTCGCCTACGTTGACATGAGTGCGTCGTCGTGGCTTGACCGCCATGATCAGGAGGATCAACCCGGCGAGCGCGGCGAGAACGGCGGCCGGCCAAGACCACCACTGCCAGTGCTGGTGACTCACCCAACCCAGTGCTGGGGCAATCCAGTCTGGACCGGAGCTCGCTGCATCCCGGATCGCGACCGCGCCGGCCGCGATCAGCGCGACGGCGATGAGGATGCCGGTCACTGTTGATGCGGCGAAGCCGCGAGGCGTCGGCGAGGGTGGATCCTGTTCAGCGGACGCCGGTGAGCCGCAGTCGGTGGCGTAGGCGTCGGAGACCTGTGCGGTGCTGCGCGTGGCTTCGATGCGGGTGATTGCAATGCTTACCCGCGCAGGTGTCTCACCGATGGCCGTCCCGAGCTCCCCGATGACCGAGCGGCGCACCGCGTCGATCAGCGTGTCGCCGTCGACCGGCCACGAGGCGGCGATCCGGACGTCGATATCCGCCGAATTGTGCTGTCCGTCAACGGTGATGGCCGGTAGATTTCGGCCAGGCACGAGTGTGCGCCGGGGAACCACGCCCGGCACCGACAGGACGGCCCGTTCGACCAGACGTTGATGCACACGCGCGTCGATGACTGTCCGGCCGCGGACTGCCGATCCCGCGATGACCGTATCCGTAGGCATGTCAGCCCCTGGGCCGTCGCCCGAGCGCGGTGAGGTCGATCGTGCCGTCCAGGTGCGCACCGATCGCCGCTCCGCCGGCGCCCAGTGCCAGCGCCAGGACAAACCCGGTGAGTCCACCGCAGAGGGCGGCCAAAGCCAAAAGCAAGCCCGCGAACAGTCCAGGCAACTGATAACCGTTGTTCATCATGTTTTTCC
>JAHFVC010000014.1 GCA_023264765.1 Mycobacterium sp. | reverse complement strand
ATTGCCGCCGAGGGTTCCATTGAGCGGTCCCAGCACCAGCCAGAAGAACCCGAAGGAGGCGATGTTGCCGATGCCGCCCGACGAGATGTTCAGTGTGGCAAGCAATGAGCCGCGGTGCCGGGTAGCGACAATCTCGGCAAGGATGGCGAGACCGACGGTGAATTCACCGCCCAGGCCGACACCGACGACGAAGCGGCTGGCGAGCAACATCTCGTAGTTCAGTGCGGCGGCGCTGATCAGGCCGCCGAGGGTGTAGACCAAGAGGTTCAGGCTGAGAGCCGCGCGGCGGCCCCAACGGTCGGCGATGTACCCACCGAGGAGTCGTCCTGCCAGTCCGCCGAGCACCGTGGCGGTGTTGATCATGGTCAGCTCGGCGTTACCGATGCCGAATGACTCCTTGAGCAGTGGACCCATCGCGCCGGTCGAGTTCTGTTCAAGGGAATCGAAGAACAATCCAGCCATCAGCAGCAGGATGAGGGCCGCTTGGACGCGGCCGAATCCGATCCGGTCCAGCGCCGCGGACAGCCCGGGCGAGGCCGCGGGATCCGGGGCGGCAGTGATCTCAGGGGGGACGGTGGGGGTAGGACGGCCAATCGACATGGTGTGCTCCAGCGAGGTTGAGGTGAATCATGCTGGAACAATTTGTATACAACCATCGTTACGTGGGCGTTTCTATCCAGGTCTTTTGTGTTACGCGTGGAATATACCGCCACTTATTGTATACAACCTAATGGGAGCCGAAGTTCTCCAGGAAATAGAGCTCATCGCGCCGCAGGTGTTCGTCCATCAGGTACCCGGCCTGCGCCGCCGATCCGTTGAGGATGGCGATGGCCAGTACCCGGTGGTCGCTGATCGAGGCATCCAGGTTGTGCCCCAGTCCCCACTGCACCCTGCGGTTCACGCCGGCCAGCATCTCTTCCAACTGCCGGTTGCCCGACGCAACGGCGACAAGATCGTGGAACGCGGGCTCGTGCGTGCCGCCCTCTGCCGCGGCCATCAAGTCCGCGGCCACCGGGCCACCCCGGTTCTGCGCGGCCAATTGTGCGGCCAGTACCTCCAGGCCGCGGCGGATCTGCAGCAGTTCGCGGCCGTCCTGCACCAGCGTCTCCGACACCGCTGCGCCACGGTATCGGACGATCGTGACGAACCCTTCGGACTGCAGACGGCTCAGCGCTTCCCGGACCGGAACCCGGGAGACCCCGTAGCGCTTGGCGATAGCCTCCTCCACCAGTCGCTCGCCCGCGACCAGCCGACCCGCGAGGATCTCCTCGCGCAACGCGACAGCAATGGAATCACCGGTCGAACTGCTCATGGAGCGAACCTACCTCTGCGAAGACCGATACACCTCACCGGTTTTCGAGTAGCGGAGTACGCATCCCGGCTTGCGCTGGCCTCGCGATACTTCGACGACAACGAACACCGAATCACGACGTCCCGACGGCGAACCCAAGTGCAGCGGGTTTCTCGGCGATCAGTCCAGCGCCCACGCCGAGTGCAAGCGCAGCTTCTGCAAGCACACCGTGGCCGAGCACGGCTAGGGAGCAGATAGGCTCAAAGAGGTTGTGCGCCTTAGCATCTACTCGCGAACGCAGGTCCGGGTCAGGACGCGCTGATGGCGGCCAATCGGTCGATCGAGGCCAGCAGTTTGCCGGCGGTCGTGTCCCGTGCCTTCGCCAACCGCTTCTCGTCGGTCAGCCGGGTCCAGTCATAGGTGTGCGTGACGCGTGTCGTCTCGTCGTCGATCGGCTCGAGCTCCCACCGCCACAGGTGCCCCGGCGGTTCCTTGCCCTCCTCCGACGGCAGCCACGCGATCCGCTGGCCTTCCTCGAATTCGACGATGTGGTTGACCCGGACGGCACCGTTGGTGAGGGTCATCCGGAACACGTCGCCGACGGCATGCACCCGCTGACCGGCGGGCGCATCGGCGAGGTTGTCGTTACCGTCCCAGCGCGGCTGCTGCGCCGGATCGGCGATCAGTTCGAAGATGGCGGCTGCCGGCGCCTCGATGGTGCGGCTGACGGAGACGATTGTGCTCACCCGCAAGAGCTTACGGATGGAGTCGGCCAGATCGTCCTCCAGCCACGCGGGTGGGTCACCGGCGTGGCGCCGCACCGCGGCGTAGGGCAGGTCGACCACCGCGCGTGCGACGGCGTCGCGCCGCCGGGCCTCCCGGTTCCCGTAGATCCGCTCGGTGAGTACGTCCACCCGCTCGAACAGTGGGGCGTTCATGGCGGCGAGCGTCTCCTGGAACGTCGCGTCGGGGGCACCGTCGAGGAGGTCCGCGGCCCGGAGTGTCAGCAGCAGTCGCGCATCGTCGGGTGAGTCCCGGGCGAAGCGGACCGCCGCCACGCCCATCTGCACCGCGAGCTCCAGGGCGGTGTCGGCGGACGCGTCCATCACCCCGGCCTGGAATCGACCCAGGGCCCGCAGCCATGCCGCGGCCACGATGCCGTCGCGGTTGCCGAAGCGGTGGTACAGCGTTCCCGCCGGGGCGCCGCTCGCCGCCGCGATCGCGGAGACACTGGCCGCCCGCGGACCCTCGCCGAGGACGAGGGAGCGGGTGGCATCGAGGATCGCGTCGGTTTCATGCTTCCGCGGAGGCGCCATGATCTAGTACATTCCCTCTATATGAAACGATTGCCCTATATCGACGAGCATGCCATAACCATCGCCCACGACAGGGCCGACACGTGGGCCGCGCTGATCCGCCTCCTCGGCGGCCCGCCGACCGGCTTCGCCATCGGTGAATCCACCGCACCCCAACGCCTGGTCCTCCAGGGCCGCCACCCGTTCTCGATCTATCAGTGGATCTTCGAACTCGATGCGGTGGAGCCGGATCGGACCCGGTTGCGGTCCCAGACCTGGGCCGAGTTCCCCGGGCTGCACGGCAAGGTCTACCGCGCCCTGGTCATCGGCTCCGGTGCGCACCGCATCGTCGTCCGCCGGGTGCTCCGCAAGATCGCCGCCGCCACCACATCTTGACGGTGCCAAGTTGCGATGCCATAGTGAACTAGTCACTGACTAGATTCGAGGACACCATGGCCACCTTGGTAGGCGATCAGGAACGTGAACGCACGGCAAGCGATCTCGGCCTCGCACTGACGCAGGGATATCTGCCGATGACCGACTACGAGGAACGGCTGCACCAGGCCTTCGCCTCGCAGACCAGCGATGAACTGCAGGCGCTGACGGCCGACCTCCCGACCACCCGGCTGCGGCGCAACGACCCGCGGCGCCGGGCCGCCGTGCAGCGGGCCGCCCAGCTCGGCATGCAGATCCATCTCGGCGCCTACCTCGCCGGGTCGGCCCTCATGCTCGTCATCTGGCTGGCCGTCGCACTGACCGCGGGCCAGTGGTACTTCTGGCCGGTATGGCCGATCCTCGGCTGGGGCATCGGCGTCGCCTCGCACATCGTGCCAACTAGGATGGCTGTCAAGACAAAGACGCAGTCAGTTCCATAGCTCTTGGCTGACACCCCGACCCAATCCGATCGGAGTGCCATGCTCGCCGTCCTGCTCGCCCACGCGGCCGCGACCGCGCTGGCGCCACTTCTGGTGGCCAGATGGGGTCGAGCGGCGTTCTATCCCCTTTCCCTCGTCCCACTCGGCTCCCTGATCTGGGTGGTACAGAACTGGCCCGGCGAATCCCACGTCCCCACCGTGAACATCCCGTGGCTGCCCGAACTGTCGATGGACATCGCGCTGCGTTTCGACTCGCTGGCCGCGATCATGAGCGTCCTGGTGCTCGGTATCGGGGCACTCGTCCTCTTCTATTGCGCCGGCTACTTCCACCATCATGACGGCCACACCGAGAAGCGGCTGCCCAGTTTCGCCGCCGAACTCGTCGCCTTCTCCGGCGCCATGTTCGGCCTCGTCGTCAGCGACAACATGCTGGTGCTCTACATCTTCTGGGAGACCACGACCGTCCTGTCCTTCCTGCTGGTCGGCCACTACGCCGAACGTGCCACCAGCCGCCGGGCCGCGACCCAGGCACTCCTGGTGACGACGCTCGGCGGCCTGGCCATGCTGGTCGGCATCATCGTGCTGGGCCAGCTGGCCGGCACGTACCTGCTCTCGGAACTGGTCGCGGCGCCACCCACCGGCACCGCGGCCTCGGTCGGTATCGCGCTGGTGCTCATCGGTGCGCTGTCCAAGTCGGCGATCGTGCCGATGCACTTCTGGCTGCCCGGCGCCATGGCCGCACCCACCCCCGTCAGCGCCTACCTGCATGCCGCCGCGATGGTGAAGGCCGGTGTCTATCTGGTCGCCCGGTTGACCCCGGGGTTCGCCGACAATCCGCTGTGGCGGCCGATGGTGATCGGACTGGGCCTGCTGACCATGCTGATGGCCGGCTGGCGCGCGGTACGTGAATACGACCTGAAGCTGATCCTGGCCTTCGGCACCGTCAGTCAGCTGGGCCTGATCACCGTCATGGTCGGGGCGGGTGGACCGGACATGATGCTGGCCGGGCTGGCCATGCTGTGCGCGCACGCCATGTTCAAGGCCGCGCTGTTCATGGTCGTCGGCGTCATCGACCACGCCACCGGCACCCGCGACATCCGCAAACTGGCCGGGTTGGGACGGCAGTACCCGCCGCTGTTCGTCATCGCCGCCGGGGCCACCGCGAGCATGGCCGCGCTACCGCCGTTCTTCGGCTTCATCGCCAAAGAGGCCGACCTGGAAACCGTGCTGCACAGCGCGTCACTCGGTTCGGCCGCGCCGTTCGTGCTGGCGGGCATCGTGATCGGGTCGGTGTTCACCACCGTCTACAGCCTGCGCTTCCTGTGGGGTGCCTTCGCGGCCAAAGGCGCCGCGGCCCCGAGCGTCCGCGTCGCCGAGATGCACCGGCCGTCCCCGGGGTTCCTGGCTTCGCCGGCCATTCTCGCCGCGGCGGGGCTGCTGTTCGGACTGTTCCCCGCGGCGCTGGACGACAAGCTCGACGACTACGCGGACACGATCCCCGGCGAGTCGGACTACCACCTGGCGCTGTGGCACGGCCTCGGGCTGCCGCTGCTGCTGTCGGCTCTGGTGCTGGCCGCCGGTGCCGCCTTGTTCTTCGGCCGCAACCGGCTGCCCCGCACCCACAGCGCCTACCTGCCGCTGGGCAACGCCGACCGGATCTACGACGCGGTGATGCGCGGCCTCGACGTCGTCGCCGTCCGGTTGACCGCCCAGACCCAGCGCGGCTCCATCCCCGCGACCCAGGCCGTCATCCTGTGCACGCTGGTCGTGCTCCCGGTCGGCGCGCTGCTGTCCGGCGCGCGGGATCGTCCCGAGATGCGGCTGTGGGACTCCCCCCTGCAAGCGGTGGTAGGGGTGCTGATGATCGCCGCCGCGATCGGCGCGACGGTGATGCGCAACCGGCTGGCCGCCGTCCTGCTGGTCGGCGTGACCGGGTACGGCTGCGGTGTCATCTTCGCCTTCCACGGCGCCCCCGACCTGGCGCTGACACAGTTCCTGGTGGAGACGCTGGTGCTGGTGATCTTCGTGCTGGTGCTGCGCACCCTGCCCGCCGAAGCGGATCGCTCCAACATCAAGCGGCATCGGCTGCCGCGTGCCGCGCTGGCGGTGGCCGTGGGCGCATCGGTCACCGGCCTGGCGGTGTTCGCCATGGCGGCGCGGCGCACCACGCCGATCGCCGCGCTGCTGCCCGACGCCGCGTACTACCGCGGGCACGGCGCCAACACCGTCAACGTACTGCTCGTCGACATCCGCGCCTGGGACACCATGGGTGAGATCTCGGTGCTGCTGGTCGCCGCCACCGGGGTTGCATCGATGGTGTTCCGGCACAGGCGATTCGGTGCCGCCCCCAGGGTGCCGCAGAGCGGCACGAACACAGCGGGCCAGCCCGACATCGGTCCGGTCAGCGCCTACAGCCCGGCCGTCGGTGACATCACCTGGCTGCGCGGCAGCGACCTGCGCGACCCGCGGCACCGCTCGCTGGTGCTGGAGGTCGCGACCCGGCTGATCTTCCCGCTCATCATGGTGCTCTCGGCGTACTTCTTCTTCGCCGGGCACAACACCCCCGGCGGCGGTTTCGCCGGCGGCCTCACGGCCGGGTTGGCGCTCGTCCTGCGCTACCTGGCCGGCGGCCGCTACGAACTCGGTGAGACCCTGCCGCTGGATGCCGGCAAGGTGCTCGGCACCGGCCTGGCCCTGTCCGCGGGCACCGCGGTCACTTCCCTGTTCCTCGGCGCGCCCGTGCTGTCCTCGGCGGTGATCCACCTCGACATCCCGGTGCTGGGTCCGGTCAAGCTGGTGACGGCATTGTTCTTCGACCTCGGCGTCTACCTGATCGTGGTGGGTCTCGTCCTGGACATCCTGCGCAGCCTGGGTGCCCGTGTCGATGTGGAGATGGCCCAATCATGACCGCTCACCTGCTACCCCTGATCATGATCGGCGCGCTCACCAGCGCCGGGGTGTACCTGCTGCTGGAACGCAACCTGACCCGAATGCTGTTGGGGCTGTTGCTGATCGGCAACGCCGTGAATCTGCTGATCCTCACCGTCGGTGGCAGTGCGGGCAATCCACCGATCCGTGGACGCACCAGTGACGGGCAGAGCACCACTGCAGACCCGTTGGCCCAGGGCATGATCCTGACCGCCATCGTGATCAGCATGGGCATCGCGGCCTTCGTGCTGGCGTTGGCCTACCGGTCCTATCAGTTGACCACCGCCGAGGACGTGGAGACCGATCCGGAGACCGTGCGCGTCGCCGAGGGTATGGAGTTGGACGCCGCGAACGACGCCGACGTGCCCGACGTGGTGCCGTCCCGCGACACCGACGAGCCCGACGAACTCGACGCGCTACCGGGTGCGGAGGGTTCGCGATGACCCTCTCGCACATCCTCACCCCGCTGCCGGTGCTGATCCCGACCATCGCCGCGGCGGTCACCCTGTTCGCCGGTCGCACCCCGCGGCTGCAGCAGCTGGTGGCGCTGGGCTCGCTGACCGCGGTCGTCGCGGTCTGCGGCACCCTGCTCTACCTCGTCGACCGCGACGGCACCGCCGCCGTCCAGGTCGGTGGCTGGGGGCAGAGCGAACCCGGGATGGGGCCGCTGGGCATCACCCTGGTCGCGGACCGATTGTCGACACTGATGCTGGTGGTATCGACAATCGTGTTGCTGGCGGTCGTCTTCTACGCTATCGGTCAGGGTATCCGCGACGGCGACGAGCGCCAGCCGGTGTCGATCTTCCTGCCCACCTATCTGATCCTGTCGGCCGGCGTGTGCACCGCATTTCTCGCCGGCGACCTGTTCAACCTGTTCGTCGGGTTCGAGGTACTGCTGTCCGCGAGCTTCGTGCTGCTGACGATCGGCGGCAGTGCCGACCGGGTGCGTGCCGGGATCGCCTACGTGATGGTCTCCATGGTGTCCTCGCTGATCTTCCTCATCGGCCTCGCCATGGTGTACGCCGCGGCGGGCACCCTCAACATGGCCGAGCTCGCGGTGCGCCTCGACGATGTGCCCGCCGGTACCCGCACCGCGTTGTTCGCGGTGCTGCTGGTGGCGTTCGGGATCAAGGCGGCGGTGTTCCCGCTGTCGTCGTGGCTGCCCGAGTCCTATCCGACCGCACCGGCCCCGGTCACCGCCGTGTTCGCCGGACTGCTCACCAAAGTCGGCGTCTACGCGATCATCCGGGCGCACTCGCTGCTGTTCCCCGGCGGCGCACTGGACAACGTGCTGCTGGTCGCCGCGTTGCTGACCATGGTGATCGGCATCCTCGGCGCACTGGCCCAGAACGACATCAAACGGCTGCTGTCGTTCACCTTGGTCAGCCACATCGGCTACATGGTGTTCGGCATCGCGCTGTCCAACCAGCTCGGGATGTCCGGTGCCATCTATTACGTGGCGCACCACATCGTCGTGCAGACCACGCTGTTCCTGGTGGTCGGACTGATCGAGCGGCAAGCCGGGGCGTCCACCCTGCAGCGCCTCGGCGGGCTGGCCGCCGCAAGCCCGCTGCTGGCTTTCGTGTTCGTCATCCCCGCCCTGAATCTCGGTGGCATTCCGCCGTTCTCCGGATTCATCGGCAAGGTGGCACTGCTCGAGGCGGGCGGGCAGGCGGGGTCGTCGCTGGCCTGGGTGCTGGTCGGCGGCAGTGTGGTGACCAGTCTGCTCACCCTGTACGCGGTGACCCGGGTGTGGACCAAGGCATTCTGGCGGGCGCGGGCGGACGCCCCCGAGGGGAACCTCGCCGCGGCATCGCCGGCCGCACTGATCGACGACGCCGACGATATCGAGTTCGTCGACCGTGACGATGTCGGGCGAATGCCGGCTGGGATGCTGATTCCCACCGGGGCCCTGATCGCCGTCGGGCTGGTGCTCACGGTCGCGGCCGGGCCCATCTTCGCCTACAGCGAGCGTGCGGCGGCCCAGGTGCTCGACCGCGGCCAGTACATTTCGGCGGTGCTGCGATGACACGGAAGCTGACCCTGCGGATCTGGACCCTGCTCTGGCTGACATTCGTGTGGATCCTGTTGTGGGGCACGGTGTCCGTCGCGAATGTGCTCAGTGGCCTGACGATCGCCCTGGTGATCACGCTGCTGCTGCCGCTGCCCGCGGTGCCCGTCGAAGGACGGCTGCGGCCGTGGTCGTTCGTGGTGCTCGTCGCCTATGTCAGCTGGTCCCTGGTGGTGTCCTCGACCCAGGTGGCCTGGCTGGCGATCAAACCGGGCGCGCTGCCGCCGACGGCCGTGCTGCGGGCGCACCTGAACATCAAGTCCGATCTCGTACTGGCGTTGGCGGTCAACGTGCTCAACCTGATTCCGGGTTCGATCGTGCTGGAGATCGACCAGACCCGCCGGCTCATCTATGTGCACGTCATCGACGTCGGCTCGCAGCGCGCGGTGGACCGGTTCTACCGGCAGACCGCCACGGTGGAACGGCTGATGGTGGCGGCGTTCGAGCGGGATGCGGACTGGCAGGGTGTTGCGCAATGACGGTCCAGCGAGAAGCGAAGCGAGATCGCGCATGAATATTGTCTGGATCATCGCGGCGGTGATGTTGTCCGCCGCCGCGGCGGTGACGATGTTCCGGCTGCTGGCCGGGCCCAGCACCCTGGACCGGCTGGTGGCGCTGGATACCTTTGTGGCCGTATCGATGTGCGCCATCGGGACCTGGGCGGCGTTCAGCCGCGACACCACGGTGACCTACAGCCTGACCGCGCTGGCGCTGATCAGTTTCGTCAGGTCGGTGAGCGTGGCCCGATTCCGGGTGCCCGACGACATGCCCGCCGATACTCCGGATCAGGGGAACCGGTCATGATCCTCGATGTGCTCGCCGTAGTCCTGGTGCTGGGCGGTTCGGCGCTGGCGCTGACCGCCGCCATCGGTGTGGTGCGCTTCCCGGACACCTTGTCGCGCATGCACTCCGCGTCCAAGCCCCAGGTGCTGGGCCTGTTGCTGGTGCTGGCCGGTGCCGCAATCCGGTTGCGCGGCAACGCCGATGTCGGCATGGTCATCCTGGCCGGGCTGTTCACCTTGATCACCGCGCCCGTCGTGGCCAATCGGGTGGGTCAGCTGGCGTATCGGGAGCAGAACCTGAAGGACTCGCTCGAAAAGGACGAACTCGCGGAGTAGTCACTCCGACAGCTGGAACTCCACCATCGCCCGCAGCGTCTCGACGGCCTCGGCCAGCACCGCCAGCCGGGCGGACGCCGACGGCGCGGACAGCACAGCGTAGCGGTCAGCCTGCCCGATCGGGATCCGCGCGGCCAGCGCGAACAGCCGGTCTCCCGCGTCCTGGCCAGGCTCGACCGAACCGAACAGGTCTTCACGCGAAGGCAACTCTTCCCCCCGCGCCGAGGCCACCAGCGAGAAAACGCTCAGCACAGCGTCTTCCACGTCGGTGATATCGGATCCGGTGACCGGCGTACCCCGCTCGTCGGGCCAGCGCACCGTCTCCGCACGCGGATATGGATCGTCGTCGAGCCAGCGCGTCACCCGGAATCGGTCAGCCAGTTCGCAGCGCAGACGGTACCGGCCACCACCCTGATCGCTGTGTTCGACGATCCGTGCCAGCGCCCCGACATCGTTGCGTGCGTCCCCGCCACCGACCTCGCGGCCGGCCGCGATCAGCACCACCCCGAACTCGCCATCACCGGCCAGACAGTCGGAAATCATTGCCGAATAACGCGGTTCGAAGATGCGCAGTGGTAGCTGCTCGCCGGGCAGCATCGCCACCTCGAGCGGGAACATCGGGGTCGGGTTCACCGGAATCCCTGGCCCGCCACCGCATCCTTGACCAGGGTGGTCTTCGGGGTGAACGCGCACATGGCGCTCGCCAGCCCCAGCCACAGTTCCGGATTCATCTGGATCAGCTGATTGTCTTTACCGATGGCGTCGATCACCTGACGCTGCTGCGTCTTATCCATGGTCTGGTAGTCACCACACGTGGTGGCGGCCAGCCCTGTCGGTGGCGGCCCGCCCGTGCTCGGGCTGGGGAAGCTCGGGATCGGCAGGTTGGGGAAGGACGGAATCGGGATCTGGATCGTCCTGGAAGGCTTTGTGGTCGTGGGTGTCTGGACCGCGGTCGCGGCCGGATCGGCCATCGGGGTGCCCGTGATCTCGTTGCTACAGCCGACCAACCCGACGGCGGCGACCACCGCCACCATCCCCGCCAGAGCCCGAACCTTCACAGCACCAACTCCCCGATCAGTCCGTCGACGACGGCCCGCAGGTCACCGTCATGTTCTTCGGCAACCCGGCGCTGCCGCTGATAGGACCCGCCCAGCCGGTAGATCGCCTCGACGCGGGCGAGCTCGTCGGCGCATCCCAGCGACGCCGCCACCGGGTCCAGCCGGGTGAGCAGATCATCGAGGTCGTCGGTGACGAGGCGCTCGTTGCTGTCGGCGTCGAGGATGATCTCGGCGTCCAGCCCGTACCGTGCGGCCCGCCATTTGTTTTCCTGCACATGCCACGGCGGCATGGTGGGTAGCTGCTCGCCGGCATCCAGTCGACGGTCCAGGTCGACGATCAGGCAGTGCGTCAGTGCCACCAGCGCGCCGAGCTCAGCCAGGTTGGACACGCCGTCGAAGACCCGCACCTCGATGGTGCCCAGGTGCGGCGAAGGCCGGATATCCCAACGGATTTCGTTCATGTGGTCGATGATGCCGGTCTTCTTCTGATCGCCGACGAACCGCTCGAAATGCGACCACTTCTGGAAGTGGAACGGCAGACCGGCCGTCGGCAACTGCTGGAACATCATCGCGCGGTTACTCGCGTAGCCGGTGTCCTCACCGTCCCAGTAGGGCGACGACGCGGACAGTGCCAGCAGGTGCGGGTACTGGTTGAGCAACGAGGTGATGATCGGCATCACTTTGTGTGCCGACGAGATCCCCACGTGCACATGCACACCCCAGATCAGCATCTGCCTGCCCCACCACTGGGTGCGCTTGATCAGCTCGGCATAGCGCGGACCTTCGGTCAGCTCCTGCATCTCCCACTCGGCGAACGGGTGAGTTCCCGCGCAGAACAACTCCATGCCGCGGGACCGGACGATCCGCTGCACCGTGGCCAGCGTGCCGTCCAGGTCGTCGATCGCCTCCGGGACGGTGTTGCAGATTCCGGTGACGATCTCGACGGTGTTGCGCAGAAGTTCCTTGTGCACATGCGGGGTTTCACCGACCTCGTCGATCACCGCGGCGGCCCGGTTGGCCAGATCGCGGGTGACGGGGTCGATGAGGGCGAACTCCCACTCGACACCGAGGGTCGGCCGGGGTGACCCGGCGAAGTCGATTCGTGCCCTGGCGCTATTGCGCGGCGATGACACCGCAAGCCACCCGCTTGCCGGCATCGCCGGTCGCCATGGTGGTCTCATCCGGACCGGGGGTGCCGTTGACCTGCTGGTAGCGCTCGGCAGGAATGTTCGCGAAGTTGTCGGCCTTCTCGTGGATGATGATCGCCGTCTGCGTCCCGGCGAGCAGCTGCTCGGCGGTGAACGCGTCCGTCGTCGTCACCACCTTGCCGGAACCGTCGCTGCGCACTTGAAGGGAGCTCAGGTCTCCGCTGGCCGGGTGCGTCGTGTGGCCGGGCACCTGCAGATGCGCACCGGCGCTGGTGAAGTCGCCCTCACACTTGCCGACCGAATGGATGTGCAGCCCATGGAAACCGGGGGTGAGCTTGCCGGGGGCGGTGGTCTGCACGGTGACGGTCGCGACGCCGTCGGCGAACTCGAAATCGGCGGTGGCCACGGCGGTGCCGTCGGCCAGCTTCAGCTGCGCGGTCAGCGCTTCGCCGTGCGCGGCGGCGGGAGTCTGTGCCTCTCCGTGGCCGGCTTCGGCGGACGGGGCGGGCGAGCCGGTCCAGACGGGCGGGGTGGTGCCGGGCTGGGTGGCAACGGGCTCGTAAGGCGAGCAGGCACTGGCGATCGGCGCAATGACCGCGACCGCGGCGAGTAGACGAAGCGGGGCTGAGATCGGCATGCCCGAGAGCCTAGCCGGTGACCGCCACGATCACGCCCGGCGGTTGCTCTGCGAGTCCTGGTACGCGCGGTTCGACGGGAACGTTGAGAAGCTTGCCCACCTCTTCGGCGGCTTCCTTTTCCCCGGGCGCCTCCCCGAAGTACACCGTCGTGGCGGTGACACCCTCCAGCGTGAGGTTCCCTGTCTCGGTCACGTTCCACTGCGCGTCGCGCAGTTTGGTGGCGGTGTTCTCGGCGGCACCGGCCACCTCGGAGATGTTGAACACCCGCACATCGGCCTTGGCCGGCGCGGCTTCGGCCGACGTCTTCGTCGGGGTGGCACTGGTGGTCACCGTCGCCGAGGTCGAACCGCTGCTGTCGCTGTCGTCGTCGGGACCCAGGTACTGGAACGCGATCAGCAGGAAGACCACGCCGAGGAACAACAGCACCATGACCATGGCGCGCAGGGGCAGCCCGGAGGAGTCTCGCTGATTCATCGGAGCCCAGACTAGCGGTCTAGGTGACCTCGAAGCCCAACCGCCGTGCGGCCTTGGCCTTCTGTCGGCTGGCACGCACCCTGCGCAGGCGCTTGACCAGCATCGGGTCGGCGGCGAGCGCCTCCGGCCGCTCCACCAGTGCGTTGAGCACCTGGTAGTAGCGCGACGGCGACAACCCGAACAGCTCTTTGATGGCCTCTTCTTTTGATCCCGCGTACTTCCACCACTGGCGCTCGAAGGCCAGGATGTCGTGTTCGCGGCGGCTCAAACCGTCCGCGGGCTCGGAACCATCCCCGGATTGCTCAGTCCGCGCAATAGCGCCGTCCATATTGCTCCTTGGGCCCTTCCGACATCACCGTGAATCACAAGACTGTTGTTCGGCGCTCATTCAATCACGGCAGCGGTAGCGCGGGCGTGATCGTTACCCGCGAGTCGGCTGACTTAAGCTTGCCAACCGTGGCTGTTGTTCCAATTCGCATCGTGGGCGATCCCGTTCTGCACACCTCGACCACCCCGGTCCCCGTCGAACCCGATGGTTCGCTGCCCGCGGCTCTGGCCGATCTGATCGCCGACATGTTCGAGACCATGGACGCCGCGAACGGGGTTGGCCTGGCCGCCAACCAGATTGGCCGCACCGAGCGGGTGTTCGTCTACGACTGTGCCGACGAGCGCGGCAAGTCGACGCGCCGCCGCGGTGTGGTCGTCAACCCGGTGCTGGAGACCTCCGAGCTGCCCGAGACCATGCCCGACCCGGACAACGACGACGAAGGTTGCCTGTCCGTACCGGGCGAGTCGTTCCCCCGGGGCCGCGCCGAGTGGGCCCGCGTCACCGGTCTGGACGCCGACGGCACCGCGATCACCCTCGAGGGCACCGGTCTGTTCGCCCGGATGCTGCAGCACGAGACGGGTCACCTGGATGGCTTCACCTATCTGGACGGGCTGATCGGCAGGCACGCCCGCGCGGCGAAGCGGATGGTCAAGGCCAACGACTGGGGCGTGCCGGGGCTGAGCTGGCTGCCCGGCGAAGATCCCGACCCGTTCGGCCACTAGTGCCCGCTAGATGACGACCGTCGGTGACCGGGTCTCGCTGCGCTATCGGATACCGGACGGCCTGACCGACGTCGTAGGTGAGCTGGAAACCCTCAGTCCGCTGGTCACGGTGCGCACGAAGTCCGGCGAGACGGTCCACATCAACCCTGCCGATGTGGTGTCGGTGCGCGAACTCTCCCACGTCACGGTGCGCAATTCGCAGATCCGCGACCTCGAGCACGCCGCGGCCCTGGCCTGGCCCGGCACCGAGGCGCACTGGCACGACGGCTGGCTGCTGCGCGCCGGTGGCGGCCACACCAGCAGGGCCAACTCCGCGGTGCCGCTGTTGTTCGAGGCCAACGTCCACGCACTGCCCGCGATCGTCGACTGGTACGCCGAACGCGGACTCCCGGCCTGGCTGGCGCTGCCCGAACGGCTGCTCCCGATCAAGACTCCCGGCATCAAGGACACCCGCGTCCTGGTGCGCGACATCGAGCCCGGCGAAGCGCCCGCCGACTTCCCGTCCCGACCGGACGCCGAGTGGCTGCGACTGTACGAGCGCGACGTCCCGGTCGAGGTGCTGACGGCGGTGATCGACGGCGAGGTGGCGTTCGCGACCCTCGCCGGAGCAGCGGTGGGCCGCGCCGCGGTGACGACCGCGCCGGACGGCACCCGCTGGGCGGGCCTGTCGTGTGTCCGGGTCGCCGAGGATTCCCGACGCCTCGGGCACGCGCGCGCGGTATGTTCGGCTCTGCTCGGCTGGGCGGCCACCCGCGGCGCCGTCCGTGCCTATGTGCAGGTGCTCGCCGACAACGAGCCCGCCGCCACGCTGTACCACTCGATGGGTTTCCGCCTGCACCACACGCTGCGGTACCTGCGCGCAGAAAGTCTCCTGTCCCATGCATGAGTTGCTCCAACTCAACCGCGACGTGCAATCGTCACGCGCGGTCCGGCTGTTGGCGACCCTGAACCTGGGGGTGTACGCCACCCTGATGGAACGTCACCTGCTCGACGGCGTGGTGGCCGAAACAGATCTGGTGGTCCGGCTGGACCGCGACCTGGAGAGCCTCGACGAGGTCGAGCAGTCCGGGCTGACACTGATCAAGACGTGGGCCAGCCAGGGGTGGCTGCACCGGGTCCTCAAAGGTGACCGCAACGTCTGTTATCTCACCCAGGACGCGCGCCGGGCGCTGGACTTCGTGCGCGGGATGCGCCGCAACGACACCATCGCCACCGGCGGCTCGATCAACGGCATCGCCTCCCGGCTCAAGCAGGTCGCCGTACGCGTCGACAACGACCCGGACCGCATCCGTGCCGGAATCGAGGCCGAGATCGGCGCCCTGCACCACGAACTCGACCAATTGGACGCCGGGCTGCGGCCCGAACCCGATGTCACCTCCATGTACGACGAGGCCCGCGCCATCGCCCTGCAGATGGAACGGCTGATCACCGATATCGGCTTGTACGGCACCATGATCGAGCAGGCCACCCAGGCACTCGACGACCCGATCGAGACCAACACCGAATACCGCGACCGGCAGCGCCAGATGTACGCCGACTACCAGGAGGCGTGGGAATCAGCGGGCCGGGACTCACACCGGGCCTTCCTGCGGATGATCAACGACCCCGACCAGCGCACCGCCTTCGAAGGCGATATCGCGGCGGTCGCCGGGGCGCTGCCCGACCTGGACCCCGCACTGCGCAAGGTGATGGCCGGCTTCTTCGAGTTGGTGGGGCATCAGATCGACGAGGTGGAACGCATCCAGCAGCGCTGCGCGCAGCGGGTCAAGCGGTTCACCGCCTTCGGCACCCTGGAACAGAGCCGGGGCGTGGCCCGTCAGCTCAACGAAGCCATCGGCGCGGCCCGGGCGCTGCTGAAGGTGTCGCTGACGGATTCGCGGCTGGACATCGACGTGCCATTGGCCCGGCACACCATCAGTTCGGTCGGCGCCCTGAGCTTCCGCATCAACGACTTGTCGGCTCCCAAACCGGCGGCGGTCGCCGAGGGCGATGTCGACCTGTCCACCTTCGCCTCGCTCACCACCCAGGTCGACGCGCCGGCGATGTCGGCCATGATCAACACCGCGCTGCGCACGGCCCCGCTGTCCCTGCCCGACGCGGTGTCCTTGCTGGACACCGCATATCTGGGCCACGTGATCGTGCTGTGGTCGTGGGCGCTCAAGCAGCCCGCGGCCGAGGCGGCCGAACCGGTTCGTGTCCGATTCCATTCGCTCGACGGCCGCGACCGTGAGATGGAGGTTCCGCGCCTGATGTTCACCGAACCGATTGTGGGAGTCGCATCGTGAGCGAAACGCCAGTTGATTTCGCGTCCCTGCCCGAGGTCGACCGCACAGGTCGGCCGACGCAGCCGCAGCAGCGCCGACCCCGGTTCGACGGTGATGTCAGCGCGCTGCCCGACCGGGCGTGCTGGGCATTGCAGAACCTGCTGACCCGCCGCTACGTCAGCAACGAGTCCGACAGCGACATCTACAGCTGGATCAAGGAGTACCGCTCCGACCTCGCGGTCCGGCTGTCCGAACTCGACCTGCAACTGCAGATCGTCGAAAGTGTCGAAATCGCGTTCATCGAACAGGCCCGCTACGAATCGGCCCGCGGGGTCAAGCTGCTACGCCGCGAACCGCTGGGCACCTACGACTCCATCCTGGGGTTGCATCTGGCCCAGATGATGCGCGCCGGCGGCGACACGAGCTTCGTCATCAGTCGTGACGAGATCCACGGCTTGTTCTCCGGCGTGCTCAACGACACCGACCGCGACGCCGTCACGTTCACCGCCCGCGTCGACGCCGCCGTCGCCCGGTTGGCCGGCCTGGAGATCCTGCGCAAGACCCGCGACGACGAGGACAGTTACACCGTCAGCCCGGTGATCAGCGCGATCATGACCGCCTCGGTGATCACCGAGTTGCAGCAGCAGTTCGAGGAACTGCGTAAGGGAGGCGGCGCCGATGAGTGAGCAGTTCCATCTGTCCCGGCTGCAGGTCATCAACTGGGGGGTGTTCGACGGCTACCACTCCATCGCCTTCGGGCCCGGCGGAGCATTGATCGCCGGCGCCTCCGGTAGCGGCAAATCCTCACTCCTGGATGCGATCTCACTGGGCTTCCTGCCGTTCAACCGGCGCAACTTCAACGCCTCCGGCGACAACACCGCGGCCGGTTCCAGCGCGGGCAGGCGCACCGTCGACAAGTACGTGCGGGGTGCGTGGGGTCAGCGCAGCGACGCGGGCAGCAGCCAGGTGATGTACCTGCGCGGCGACGGCACCACGTGGTCGGCGATTGCGGTCACCTACACCAGCAACACCGGGCGCACCATCACCGGACTGGTGCTCAAATGGCTTACCGGCGAATCCCGTTCGGATTCCTCCAGCCGCTATGTGCTCGGCGACGGTGATCTGGACATCGAGGAGGTCTGCAACCGCTGGGCGGCAGGACGTTTCGACGCCGGGGTGTTCAAAGACAACTGGAGGTTCTCCAGCAAGGTCGAGTCGCAATACCTGGCCCAGCTCTATTCGTCCATCGGGATCCGCGCCTCCGACGCCGCCCAACAGTTGCTCGGCAAGGCCAAGTCGCTGAAAAGCGTTGGCGGGCTGGAACAGTTCGTCCGCGACTTCATGCTCGACGAACCCGACAGCCTGGCCCGGCTGCCCGAGGCACTCAAGCAGATCGATCCGCTGGTGGAGGCCCGCGAGTTGCTGGCCGTCGCGCAGCGCAAGCGCAAGATCCTCGGCGACATCGAGGCCATCCAGGTGCGCTACGCCTCGGAGTCCAGCGACCTGGGCATCATCGATCTGGTCGACCTGCCGATGGTGCGGGCCTACACCGACCACGTGCGACTGCGGGATTCCCCGGCCCAGGTCGAGAGCCTGGACACCAGCATCACCCAATTGGACAACGAGTACGCCGACCTGACCCGTCAGCTCAATCTGGCCAAGGCCGAAGGCGATTCGCTCAACGCCCAGATCAGTGGCGCCAGCGCCAACGTGGGTCCGCTGCAGGCGCAGGTCACCGCCGCCGAAGCGGCCTCGGAGGAGGTGTCCCGGCGGCGCGCCGCGTTCGAGGAGCTGCTGACCGCCCAGGACATCGAGATCCCGGACAGCGCCGATGAGTTCTGGGAACTGCGTGAGGATCTGACCAAGCAGGCCACCGAGATGCTGGGCAAGCTGGAGTGGGGCCGCGAAGCCTCCACCGATGCCGAGTACGCCCAGAAGTCGGCCCGCATCCTGCGCGACAACGCCGCCAAGGAGCTCAAACGGGTCGAACAGGTGGGTTCGGCGCTGCCCGAGTTCGCCGTCACGATGCGCGATCACATCTGCTCGGCGATCGGCGTCGAGCCCACCGAACTTCCTTATGTGGCAGAACTGTTCGACCTCCACACCGATCAGCAGCGCTGGCGCGTCGCGGTGGAGAAGGTGCTGCGTGGCGTCGGCCTGCGGCTGCTGGTGCCGGACCGCCACCACGCCAAGGTGCTGAAGTTCGTCAACGAGACGAACATGCGCGGCCGGCTGGCGCTGCACCACGTGCGCAACAGCGCCTCCGGTGTGCAGCCCGAGCCGAACACGCTGGCGGGCAAGCTCTTCCTGGTCAACCCCGACCACGTGTGTGCCGCCGAGGCGCTCGACGTCATCGCTGCTGCCGGTGACCACATCTGCGTCGACACCCCGGACGTGTTCGCCCGCTTCCGCCGCGCCGTGACCGACACGGGCCTGTACAAGGACTCCGACCGGCTGGCCATCAAGGACGACCGCCGACCGCTCAAGCCCTCCGAATTCATCTACCAGGGTGATATCAGCGCCAAACTGGAGGCGCTGCACTCCGAGCTGGCCGAGGTCGAGGACACCTTCCAGCGGGCCCGCAAAGCGGCCGATGACATTGCGGCGCAACGCCAGCAGTGGCGCGACCGGGCCACCGCCTGCAAGGCGATCTACGAGCAGTTCCCCCAGTGGAGCCAGATCGACATCGAGACCGCCGACGGGCACGCCGACCGGCTGCGCGACCAGTACGAACTGCTGCTGGCCGATCACCCGGACATCGAGGCCCTGAGCGCCCGCGCCGAGGAATGTTGGACCGGCATCCAGACGCTGATGACGCGGCGCGGTGCGATCCAGACCCGCCGCGACGACCTGGACGGCCGCCGCACCCGGCTCCTCGAGCTGGCCGACCGCCTGACCCCGGCGGCGGTGTCCGAGCCGGCGACCGAACTGCTTCGCCGGTACGCGGCCGAGGTACCGGTCACCCTCGAACTGCTCAACCCCGAGCCGCACCGCGATGCGCTGTTCGCCGCGATCCGCCGCGAACGCGACCAGCTGACCGAAAGCCGAAGGCGCTCATACGATGAGCTGTCCCGCATCATCGCGACCTTCGACACGTCGTTCCCCGACGCGATTCCCAACGACTCGGACGATCTCGACGAACGGGTGCACGACTACGTCGCGGTCTGCCGCCACATCGACGAACGCGAGCTTCCGGACGCCTACGACCGGATGATGCGACTGATCACCGAGCAGGCCCCGGACGCCATCCTGACCCTGCACCGGGTGGCCGAGCAGGAGACGCGACGGATCAGCGAGCAGATCGACCGCGTCAACGGCGGTTTGAGTGCGGTGGAGTTCAACCGGGGCACCCGGCTGACGCTGCGCGCCATCCCCCGCAGCCTGACCGCGGTCTCCGAGCTCACCGAGATCGTCAAGGCCATCTCGCGACGGGTCGCCGAGGTCAGCATGGGCGACAAGAAGGCCATCCTGGAGCAGTACGCGGATATCCTGCGCCTGCGCAACCGGTTGGCCAGCACCGCCCCCGAGGACCGCAACTGGACCCGCGATGCGCTGGACGTGCGCAACCGGTTCACCTTCGACTGTGCCGAGTGGGATGTGCGCAGCGACGAGCTGATCCGCACGCACAGCAACGCCGGTGACAATTCCGGCGGCGAGCAGGAGAAGCTGATGGCCTTCTGCCTGGCGGGTGCGCTGAGCTTCAACCTGGCGAACCCCGAGAGTGGCGACAACACACCGGTTTTCGCACAGCTCATGCTGGACGAGGCCTTCTCCAAGTCGGACCCGCAGTTCGCCTCCCAAGCACTCGAGGCGTTCCGCAAGTTCGGTTTCCAGCTGGTCATCGTGGCCACCGTGCAGAACGCCACCACCATCCAGCCCTACATCGACGGGGTGGTGATGGTGTCCAAGACCGAGGCGACCGGTCGCAATGCCCGCCCCGTGGCGTCCGTCACCACCAAGACCATCTCCGATTTCACCGCCCTGCGTAAGGATCTCGCGTGCGTGTAGCCACCTGGAACGTCAACTCCATCCGGACCAGGGTCGACCGGGTCACCGATTGGCTGGCCCGCGCCGACGTGGACGTGCTGGCCATGCAGGAGACCAAGTGCACCGATGCGCAGTTCCCGTCGATGCCCTTCGCCGCACTGGGCTACGAGGTGGCCCATGTCGGCCACAACCAGTGGAACGGGGTGGCGATCGCCTCCCGGATCGGCCTCGACGACGTCGAGATCGGGTTCCCCGGCCAGCCGTTGTGGGACGGTCTGGCCGAGGCGCGGGCCATCGGCGCGACGTGCGGTGGCGTCAAGTTGTGGAGCCTGTACATCCCCAACGGTCGCACACTCGCCGACAAGCACTACACCTACAAGTTGGAATGGCTTGAAGCCCTGCGGGTTTCCTCACAAGCATGGCCAGGTCCGGTGGCGTTGATGGGTGACTGGAACATCGCGCCCACCGACGAGGACGTCTGGGACATGGAGGTCTTCCGGGAGTCCACGCACGTCTCCGAGCCCGAGCGCGCGGCCTTCCGGGCGTTCACCGAGGGCGGCTTCGCCGACGTGGTGCGGCCCCATACGCCGGGGCCCGGCGTGTACACGTACTGGGACTACACCCAGCTGCGCTTCCCGAAGAAGCAGGGCATGCGGATCGACTTCATCTTGGGCTCACCGGAGTTCGCGGCCCGCGTCACGCACGCCGAGATTGTCCGTGAGGAGCGGAAAGGCAAGCAGCCCAGCGATCACGCGCCGGTGCTGGTCGATCTCACGGTGTGACCCCAACCGTGATGAGGTCCGAGATCGGCGTCCAGATCGGCCTGCGCACCCGGTGCTGATCGGCGACGGTGAAGCCCGCGTCTTCGAAGAGTGTCCGCATCTCCTGCTCGGTGGGGTTGTGCGCGGGGTTCCACAGCGCGGCTGAGAGTGCGTGCAGCGGCAGCGCCTGGCGGGGGCTGATGGTCGTCACCGCCACCAGGCCGCCCGGGGCGAGCACCCGGCGGAACTCTTGCAGCGCCGCCGGCTGGTCGAAGAAGTGGAACGCCGACGTCGTCACCACCGCGTCCAGGAAGCCGTCCTCGAAGGGTAGTTCCTCGGCGGGCGCCGACTTCCAGCGCACCCGGTCGGACCGTTTGCGGGCCTGGGCGAGCATGCCGTCGGACATGTCGATGCCGTACACCTCGTCGGGCTGCAGCTCACGCTGGATCCGGTCCGCGAGAATACCGGTCCCGCAGGCGATATCGGCGATCTGACGGGATCCGTGCTGCCGCAACTGGGCGATGACCTCGTCCTGGGCGGGTTGATACACCCAGCGCTGCAGGCACTGCTGGTTGTAGGCCGGCGCCGCGAAACTCCAGAACCGGGTGACAGCGTCGTTGAAGCCTCTGCGTTGCGTTGTCGTCATGACTGCGTTCGCTTTCCGCCGGGAATACGGTCCACCACCCAGCCTAACCGCGCCACGGTGCTCTCCAGCGGGTCGACCACTTCGGCCAGCCGCTGGATCCGGGGCAGCGTCTCGGCGATCGAATTGGCGCCCGCGGCAATCCGCTCCGCCGACACATCGATCCCGCTGGCGGCTTCGGTCAGGGACTTGATCTCGGCGGCGATCATCTCCGCGTGCCGGTTGATGCCTGCCGCGCTCTCACTGAGGTCGGCGATGTTGTCGGCGATGAACTGGGCCGACCGCCGCAACTCGGAGATGTCCTCCAAGACCTTGAGTCTTCTCATGTCGTCTGCTCCCCCTGCTGGTAGCGCCGCAGCTCGGCGCGCACCGCTTCGTCCAGCGCACGGTCCAGGCTGGCGTGCGCCGAGCGCCGGGCCACCCGGCGCATGGCGTCGATCAGGTCGGCGGCCCACGCGAGTTCCGCGTCGTTCCCGGGATACCAGCCGGTGCCGCGCTGCCGGACCACCTCGGTATGCCCGGCCCCGGCCAGCGACTGCGCCGCCTCGTCGAGCTTCTTGTCCACCGCCGCGGTCGTCTTCAGGATCGCGGACAACGGCATCCCGCGGGACACCAGCTTCCCGAAGTCGTCGATCACCCGCCGGTCCCGCACCAGATATGTGTCGGCATCCTCGGTGGCCTCGATGATCTCGTTGGCGATCAACCGCCTCAGGGTCGCGGCGTTCAGCGGCCCCAGCGGGGCCTCCAGCTGCGCACGCGTCATCGTCTCGGGCACCGGATGCGACCATGGCTCGGTCACCAGCTCGGCCAGTTCGGTCAGATCCAGCACCTCGACCAGACCCTCGCCTCGCTGCAGACCGGTCAGGAATTTCAGGATGTGCTTGACGGTGAAACCCTCGCTGAGCAACCGGATGATGGCCTGCAGCTGGCTCAGGTGCTTGTCGGTGTAGATGGCGACCCGGCCCCTGCGCTGCGGCCGCGGCAGCAGCCCGCTCTCCTGGTAAACGCGCACGTTCCGGGTCGTCGTCCCCGCCACGCGAGCGAGGTCGTCGATCCGGTACTCGGTCACCAGCGAATTCTATGCGGTCAAGACGGGGGCACTGCTGCTATCCGCCACGGTGATCCGGTAGTCAGCCAGATCCAGCGTCTTGAGCTGGTTGACGTACTGGGTGGCGAACCCGGGAAACATCGTCGCGTTGAACCCGTCGTCGGTCAGATACCAGCTCTGGCATCCGGAGTTCCAGGTGGTCGACTGCAGTCTGCGCTGGATGTCCTCGTTGTAGCGCGCCTGCACCTCGGGCCGGACGTCGAGGGCCTTCCAGCCGAACTGCAGCAGCTTTGCGATCGCCCCGGTGATGTAGTCGATCTGCGCCTCCATGTACACCAGCGCCGAGCTGTGGCCGGGCCCGGAATTCGGGCCGAAGGTGAAGTACAGGTTGGGATACCCCGATACCGCGACGCTGCGGTAGGCGTAGGCGCCCCGGCTCCACTCCGACGCCAGGTCGCGGCCGTCGATGCCGGTGACCGGGAACGGGGTGCCTGCCTTGGACACGTCGAAGCCGGTGGCGAACACGATCGCGTCGAACTGGTGCTCGATACCCTCGACGGTCCGAATCCCCTTGGGCGACAACCTCGATATCGGCCAGGTCACCAGCTTGCAGTTGTCGGCTTGCAGCGCGGGGTAATACTCGCTGGTCATCAGCAACCGCTTGCAGCCCGCCGAGAAGTCTGGCTTCAGCTGCCGGCGAAGCCACGAATCCTTCACCTGCAGGCGCAGATTCGCCATGCTGACGGCCTCCACCACGCGGGTGAACGGGGTGTCCCACACCACGCCGAGCGCCACCGATTCGTGGCCCCAGAACCATGCGGACCGGATGAACTTCTCGGCCAGGGGCGCCTTCGAGTAGATCCGCTTGGCCCAGTCCGCGGTCGGGGTGTTGACGCGCGGTAGCACCCAGCCCGCGGTGCGCTGGAACACCTTCACCGACTCGGCGACCTTCACCAGTTCCGGGACGATCTGCACGCCGCTGGCACCGGTGCCGACAACGGCGACCTTCTTGCCGGTGAAGTCGTAGTCGTGATCCCAACGGGCACTGTGGATCTTCTTGCCCTCGTAGGTCTCAATGCCCGGGATGGCCGGCAGGCTCACGTTCGCCAACGGCCCGGAGGCGATGATGACGGCCCGGGCGCGCACCTCTGGGCGGCCCGCGAACGACACCGTCCACTCACCCGCCGACTGGTCGTACGCCACGCCGGTGACGTTGTGGTCGAAGCGGATCTGGCCGGCGAGGCCGGCGGACTCGACCATACTGTCGATGTACCGCAGGATCTCGGCACTGCCCGAATAGGTGTGTGACCACTCCGGGTTGGGCGCAAAGCTGTAGGAGTACAGCCGCGACGGGATATCGCACGCCGCACCAGGATACGTGTTGTCCCGCCAGGTGCCGCCGACACGGGTGTCCCGTTCGTAGATGGCGAAGTCGGTGACGCCTTGTTCCTGGAGCCGGATGGCTGCACCGATCCCGGCGAAGCCGGCACCGATGATGGCTACGGAGATGGTCATCAGGCCACCGGCTCGTAGGTCAGTTCCTGCGACCACGTGGGGTTGTTGCGCACCAGCGCGATCGGGATCACCCCGGTGACCTTCACCAGCGAGTCGGCCATCCAGTGGTACTTCGACGTCCGGTCGATCACCTTGCGCCCCTGCCACGAGATGATCCGGTACATCGGCACGCGGCGCGCGAATTCGCTTCGCTCGCCCACACTCTGGAAGCGGCGCATGGCTTGGTAGAGGCGCTCTTCGTCGACACCCATGGCCACGATGTTGTCGCGCATCTTGTTCAGCAGCGGCACATAGCTGAGCACCCCGACCAGGAAGGTCGGATTGATCCAGCCCCCCACCAGTTTGATGAGCAGCTTACGCATGTCGGCGTGCCCCAGCAGATCCATCACCTCGAAGTCCACGGCCAGGTGCCGCGACTCGTCGGAGTTGATCCGCTTGAACACCTCTTGGGCCACCGGGTCTTTGACCTCGTCGGTAATGAATTTGATCAGCGCGCCGTCGAGCGCCACCTCGAGCATCGGGATGACGGTGCCCAGGAACGTCAGATCCATGCCGTCGGAATACTTGTCCAGCCAGTTGATCACCAGCTGCACGTTCACGCTCGGCGGCGGGATCTCGTCGTCCTCGAGCATCCCCCAGCGGCGCATCAATGCGAGTTCGGCGTTGGCGTGCTTCTGTTCTTCGGCGTGGAAGTGCTCGTAGATGCTCTTCAGCGTCGGGGTCGGGGCCTTCTTGGCCAGCGCGGCGAACCCGCGGGCGCCGACGTTCTCGATCCACATCAGATCGGTCATGAACGGCTTGAGCTTGGCCCACAGGTCGGCGTCGATGAGCTCGGCTCCCGGTGCGTCCCAGTCGATGTCGACCAGAGCCCACTGCTTGTCCTTGATCATCTGCAGCATGTTGTCCAGATCCATCGCCATGATCTTCTGCTTCCTTTCGGGGTCAGTTGTCGGGGAGAAGGCGGCCGAGCAAGCCGGCGCCGCGGACGTAGAGGGCCGGGAAGTGCCGCTTGAGATGCCAGATGACGGTGGCGTCGAGCTGCGGGACGACGTAGAGCCGGCCGCCGTCGTGGGCGTCGAGGGTGCGGGCGGCGACGTTGTCGGCGGACAGGCCGGTCCACCGGGCCAGCTGCTGGCTCAGGTTCATCGATCCAGGCGTGATGCGACCGTCGGTGAACACGTTGGTCTTCACGAAGGTCGGGCACAGCACGGTGACCGCGATGTCGGTACCGTCCAGTTCGGCAGCCAGGGTCTCCGACAATGACATCACGCCGGCCTTGGAGACGTTGTACGCGGCCATCGACGGGGCGGCGGCGAAACCCGCGGCCGACGCCACGTTGATGATGCCGCCCTTTCCGGCCGCACGCAGCAGCGGGGTGAAGATCTCGCACCCGTAGACCACACCCCACAGGTTGATCCCGAGTGCCCAGTCCCAGTCGTCGAAACCGATGTCGCCGACCGGTTTTCCACCGATCCCGACGCCGGCGTTGTTGATCACGCACGTCGGGGCGCCGCCGAATATCTCCTGGGCCTGCTTGGCCAGCAGTTCGACCGCACTGCGGTCCGACACGTCGCAGACCACGGCGTGTCCTTTGCCGGTCCAGAGCCGGTCGATCAGGGCCACCGTCTCGGCCGCGCGGTCGGCGTCGATGTCCGCGCAGATGACCTCGCCACCCCGCCGGGCGAGCTCAAGTGCGAACGACCGCCCGATCCCGCTGCCGGCGCCGGTCACCACGGCCTTCGCGTCCTTGGTTCGCTTGGGACCACCGAATAGGTTGAACATCAACAGATCTCCTGGAGCTCATCGGAAAGTGCGTCGGCGATGAAGTTCGCCGCCCGCCGCAGTGCAACCGTCGCCTCGGGCGCCAGGTTCGGCAGCGCCTGGAACACGTGCACCATCCCCGGCCACACCTCGAGGACGCTGGACCCGCCCGCGCTACGGAGTTCGGCATCGAGATACCGCGCGTCGGCGCTCAGCATCTCGAAGTCGCCGACCTGAATCAGCATGGGCGGCAATGCCCGTGCCGCCGTGAAGTCCAGGCGCAGCCGCGGATGCTCCGGGTCTTGTCCGTGGGTGTAGAGGCCCACCATCTTGCGGGCGGCACCCGCCGACATGGCCGGATCGCGGCGCACCGCCTCCTGTCGCTCGGCGAGCGCCAGGGTGAGGTCGATCAGCGGGGAGAACAGGACCACACCGGCCGGCTGGAACGCCGCGTCGTCGGCATGGGCGAGCAACATGTCGCAGGTCAGGTGACCGCCGGCGGAGTCCGCTCCGATGACGATGTCGGATGCCTTGTAGCCCTGCGCCAGCAGCCACCGGTAGCCGGCTTCGACGTCCTGCGCGGCGGCCGGAAAGCGGTGTTCGGGGGCCAGCCGGTAGTCCACGACGAAGAAGGGCAGGCCGGTGGCTTCCGAAAGCCGGGCAACCAGCTTGCGGTGGGTCTTCGCCGAGCAGATGACGTACGCACTGCCGTGCACGTAATAGCCCGCCCGGCTGCCGAATTCGACGCCGGGGCCGAGTACCCACTCGCCGTGTTCGGCCGGGATGATCCTCGCCTCGCCCGGCATGGACCCACCGATCGCCATGATGGTGGCGATCAGGTTGCGCCCGAACCAGACACCTGGCTTGTTCATCGGGATCGCACTGGTCACAGCCCCCAGCGTCCAGCGGGTTGCGGTGGCCGAAACCACCGCGCGCAGCGTTGCACGGGTCGGTACCTCAGTGTCCGTCACGTCAAGTAGGTCATCACCAACTGTGTCATTTGTCAATGGCACAGTTGGTGGCGGCACTCTTTGCGCGGCGCCCGGTGCCTCAAAAGCGCCAGTTGAAGCGCCAAAAAGCAGCCGACACGAGCAACAGCCCCGCACCACCGGCTGCGAACATCCACGCGCGCTCGCCCACAAAGAACGTGAGAACGAGGGCCAGCACGCCGAACACCAGGAACGTCCGCCACGTCCAGTGCCCGCCATCGCCGGATTCCTCGAAGAAGGCAAGCACCTGGTCGACGAACGTCTGCGGCGTGAACTCGTCGACGAGATCGGGACCCGCACCGAGATCCTCGGCCAGCGACACCCAGTCCTCGTCTGTCATAAAGTATTTGGGCTTCTTCGATCTCGTCCTGCGCCGCCAATCCTTGGGCGCGAGGTGCGGGCGGATGGTCAGGGTTTCCAGCCCCGGAGCCTCGACGATCATGACCGGAATGCCGCCGTGGTTGGCGGGCCGCACCGTCACCTCCGCGAGCAGCGCCGTGCCGAGCAGTTCGTTGCCTGCGCTGTCGGTCAGCCGCAGCGCTCCCCCGTCGACCTCGGCCACCACGGCCGGCTGCAGTCCGTCCGCACCGCGCAAGGTGTACAGGACGTAGTGGGTCTTGCGGGTGTGGCCGGCGGGCGCCAGCTGTGCCTCGACGCGGGCCAGGTAGGCGTCGACCTCCTTCTCGCTGTACCCGCGCCTACCCGGGCGCGGTTTCGAGAACACGGTGTCGCGGACCTGTTCGGCGGTGAGAATCTGCCGCGTCGGATCCCGCAGTGCCGCCTGAACCCGTTCCACGAACGCGTCGACCTCGTCCTCGTCGTAGCCGCGCGCTCCCGCGGGCGGTCGGGAGAAGGCCATGGCGCGCTCCAAGAGTCGGGAGTCCAGAATCCCGCGCGGAACCGAACAGATCAACACCGGCCAACCCCGATCATCCCTGCGTGCACCACCGCTAATCTGCGATCCGTTGCCAATCGAATCCCCAGGCACGGCCAACAGTCAGATAACGCCCAGGAGATCAGTGGTTTGCGCACCGCCGGAGCACAGGTGGTCGTTTGCTATGCTCGCGCGAAGGGGGTTGCGATGAGACTATCTGCGCATACGTGCAGTTGCCCGAATCCCAACGAATGCGAATGCGCATCGTTGGTCGATGACCGACCCGGTTTCCTGATCGTGTGGCTCGTCGGCGCCCTTGCGGTCGGCGTGGCTCTGATGGTGCTGCTGGCCTGGCTCCTGCTCGCCTGACCCTCAGGCCGCGTTGTCGGCGCCCTTCTCCGTGCCGTAGCGACCGGCACTGAACAGCGAGGCGATCGCGCCGATGACCATCATCACCGCGGCGGCACTGAACACCACCACCAGACCCGAATGGAACGGCGCGGTGATCAACTGCGGGAAGAAGGTCTGCCCGGTCAGCACGTCGGCGTTCACGCCCGGCTGATGGAGCGCGCCCGAGGGCGCCAGCAACTCGGCCATCGGGTTGTAGCCGAGGAACGCGGCGAACAGGCTCCCGACCGGTGGCAGGTTCGCCACCTCGTGCGCCACCTCAGGTGAAACACCTTGGGCGGTGAGACCGCTGGACATGGCCGCCGGCAGTGTGTTGGCCAGTCCGATGATCATCAGCGAGAAGAAGATTCCGATGGACAGCGAGTTGCCGCCGTTGAAGAACGTCGAGCGCACGCCGGAGGCGGCACCCCGTTGGTCGGCAGGCACGCTGGACATGATCGCGGCGGTGTTGGGAGCGGTGAAGATGCCGCCACCCAGTCCGTTGAGGAACACCAGGATCGCGAACATCCAGTAGTCGAAGTTCACCGGGATGAGCAGCAGCGCGACGAAGGTGGCGGCCATCAGCAACATCCCGCCGACGGTCAGCGGCCGAGCGCCCATGCGGTCGGACAACCACCCGGCCAGAGGCGCGGCGATCAGGAACCCGACGGTGACCGGCAACAGGTAGATGCCCGCCCACAGCGGCGTCGACTCGAAGGTGTAGCCGTGCAGCGGCAACCAGATGCCCTGCAGCCAGATGATGAGCATGAACTGCAGACCACCCCGGCCCATGGACGACATCAGGCCGGCCAGGTTGCCCATGCCGAACGCCGCCGATTTGAACAGCCGGATGTCGACCATCGGCGAAGCGACGTTCAGTTCGACGAAGCAGAACGCCACGAGCAGCAGTAGGCCGGCCGCGATCGCCCCGAGCACCCACGGGCTGGTCCAGCCGGTGGTCGAGTCGCCGTAGGGCTGGATGCCGTAGGTGATGCCGACCAGCAGGACCGTCAGGCCGAGACCGAACGTCAGCGTGCCCGCCCAGTCCAGCCGCCCCGACGTCCGGGACCCGAGTTCGCGCAACGACCGGTAGCTCCAGATGGTGCCGAGCACACCGATCGGGACGCCGACCCAGAAGACGGCCTTCCAGTGCCATTCGGACAGGAATCCGCCGATCAGCAGGCCCAGGAATGACCCGGCGACGGCGGCCACCATGTTGGTGCCCAGCGCCATGCCGCGCTGGTTGGCGGGGAAGGCGTCGGTGAGGATGGCCGACGACGATGCCATCAGCATGGCGCCGCCGATGCCCTGGATCACCCGCCACGCGATGAGCCACACGGCGCCCCCGCCGAGGTGGAACGGGTCGAAGGACAGCGCAATGGCGGCGACGGTGAAGACGACTAACCCGAGGTTGTAGATCTTCACCCGGCCGTACATGTCGCCGAGTCGCCCGAACGGGACCACCAGCACCGCGGTCACCACGAGATAGCCCATCAACATCCACAGCAGATAGCCGACGTTGCCCGGCGACAGCGGATTAAGCCCGATGCCGCGGAAAATCGCGGGCAGCGAGATCAGCACGATCGACGCGTTGATGGCCGCCAGCAGGATGCCCAACGTGGTGTTGGACAGCACCACCCACTTGTAAAACGGGTGGTCGTGGTCCATCCGCGTGCGGCGACGTGCGGTTTCGGCCTCGGCGTTCAGCTCGATCTCGGTTGTCATCAGCCTTCAGCTCTACGTATCGGAAAAACATATATTAGCTATCCAAACGATCTCCCGGCAATTCACATTCCACCCGCGGTGGGCTAGCTTGGTATCCGTCCAACGCGGGAGCGCACCCAAGTGCGCTGAGAGGACGGCTATGGGCCGTCGACCGTACGAACCTGACCGGGTAATGCCGGCGTAGGGAGATCTGTTGATGACTGTTTTTGTCGATGCCGTGACCACCGGCCCGATCGCCGGCAGCTCCAAGGTGTACACCGAGCAAGGCGTGCCGCTGCGCCGCGTGCACCTGACCACCGGCGAGCACTTCGACTTGTACGACACCTCCGGCCCGTACACCGATGAGCACGCCACCATCGATCTGGAGAAGGGCTTGGCACCCCGGTCCGGCATCGTCGCGGACAAGGGCACCCAACTGCAGCGGGCCCGTGCCGGCGAGATCAGCGCCGAGATGGCCTTCATCGCCGAACGCGAAGGCGTCGCCGCCGAACTCGTCCGCGACGAGGTGGCCCGTGGCCGCGCGGTGATCCCGGCCAATCATCGCCACCCCGAATGCGAGCCGATGATCATCGGTAAGGCGTTCGCGGTGAAGGTCAATGCCAATATCGGCAACTCGGCGGTCACCAGTTCCATCGCCGAAGAGGTCGACAAGATGGTGTGGGCGACGCGCTGGGGTGCGGACACCATCATGGACCTGTCCACCGGCCGCGACATCCATCTGACCCGCGAGTGGATCCTGCGCAACTCCCCCGTGCCGGTCGGCACCGTGCCGATCTACCAGGCGCTGGAGAAGGTCGACGGCGATCCCACCAAGCTGACGTGGGAGGCCTACCGGGACACCGTGATCGAGCAGTGCGAGCAAGGTGTCGACTACATGACCGTGCACGCCGGGGTACTGCTGCGCTATATCCCCCTGACCATCAACCGGATCACCGGAATCGTCAGCCGCGGCGGCTCGATCATGGCCGCCTGGATGCTCGCGCATCACCGAGAGTCGTTCCTCTACGAGAACTTCGGTGAACTGTGCGAGATCCTGGCGCGCTACGACGTCACCTTCTCCCTGGGCGACGGACTGCGGCCGGGATCGATCGCCGACGCCAACGACGCCGCCCAGTTCGCCGAGCTGGAAACCCTCGGCGAACTGACCAAGATCGCGAAATCCCATGGTGTGCAAGTGATGATCGAGGGCCCGGGCCACGTCCCGATGCACAAGATCGTGGAGAACGTCCGCCTGGAGGAAGAACTGTGCGAGGAGGCCCCGTTCTACACCCTGGGCCCGCTGGCCACCGATATCGCCCCGGCCTACGACCACATCACCAGTGCGATCGGGGCGGCGATCATCGCCCAGGCCGGCACCGCGATGCTCTGCTACGTCACGCCCAAGGAGCATCTGGGGCTGCCGGATCGCAAGGACGTCAAGGACGGGGTGATCGCCTACAAGATCGCCGCGCACGCCGCCGATCTCGCCAAGGGGCATCCGCGCGCTCAGGACCGCGATGACGCACTGTCGCTGGCGCGCTTCGAGTTCCGCTGGCACGACCAGTTCGCCCTGTCGCTGGACCCCGACACCGCCCGCGAATTTCACGACGAGACGCTGCCCGCCGAGCCCGCCAAGACCGCGCACTTCTGCTCGATGTGCGGTCCGAAGTTCTGCTCGATGCGGATCACGCAGGATATTCGCGACTCCATGAAGGAGAAATCCGAGGAGTTCGCCGAGGGCGGCAATCGCGTGTATCTACCCTTGGCAGAATATCCGGCATGAAGTATCTCCCTTTGCCCCCACCCGGGCAGACACCGCACCGGGTGATGACGATCGCCGGCAGTGATTCCGGCGGCGGCGCGGGCATCCAGGCCGACCTTCGCACGTTCGCGATGCTCGGACTGCACGGCTGCGTCACCGTCGTGGCCGTCACAGTACAGAACTCGTTGGGCGTCAAGGGCTTTCACGAAGTACCCCTGGACGTCATCGCCGGGCAGATCGAGTGCGTCGCCGACGACATCGGCATCGAAGCCGCCAAGACCTGAATGCTGGCGTCGGCGGACATCATCCACACCGTCGCCGACACCTGGCGCGGGCTCGACGGTGACATCCCGCTGGTGGTGGACCCGGTGTGCGCCTCCATGCACGGTGACCCACTGCTGCACCCGTCCGCGCTGGATTCGGTTCGCCATGAGCTGTTCCCGATCGCCACCCTGGTGACACCGAATCTCGACGAGGTGCGGCTGATCACCGGGATCGACGTGGTGGACACGGCCACGCAACGCGACGCGGCCAAGGCCCTGCATGCGCTGGGCCCGAAATGGGCACTGGTCAAGGGTGGCCATCTGCGCTCCTCGGCGCACAGTCCCGATCTGCTCTACAACGGCACCGACTTCCACGAATTCGACGCCGAACGCATCGACACCGGGCACGATCACGGCGCCGGCGACACGCTGGCCGCCGCCACGACGTGCGCCCTGGCGCACGGCTACACCGTGCCCGACGCGGTGGCGTTCGCCAAGCGCTGGATCACCGAATGCCTGCGCGCCGCATACCCGTTGGGTCACGGGCACGGGCCGGTGAACGCCCTGTTCAGGCTTCATGATGACGCTTGACGCGATCGCCGGGGTGGCCCACGAGCCGGCCGGGGCGCCCACGGGAACCGTGCTGCTCACCCATGGCGCGGGCGGCAGCCGGGACTCCCCGCTGCTGATCCGGATCTGCGACGAGTGGGCGCGTAACGGCTTGCTCGCGGTCCGGTACAACCTGCCCTACCGGCGCCGTCGTCCCAAGGGCCCGCCCTCGAATTCGGCGAAGGCCGACCAGGAAGGCATCGCCGAGGCGATCTCGTGGGCCCGGAGCCTGGGTCACGGACCGGTGGTGGCAGGCGGGCATTCCTACGGCGGCCGGATGACGTCGATGGTGGCGGCGGGCGGCCGCGGCCCGGACGTGCTGACGCTGTTCTCCTATCCCCTGCATCCGCCGGGCAAGCCGGAGCGGGCCCGCACCGAACATCTGCCCCAGATCACGGTCCCGACGGTGTTCACCCACGGCACCGCGGACCCGTTCGGCAGCATCGACGAGATCCGCTCCGCGGCAGACCTGCTCAGCGGTCCGGTGCGCATCGTCGAGGTCACCGGCGCCCGGCACGACCTCGGGTCCAAGACGCTGAACGTTCCCGTGCTCGCGGTCTCGGCCGCGGTTATCGTCATTCCATGACGCAGCCGCCGTACGGGCCCTGGGGCGAGCGAAACGACGGCGGACATCTGCCGCCCTATGGGGCGCCCCCGCCCCCACCCCAGCCGTATTCGTACGGCTACCCGTATCAGGGGCCGCCCCCGCAACCGCCCAAGACCCGCTGGGGCCTGATCATCGGGGTCGTCGCCGGTGTCGTGGTGCTGCTCGGCGCGCTCGGTGTGGTCGCTCTGGTACTGCTGATGAAGAACTCGGACGTGGTGGACGCCGACGAGATCGGCGTCGGCGACTGCCTCACCGAACTCCCGTCCGATTCGAGCCTGGTCGCGTCGGTGAAGACGGTCGAATGCGCCGAGCCGCACAAAGGTGAGGTGTTCGCCGTCATCACCGTGCCGGGCAACGACTTCCCCGGCCAGGCCAAGATCGTCGGCTATCAGGACAAGTGCCAGCCCGCGCTGCAGGCGTATTCGTCGGCGGCGATGGACGACCCCGACGTCGGAATGTTCGTGCTGTATCCGACCGAGTCGTCCTGGAAGCGCGGGGACCGCGCCGTCACCTGCATCGCGACGACCGATGACGCGAGGCCCGGATCCATCAAAGAGTGATTGCGGTACCGTCGGTCCCGTGTCCGAGAAGAAGAAGTCCCCGGCCGTCGTCCTGAGTGGACTGGCCCTCGCGGGAGCAGGCGTCACGCACTTCGTCGCGCCCCAGGTGTTCGAGCCGATCACCAAGCCCGCGTTCCCGCGCGACACCGATCGCCACATCAAGATCAACGGCAGTCTAGAGACCGCCATCGGCGTCGGCCTGCTGATCCCGAAGACCCGCAAGCTCGCCAAGCTCGGCGCGCTGGGCTACGTCGGGTACCTCGCCGCCAACGCCATCCGTAACCGCTGATCGGTCTGCTGGCCGCATTGGCGGCCTGCCTCAGCTACGGCACCGCATCCGTACTCCAGGCCTACGGGGCGCGGAGTTCCCGCGACCCCACCGACACCGGCGGGCCCACCCTGCACTCGACCGTCAGTGCTGCCTTCACCCCGGCGTTCCTGGCCGGGATGGTGCTCGACGGTCTGGGCTTCCTGGGCAGCCTCGTCTCAGCCCGGCTGATCCCACTGTTCCTGTCGCAGACGATCATCAGCGCCAACCTGGTGGTGACCGCACTGCTCGGCATCGTGGTCCTCGGGGTCCGGTTGCGGGGCCGGGACTGGCTGGCCATCGGCACCGTGGTGGTCTCGCTGCTGATCCTGGGATTCACGACGGGCCATCTCGGAACCGGGACCGGGCCACCCGGATTGCACTGGGCCCTACTGGCCGCCGCACTGCTCATCCTGGTGGCCGGGCTGCTCCTCGTCCGGTTTCTCGGCGCCCGCGCGGCGATACCGGCGGGCCTGATCGCCGGCGTCCTCTACGGCACCATGGCCGTCGCGGTGCGGGTGGCCGACGGCATCGACCCCTTCGCGCCGAGTTCCCTGCTGACCGATCCTGCCGCGTGGACCATCGTCGTGGCGGGGCTCGGCGGCTTCTATCTGTTCACCGTCGCACTGCAACTCGGTTCGGTGAACGGGGCCGCGGCAGCGCTCGTGGTCGGTGAGACGGTGGTGCCGGGGATCCTCGGGGTGCTGCTGTTCGGCGACACCGCGCGCCCCGGATATGGCTGGCTTGTCGTGCTGGCGTTCTGCGCAGCGGTGGCGGGTGCGGTGGCCGTCGCCGTCTCCGGGAAGGTGAGCGAGGCTCCGGCGGGCTAGCATCCGCAGATGAGCATGCTGAGTTGGAAGCAGGTCGAACCCCGGGGTGACGCGCAGTTCGTGGTCGCGCCCGACGAACGACTGAGCTGGCCCAAGACCATCGGCATCGGCGCCCAGCACGTCGTGGCCATGTTCGGCGCCACCTTCCTGGTCCCGGTGCTCACCGGGTTCCCGCCGGCCACCACACTGCTGTTCTCCGGGATCGGCACCATCCTGTTCCTGCTCATCACCGGCAACCGCCTACCCAGCTACCTCGGTTCCAGCTTCTCGGTGATCGCACCGGTCACCGCCGCGGTCGCCTCACACGGAACCGGCAGTGCGCTCGGCGGTTTGGTGGCGGTCGGCGTCCTGCTGATCGTGATCGGCGCGGTCGTGCACGTGGTCGGCACGCACTGGCTCGACGTGTCCCTGCCCCCGGTGGTCACGGGTGCGATCGTCGCGCTCATCGGTTTCAACCTGGCGCCCGCGGCGAAGAACAATTTCGAGAAGGGACCGTTGGTCGGCATCGTCACGCTGGTGCTGCTGGTCGGGGCGCTCGCGTTCTTCAAAGGCCTGGTCGGCAGGCTCGCGATCTTTCTGGCGGTGGTGCTGGGCTACCTGCTGGCGCTGGCCCTAGGCGACGTGGACACCGCCGCCATCGCGGCGGCCCCGTGGATCGGGCTGCCGCAGTTCCAGACACCGTCGTTCGATCTCGCTGTCCTGCCGTTGTTCCTGCCTGCCGTCATCGCACTGGTCGCCGAGAACATCGGGCACGTCAAGTCCGTCGGCCAGATGACCGGCACCGACCTGAATCCCGTGATGGGCCGGGCGCTGGCAGCCGACGGCGTCGCCACGGTGCTGGCCGGTGCCGGCGGCGGATCGGCCACCACCACTTACGCGGAGAACATCGGCGTGATGGCAGCGACGCGGATCTACTCGACCGCGGCGTATTGGGTGGCCGCCATCACGGCCGTCGTATTGTCGTTGTGCCCCAAGGTCGGTGCCACCATCTCGGCCATCCCGCCCGGCGTGCTGGGCGGCGCGACCATTGTGTTGTACGGACTCGTGGGCGTGCTGGGTATCCGCATCTGGCTGACCAATCACGTGGACTTCTCGCTGCCCGTCAACCAGATGACCGCCGCGATCCCGCTGATCATCGGGATCGCCGACTTCACCTGGCAGATCGGCTCGTTGACGTTCACCGGGATCTCGTTGGGCGCCATCGCGGCTCTGGTGGTCTACCACGGGATGCGACTGCTGGGTGCGCCCAGCGGGCTCAGTCCCCGAGAAGGTTGACGACGCGCGAGAACACGGCGGGCAGCGCCGCCGACACCGGGGTGATACCGGCCCGCACCGGACGGATCGCGGTGGCGTGCAGCAGTGCAGCGGTCAGGAAGCGGTAGCGCCGGGTCAGGTTCCGCCACCGCCGGTCGTAATCTGCTGTCCGCCCGGTCACGACACAGTCGACCAGGGATTCGGCCGCACCGAAGGCCAGACCCATACCCTCGCCGGTCAGGGCATCCACGTAACCCGCGGCATCGCCGACGAGCAGCACCCGCCCGGCGGTGCGGGTACGCACCTTCTGCCGCAGCGGCCCGGCCGCCCTGTCCGGTCCGTGCGGCAGACCGGCGATCCGATCAGCCAGCGCCGGAAACTGTTCCAGGTGCTCCTCGAATCCGCCACGGGCGGACGTGAGGATCGCGACGCCGACGGTGTCCTCGTTGACCGGTGTCACATAGGCTTCGGTCTGCGCACCCCAGTACACCTCAACGCAATCCGACCACGGCGCGATCTGCACATGCCGCCGGATACCCCACCGCCGTTGCGCCACTTCGCTTCCCGAAAGGCCCAGTTCGCGGCGAATCGGCGAGTGCAGACCGTCGGCCGCGGCGAGGTAGCGGGCCCGAAAACCGGCCGCCGACACCGAGTCCGCATCTTGGCTGATGGTCCCGACCTCGCCGTGTACCACCCGCACCCCGGCGGTGGCCGCCGCCTCGGACAGGGCGGCGTGCAGCACCGTCCGGCGTACCCCTCGGCCGGGACCGTGCCGGAACCGGGCTTCGGCGCAACGCTTTCCGTCGAGGTAGCGGATGCCCCGAAACGGCCGCCCATCGGGATGCACGCCGAGACGCTCCAGGTGCCGAAGCGAATGGGGCATCAGCCCTTCCCCGCAGGCCTTGTCGATCGGCCCGCGGCGGTGCTCGACGACGACGACCTCGAGCCCGGCGCGGGCGGCGTGCACCGCGGTGACCAGCCCGGCCGGGCCGCCGCCCGCTACCAGCAGGTCGATCACCATACGCCTCTCACGACAGGCTCCGCAGGGCTTCGTCTTCCACCCGGATCCTGGTGCGCAGCAACGCCGCATTGGCCATGGAGAACACCAGCGCGGTGATCCACGCCCCGCCGACCAGCGGTAGCGCCGCCCCTTCGAGTACCACGGCAACGTAGTTCGGATGCGGGATGAAGCGGTACGGGCCACCGGCGACGCGAGCCGCGCCGGGCACCACGACCACCCGGGTGTTCCACTGCCTGCCCAGCGTGGTGATGCACCACCAGCGCAGCATCTGTGCGGCCGCCACCACCCAGAACGCCGGCCATACCCAGCGCCTGCGGGCCCTGGCCTCGGCGACCGCCCCGGCCAGCAGGCCGGTGTGCAGGGCGACCATCACCGGATAGTGCCCGGCACCGAACTCCTTGCCGCCGTGCGCCTTACTCCAGGCCAGATTCCGGTTGGAGACCACCAGTTCGGCCACCCGCTCGACGGCCACCAGCAGGATCAGCGTCAGAAACCCTCGCACGGCGATCAGCGCCAGCGCAGCAGGACGAGTTCGGAGCAGAAGCCGGGCCCCATGGCCATCAGCACCCCGGGCGTGCCGGCGTCCGGCCGTTTGCGGATGGTGTCCCGTAGTACATGCAGCACCGACGACGATGACAGATTGCCCACCTCGGCCAGCGACTGCCAGGTCAGGTCGAGTGCATCCGACGGCAGATCGAGCGTGTCGATGATCGCCTCGATGACCTTGGGGCCACCCGGATGACTCACCCACGTGCCGATATCGCCGACGGTGAGGTCATGGGCGCCAAGGAAACTCGTGACATCATCACCCAGGTAGCGACCCACGAAACCCGGTACCTCGGCGCTGAGCACGATCTCGAAACCCTTGGTGCCGATATCCCAGCCCATGGCGTGCAGTGAATCCGGATAGAGGTGGCTGGTCGAGTCGAGTACATCCGGACCGGTGGGGTTCATCCGCTCGGACCGCTCGCGCCCGACCGCCACCACCGCGGCGGCACCGTCGCCGAACAGCGCGCCGGCGACCAGAGTCGGCATGGACGGATTGTGTTTGCGGGTCAGCGAACACAGCTCCACCGAGACCAGCACCGCCACCTTGTCCGGTGCGCCGCGTAGATAGTCGTTGAGCCGCGCGATGCCGGCCGCACCGGCCACACAGCCGAGCCCGAAGATCGGGACCCGGCGTACGTCGGGCCGCAGCCCGACCCTGCCCGCGATGCGGGCGTCCAGCGACGGGACCACCGCACCGGTGACTGTGGTGGTGATGATCAGGTCGACGTCCTCGGGCCGCAGCCCGGCCTCGTCGAGCGCGCCGGTCAGCGCGGCACACCCGAGATCGGTTGCGTGCTCGATGAAAAGACTGTTTGCCTCGCCGAAATCGGAGAGCTCCGCGTACTCCTCGAGTGGCCGGACAAGATACCTGCTCGCCACCTTGGCGCTCTTGTGCAGCGCCCGTACGATCCCCTCGTGCTCCTGGTAGCCGGGCAGCGCCAACAGTGCATCGGTCACTTCGTCCTGCGTATATCGATGGGGCGGCAGGACCCCGTGGACCCCGGCGATGGTGCTGTAGCTGGACACGTCGGTGACCCTGATTCCCATGACAAAGACACGGGGCGCTACGCCATCCGGTTCAATCCGGTGCGGCCACCTCGTCGATCTCGACGTGTGCCCGGATCCGTCCGGCCTCGTCGGTCCAGCCCTTGGACTGGGCGTAGCCGATCATGCCGGTCAGCTTCTGCTGCCAGTCGGCGTCCCCGTCGCGCCCGGCGAGTTCGGTCAGATCACCGGCGTCCACCCACGAATGCGCCGCGGTCACCACGACAACCTTGAACGCGGTGAAATCCTCGGGTTCGCACAACTCGACATGGGGTGGGGTGCTGCGGGTGTCGACGCGCAGGTACACGGCACTCCTCAGGGTTTGTGGTGGCGGCTGTCCCGGGCCGGGACGCCGTTGGCTCCGTCGGTGGACTGAGCGTAGGTGCCGACGTCGAACGCGATGGCCGGCCCAGTGATGGACAGGGCGCGGCGATCGACGTTGTCGATGCCGTCACGGGGACCGCCGGTGTTCGGGTCGAACGGCTGACCGGCCTTGCCAC
>JAHFVC010000469.1 GCA_023264765.1 Mycobacterium sp. | reverse complement strand
GAGCCAGCGCACCACGTTGGCGCGCGCGGCGTCCTTGTCCTTGGGCGCGACGGCGTCCTCGATGTCGAGGATGACCACGTCGGCCCGGGACCGCGCGGCCGGGGCGAAGCGGTCGTACTGGGCGCCGTTGACCAGCAGCCAACTGCGGGCGAGTACCGGGTCGATGCGGAATCCCGACTCACCGGGATCGGGTTCGAACGTGCTGGGCTGGTCGTACACGCGGTCAATCGTCGCTTACCGGCTAGGCCGGGGCCAACGCGGCCCCGAATACCCGCTCGGTGTTGTCCCAATGGCGCTGTGCGGCAGCCTCGTCGTACACCGCGGAGTGATCAGGCACCGCGAATCCGTGCGCGGCGGAATAGAACTCGATGGTGTGTTCGACGGCGGCACCGCTGAGGGCGTCCTCGAGCCGTTTGCCGTCCTCCTCGGTGAAGGAGGCATCGTTCTCGGCCGCGCCGACGTACACCACGGCCTGGATTTTGTCGGCCAGCAGATGCGGGCTGTCCGGATCGTCCGCGACCGCGAGCCGGCCGCCGTGGAACGACAGCGCCGCCGCGACCCGCTCGGGCACCCGGGTGGCAACGATCAGCGATGCCCGTCCACCCATGCAGTAACCGGTGGTGCCGAACTTCTCCCCGGTCACGTCGGGCCGCGCTGAGAGGTAGTCGAAGAACGCCTCGGCGTCGGCCCCGAAGATCTCCGGGGTGAGGGTGCCCATCAGTTGGAAGAGTTCTTTGCGCTGTTCCTGGTCGTTGAACACCGTGTTGAGGTCGAAAGGACCCCACCCCGGGGTGCGGTAGTAGACGTCGGGCACCAGCACGACGTAGCCGAAACCGGCCAGCTTGGTGGCCATCTCCTGCATGGTGGGGCGAAGGCCGCCCGCGTCGGGATACAGGACGACCGCGGGCCACGGGCCGGTTCCGTCGGGGGTGGCGACAGCGACGGGGCAGGTGCCGTCGGCGGTGGTGATCGTGTCTTGGGTGATCGGCATGGCTGAAATTTTCTCCCGTCGCTTCGCTCGCCCTTACGTTCTACTCCTGTCGTCCAGACGTAAGCTGTGGGCGTGCCCATTGCGACCCCGTATGAGGACCTGCTGCGTCTGGTGCTGGAGCGGGGAACACCGAAATCTGATCGCACCGGTACCGGGACCCGCAGCCTGTTCGGTCATCAGATGCGCTACGACCTGAACGCCGGGTTCCCTTTGATCACCACCAAGAAGGTGCACACCAAGTCCATCGTCTACGAGCTGCTGTGGTTCCTGCGCGGTGACTCCAACGTGCGCTGGTTACAGGAGCGCGGCGTCACGATCTGGGATGAATGGGCCTCCGACACAGGTGATCTGGGTCCGGTTTATGGAGTGCAGTGGCGGTCGTGGCCGACGCCTTCCGGTGAGCACATCGACCAGATCAGCGCGGCGCTCCAGCTGCTGCGGGCCGACCCGGACTCCCGGCGCAACATCGTCTCGGCGTGGAACGTCGGGGAGATCCCGCAGATGGCGTTGCCGCCCTGTCATGCCTTCTTCCAGTTCTACGTGGCCGACGGGCGGCTGAGTTGCCAGCTGTACCAGCGCAGCGCCGACCTGTTCCTCGGTGTCCCGTTCAACATCGCCAGCTACGCGCTGCTCACCCACATGATGGCCGCCCAGGCCGGCCTCGGGGTGGGGGAGTTCGTCTGGACGGGCGGGGACTGCCACATTTACGACAACCACGTCGAGCAGGTCACCCTGCAGCTCTCCCGCGACCCGCGACCGTATCCGGAACTCGTTCTTGCTCAGCGTGATTCGATGTTCGACTACACCTACGAGGACGTCGAGTTCAAGAACTACGACCCGCATCCGGGGATCAAGGCACCCGTCGCTGTATGAAGTTGATCTGGGCGCAATCCGTCAGCGGCGTGATCGGCCGGGACAACGGCATCCCGTGGCGTCTCCCCGAGGACCAGGCCCGGTTCAAGGAACTGACGATGGGACAACCGGTGATCATGGGCCGGCTGACCTGGGAGTCGCTGCCGGCCAAGGTGCGCCCGCTGCCGGGACGCCGCAACGTGGTGGTGACCCGCGACGTGAGCTATGTGGCCGATGGGGCCGAGGTGGTCGGCGCCCTGCCCGCCGACCTGGACGGCTGGGTGATCGGCGGGGCCCAGCTGTACACCCTGGCGCTGCCGTTGGCGGATCGCCTCGAGGTCACCGAGATCGACGTGGACGTCGACGGTGATGCCTTCGCCCCGGTTCTCGACGGCTCCTGGTCCCTCGAGTGCGGCGCGTGGCTGACCAGCGGTTCGGGACTGCGCTACCGATTCTGCAGCTACCGCCGCTGATGACGGGGTATCTCGCGTCGCCCCAGGGCGCCGGTCCGCATCCCGGTGTTCTGGTGATGCATTCCGCACTGGGGCCCGGCGACCTGGTGCGTCGCCGCGCCGATGACCTGGCCGCACTCGGCTACGTGGCGTTGGCGCCCGATATGTACGGCGTCGGCCGCGAGCTGAGCCGGGAGGAGAGCGGCCCGCACTTCCTGGCGCTGCAGAACGATCCCGCCGAGCTACGGGTCCGGGTGCGTGCGGCATTCGACGCCCTGGCTGCGCGTGACGACGTCGACGCGGCCCGTATCGGCGCCATCGGATACTGCTTCGGGGGACAGTGTGCGCTGGAACTCGCCCGCAGCGGGGCGCAGGTGCGTGCGGTGGTGAGCTTTCACGGATTGCTTCGGACCTCGTCGCCCGCCGTGTCCGGCGTCGTGCGTGCCGACGTGTTGTCGATCTCCGGCGCACTGGACCCCTACATTCCGGCGGCCGATGTCGCCGACTTCCAGCTGGAGATGACCACGGCCGGGGTGCGGTGGCAGACCACGGTGTACAGCGCGGGCATGCACGCGTTCACCGACCCTGCGACCGGCGATATCCCGGGAACCGGTTATGACCCGGTGCTGGACCGGTTGTCCTGGGCGCAAGCGGTCGCCTTTCTCGACGCAACCGTGTTGTCGGTGGCATAAGGAACGATGGCCCGGTGCCCTCTCTGACGCTTGCACAGGCCCGTCGCATCGCCGTCGCCGCGCAAGGATTTCACGAACCTCGTCCCGGCGGCCCGATCACCCGTGCACATCTGAAGAGGCTGATCTCCAGAATTCAGGTGCTGCAACTGGATTCCGTGTCGGTGTGCGTTCGTGCCCACTATGCGCCGGTGTTCAGCCGGCTCGGCGCCTACGACCGCGACGTGCTGGACAGGGCCGCGTGGAGCCACAGTGCCCGGGCGCCACGGCTGCTGGTCGAGTACTGGGCCCACGAGGCCGCGCTGATGGCAGTGGAGGACTGGCCGCTGCTGCGCTGGCGGATGCGGGAGTACACCCACGGTCGGTGGGGCACCGAGATTGTGCGCAACAACAAGCGGCTGGCTCAGGACGTGATCGCCGCTGTCGACGCGTTGGGTCCCTCGACGGCCGGACAGATCGAGGCGCACCTGGAATCCGAACCGCGCGGACGCAAAGGTCCCTGGTGGGACCGCAGCGACACCAAATGGGTGGCGGAGGCGCTGTTCGCGTCGGGCCGGCTCACCACGGCGACGCGGGTGGGCTTCGCGCGGCACTACGACCTCACCGAGAAGGTGCTGCCGCCGGAGGTTTTGGCCCGCGACGTGGATGATCAGGAAGCGTTGCGGGAGTTGATCTTACGCGCGGCCGGGGCGCTCGGAGTGGCCACGGAGACGGATCTGCGCGACTACTTCCGGCTGAACCCGAAGCAGAGCAAACCCGCCGTGGCTGCGTTGGTCGCCGAGGGGGAGTTGGAACTAGTCGAGATCGACGGGGTGCCCGCCTATCTGCGTGCCGGTGTGCGGATCCCACGTTTCGACCGGGGTACCGCACTGCTGTGTCCGTTCGACCCGTTGATCTTCTTCCGGCCCCGGGTGGAGCGGTTGTTCAATTTTCACTACCGGATAGAGATTTACGTACCCGCTCCCAAGCGCCAATTCGGTTACTACGTCTGGCCTTTCCTGCTCGACGGGCAGTTGGTCGGCCGGGTGGACCTCAAGCGCACCGATGCGGCGTTGCATGTGGTCGGGGCGTTCACCGAGGAAGGCCAGGATCGCTCCCGGGTGGCCCCGGCGCTGGCCGCTGAGCTGCAGTCGATGGCGTCATGGCTTGGGGTCGGTGGGGTGACCGTGGGCGATCGCGGGGATCTGGTCGGGGAGTTGCGGCGCGGTTTTTCGTGACGGAACGTGTCGTACCCGAGTGGCATAATCGAACACATGTTCGACCTGCGTGGGGATCCGGGGCAGCTCTCTGATGAGGCGTTGATCTCGGCGTTGACCGATGCCGTACGGGCTGAGGCGGGTGCGGCGGCGTGGCGGT
>JAHFVC010000468.1 GCA_023264765.1 Mycobacterium sp. | reverse complement strand
GTTCCACCAGGGCAAGCTCCTCGAACGTCCGGTCGACATCACCCCGGAACCATCGCCCGACACCCCAGTGTCCGAGGTCGCCTGACGACCCTCGATCCACAGGATTTGACTATTTCTCCCGCGCCGCATGGTCCTCCTCGAATCGGTGGGCCGGGGTGCGACCAGGTCGATCGTCTGGTGACAATCACCGGGTCGCGCCCCGGACCGAGCGCGGAGGATAGGGGATTTGAACCCCTGAGGGCTATTAACCCAACCCGCGTTCCAGGCGAGCGCCATAGGCCACTAGGCGAATCCTCCGTCGGCAATCGTAGCCGACCATCCGGAGTGGCCCGACCACGCCAGGGTCCGCGCGGTCTGGCCAGGGGACTACACTCATTCTCCGGACCCCGCGCGGCGTCCATCCTGTGAACTCCCCCAGGGCCGGAAGGCAGCAAGGGTCAATGGGCTCTGGCGGGTGCGCGGGGTCCCCTTATTGTCTTGACTTGTCTTGACGGCTTTGAAAGGCCCGCAGTGTCGTTTGAGTCCCTCGGCCGTGACGAACTGGCCGCCCAGCATGACCTGCAACAGCAGAACTACGCCGCACTGAAAGCCAAGGGGCTGGCCCTCGACCTCACTCGGGGTAAGCCGTCGCCCGCCCAGCTGGACCTGTCCAACGGCCTGCTGTCGCTGCCGGGCCCCGATTCCTACCGCGACGCCGAGGGCACGGACACCCGCAACTACGGCGGACTGCACGGTCTGCCGGAGCTGCGGGCGATCTTCGGTGAGCTGCTCGGGATCGCGGTGCCCAACCTGATCGCCGGCAACAACGCCAGCCTGGAGTTCATGCACGACGCGGTGGTGTTCTCGCTGCTGCACGGTGGCATGGATTCGCCGAAGCCGTGGGCGGCCGAGCCGGTGGTGAAGTTCCTGTGCCCGGCGCCGGGCTATGACCGGCACTTCGCGATCACCGAGAGTCTCGGCATCGAGATGATCGCCGTACCGATGCGCGAGGACGGGCCCGACGTCGACCTCATCGAGGAACTCGTCGCCGCCGACCCGGCGATCAAGGGCATGTGGTGTGTGCCGGTCTTCGCGAATCCGACCGGAGCCACCTACTCGTGGGAGGTCGTGCGGCGGCTGGTGCAGATGAAGACGGCAGCTCCCGATTTCCGCCTGTTCTGGGACAACGCCTACGCGGTGCACACCATCACGCCCGAATTCACCCGCCAGGTCGACGTGCTCGGACTGGCCGCGGCGGCGGGAAACCCCAACCGCCCGTTGGTGTTCGCGTCGACGTCGAAAATCACCTTCGCCGGTTCCGGGGTGAGTTTCTTCGGTGGATCACTGGGCAACATCGCCTGGTATCTGCAGCACGCGGGCAAGAAGACGATCGGCCCCGACAAGGTCAACCAGCTGCGGCACCTGAAGTTCTTCGGCGACGCCGACGGTGTGCGCCTGCTGATGCAGCGGCACCGCGAATTGCTGGCCCCGAAATTCGCGCTGGTCGCGGAGATCCTGGAGGACCGGCTCGGCGAATCCAAGATCGCCTCGTGGACCGATCCCAAGGGCGGCTACTTCGTGAGCCTGGATGTCCTGCCCGGTACGGCGAAGCGCACCATCACCCTGGCCAAGGACGCGGGCATCGCCGTCACCGCCGCCGGTGCCGCCTTCCCGTACGGAAAAGACCCCGAGGACAAGAACATTCGGATCGCGCCGAGCTTCCCCGGGGAGTCCGACCTGCGCGAAGCGATCGACGGGTTGTCGACATGCGCGCTGCTCGCTGCCACCGAGTCGCTGCTGACTCGTGATTAGTCGCACCCGCTCGGTAACCTGCTGACCGTGGCGCTCTACCGGAAGTACCGACCCGCAAGCTTCGCCGAGGTCGTCGGGCAGGAGCATGTCACCGCACCGTTGTCGACGGCGCTTTCGGCGGGCCGGATCAACCACGCCTACCTGTTCTCGGGGCCGCGTGGGTGCGGCAAGACGTCGTCGGCGCGCATCCTGGCCCGCTCGCTCAACTGCGAACAGGGCCCGACCCCGACGCCGTGCGGGGTGTGCGACTCGTGTGTGGCGCTGGCCCCCAACGGGCCGGGCAATGTCGACGTCGTCGAGCTCGACGCCGCCAGCCACGGCGGCGTGGACGACACCCGCGAGCTGCGGGACCGGGCGTTCTACGCGCCGGCCCAGTCGCGCTACCGCATCTTCATCGTCGACGAAGCGCACATGGTCACCACCGCCGGCTTCAACGCGCTGCTCAAGATCGTCGAGGAGCCGCCGGACCATCTGATCTTCGTCTTCGCCACGACGGAACCGGAGAAGGTCTTGCCGACCATCCGGTCCCGCACCCACCACTACCCGTTCCGGCTGTTGGCGCCCAAGACCATGCGCGGCCTGCTGGAGCGCATCTGCCGCGACGAGGGTGTGACGGTGGATGACGCGGTCTACCCGTTGGTCATCCGGGCCGGTGGCGGATCCCCCCGCGACAGCCTGTCGGTGCTCGACCAGCTGGTGGCGGGCGCCGACGGGAACCGGGTGGTGTACCAGCGCGCGCTGTCGCTGCTGGGCGCCACCGACGTCGCGTTGATCGACGACGCCGTCGATGCCCTCACCGCGGGGGACGCCGCCGCTTTGTTCGGCGCGGTGGAATCGGTCATCGATGCCGGCCACGATCCCCGGCGCTTCGCGGTCGATCTGCTGGAGCGATTCCGCGATCTGATCGTGCTGCAAGCGGTGCCCGATGCCGCGGACCGCGGTGTGGTCGACGCGCCGGTCGACGTGCTGGAGCGCATGCGCGAACAGGCCCATCGGTTGGGGTCGGCGACGCTGGCGCGCTACGCGGAGGTGGTGCACGCGGGGCTCGGCGAGATGCGCGGGGCGACCGCGCCCCGGTTGCTGCTCGAAGTGGTCTGCGCCCGGCTGCTGCTGCCATCAGCCAGTGACACCGAATCGGCTCTGCTGCAACGGATCGAGCGCATCGAGACGCGGCTGGACGTGTCCGTCCCCAGCAATGAACTGAACCCGCCGCCACCGGCGCCGGTCACTCGCCAGTTCGTCCGCCCCAGCCGCACGGACGCGGCGCCGCCCGCGCCGGAGCCCGAGCCTGCCCCGGCTCCGGTTCCGGTTCCCGAGCCCACGTCGCCACCGGTTCCCGAGCCGACGCCGGTGCCCGCACCGGTGCCGAGGCCCGAGCCCGTGCCCGAGCCCATACCCGAACCGGTGCCGGCTCCCGAACCCGTCCCCGTGGCTCCCGAGCCGGTGCCCGTGGTGCCGCCCGCACCCGCGGCCGTCGGCGTCGGTGAGCCCGATGCCGCCGCGGTCCGCAGTATGTGGAACACGGTGCGCGAGAAGGTCAATGGCCGCAGCAAGGCGCTCAATGCGATGTTGGCCGACGCCATCGTACGCACCGTCGACGGCAGCACCCTGGTACTCAGCCACCCGGCGCCCAGCCTGGTGAAGCGCATCGCGGAGTCGAAGAACGCCGAGATCATCCGCGAATCGCTCAAGGACGCGCTCGGTGTCGACTGGCAGGTCCAGTGCGTGCCGGACACCGGTGAGGCGCTGCCGGCGGCCGGCGCCGGTCCCGCCCCGGCCCCGGCCGATCCCGCAGTCGAAGAAGAGCGCATGCTCGCCGAGGCCAGCAACGACACCTCCGAGGTGGTTCGGCGCGACCCGGAGGAAGTGGCGATCGAGTTGCTGCAGACCGAGCTCGGCGCCCGCCGCATCGACAAGGGTTAGCTGCGGCGTTCGCAGAGTCCGGCTAGGATGTTTGCTGCAACGGTCGGGCTAGACTTTCGGAAGTGGTATATCCAGTGATCGGTACTGCAGTGTGGTCATCTGGAAGACGCAACTACGAGTTCGCCACCGTCGCCGTCCACGAGGGCCGCTTCAAAGGATTGTTCGCCAGAGTCGCCTCGATCGGATGCATTGGTCTTGCCGTCCTGGTCGTCCTGCTGCTGTTCCATCCCGCCGGGCCCAGTGGGGCCGTTCATCGCGGTGTCCAGGTCGTCGTGTGTCTGTCGGCAGTCGCTGTGGGCGTCCACTGGCTGTCGGGGTCGTGGCCGTCCTACCGCCGGGCGGTGGCCTTCGTGGTGTGGTTGGACGTGTCGATCGCTGCACTCGCGCTCACCATGTCGACGCCGGTGGCCGGGTTGTGCGTGGTGCTGTTCATGAGCTTGAACGGTGTGTATGTCGGCTTCCTGATGGGCCTGCGGATGGAGGTGGTGCACCTTGCGTTCTGCTCCGCCGTCATCGCGGCGATTGTGGCCGGGGCGGTGCTCGGCGGGGATTCGGGTGCCGACCTCGCGACCCTCTCACTGCTCCTCGCACCGACCCTGACTTGGGTTCTGGTGGTGTGCCTGTGCGGCACGATGCTGGT
>JAHFVC010000467.1 GCA_023264765.1 Mycobacterium sp. | reverse complement strand
TCCGACTACCGCGCGCCAGATCAAGGGCAGTTCCTGGTTTGGCGGCAGGATAGCGTGCAGGTCGTTGGCGATGATGCTGATGAGCAGGCCGCCGGCCAACACGCCCCAAAAGAAGCGTTTCTCGCGTTTGCTGCCGACGACGACGCCGAGAGTGGCCAGCACAGTGGCGCCGTCCAGTGCGCCGGGCCACAGCCAGGCTTGGTCTGGCGGCACGTGCGCGCGCGTGGCGATGTCTTTGAGGGTGCTAAAGCTCAGCCTGATCGCGGCGTAGCCGACGCCGATCGCCAGCAGGGCGGCCACTACCCGGATGAGGTTGATTGCCCACGGGGTCAGGGGCATGCGGTCGTCGGTGGACATGCGGGTGGTCCCTTCCAGAGCGGGTGTGTGATCGGTGGTGGCCGCCCGGGTTACGGCCGACCACCACCGTCGCCGGTGTGGCTATGCGATGCGGCCACGACATCGGGGCCGTTGTAGATCCAGTACACGCCTTTGCGGTCGTCACGGACGGTGCGCCGGATCAACCCTTGAGCTTCCAGCGCACGCAGATGGCGGTAAATCCCGGTGTATCCGTGGGTGGCTCGTCGATATTCCACCAGATGCCAACTGCGGTGGCATTCAAGCACTTTCAATCCTGGACCGAGAGTGCTGCGGTGACATAGCTGTGCACAGGAATCGTTGCTGCGCTCCACTTTCCCGGGCATCCGCGCGGCCAGTTCAGCGGTTGCCAGCGCGACGGGGCTAGCGCACAGTTCAGCAATCAACTTGTCCCGCAGCAGCAACGTGTCGGCTGTGGTCATCGGTGCGCAGTCACCGAGACACCGCCGGGCTGGTCAACGTACCGACGCCTGCCGGGGTTGCGGCGCCGCCGGTACAGCTTGGACGGCCGCGGAATGAGCTGAGCAAGGCCTTGTGCCACAGAGCCATTCCTGCCGGAAATGTGTTTCAAGTATGCGCCAAGGTTGTCGGCATCTTCTGGCACCAGCGCCGCGAGCGCGATAGCCAGCGATTGCAGCTCGTAGCGGGGCGTGTCCTGAAGGCGCCGCCACGTGTCGTATGCGCTCTCGCCCCCGTGCACAGCCTCGATCAGACTCATCGCACGCGCAAAGTCATTGCCGCACTGCTCAATCCGCCGCGCGTGCGAGGTATACACCACGGGCAATTCGCCTTCGCGCAGGTGGTAACGGATTTCGTCGGCTGTCTCCGATTCGCCATCTTCGAGCAACAATGCCGCCCGGATGATGGCCTCATCGGTCCACCGGTCGTGACGCCATCCGTCGGAAAGGAATTCCTCACGACGAAGCCGCAGAAGGGTGTGCAGTGGTCCGCAGTCGATCCCGAAGAACTCGGCGACCTCGCCCAGCGAGGGCCGGGCGCGCCGCAGCTCAGTGCGCCCGGTGACCACCTCGTCGAGCACGCCGATCCGGGTCACAAGCTTGTCGCGGCGCTTGCGCTCCCGATGCGCAGCCATCCGCTCAGCATTCATCCGCTGCTCGGCGTCGGTGTCGTAGGAGCCATCGAACATTGCGGTCATCAGCGTGTGCCTTTCTGCGAGGTGGCGATGTTGAGAAACCGGCGGCGGATCAGAACCGACCAGGACGTGGGGCGAAGGCCAACGAAGCCACGTCCCCAGGTGCGGCTGGCCAGCCGCTGCGGATGGGTGAAAACCCAGTGATAAACGGGCACATTCTCGCGGACATGCGGCTGTCCCCATGGTCGGCAGCAGCCGTGTGAGCGGTGTACATCGACCAACATCGCTGCGCCGAGCCAGCCCTGCTGGTCGACGTGCCAGGACGTGTCCAAGCCTGCTCGAGTCGCTGCCGCAACACCGGCGCTGTCGATGCGGGTGCCGCCGTAGATCAGTACCGGGCCGCGGTAGTCGGTCGACCAGGTGCGGTTTTCAATCGTCTTGCCACCCAATGTCTCCGGAATGAGAAGCAGCGATGCCCACGGCCGCCGCAGCGTCAGTCCCATGGCGTGGCCTTCGGCGGCGAACGCGTCACGTGGCGGGTTGGCGACGTCCAGCAGCACGTTGCGGTGGCAGGTGCTATCACCGAGAGCGCAGGTGCAGGACAGGTCGTGGCCGCCTAGTTGGCGGGTCGCCGCGATTCGGTCCGGTTGACCGGCCAGCCAGACGGCGTAGGCGGTCAGTGCCGACTGCCGCTGATCCTCGGTGCGAGCCTCGGCGGCGAACGGGTTGGCGAACTCAGTTTCAGCGCCCACCGATACCGCGCCGACGGCTGCGGGCTGGCCGGCCCGGTGCATGCGTGGCTGCGGTCCACGGTCGGTACGTGGCGAAGGCCAGTTGCCGGTCCGGTCGTGAGTGGTCAGTGCCATCGTCATGTCTCGCTCTTTCCGATAGGACGCCGGTCCGGTGCGGCTGGCCGTCGCGCGCGTGGGTATCTGGTGGTCATCTGAAAATGGCTGTGTCCGTGACGAATGGTCGATCACTGGCGCTCATCCGGTCGTGGGGTCTGGCGCCCGGGCGGCGCCGGCGGCGGCGTGTCCACGGCCGGCGCCTGGGGTTTGGCCGAGCTGCTGTTGTGGCCCAACCCGGTGGGCGGCTGGCCGACACGGTTCTGGGGGTGCGCCGCAGGCTGATTGCCTACCGCGCGACCAGGTGCCGCACCGTGCGATCCGCTGCCATGTCCGTGCCCGTTGCCGTGGTGGAGGCGATGAGCCACCGTGGCGGCGGCTTTTGCGGGGACCGCGACCTCCGGGGCAACAGCAGTCGCTCCGGCCCAAGCGGCGTCCTTGGCGGCGGCACGACCCGTCTGCGCGGCGGCCGACCGGGCTCGTGAATCGCGTGACGGTGGCGGTGCGACGCCGTCTCCGGTGGGAGGCTTGGGCGATCGCGGTGCCGTGGGGGGCGCGGTCGGGGTGTTGCCGCCCGGACGGTTCGGGCCGGCGCCACTGGCACTGCTGCTCGGGGTACCCCGCCCGGGTCCAGTGGTGGGTGGATGAGCTTTGCGCCCCGGTGCTTTCGGCCCGGTGCCGTCGGGATCGTTCTCGCCCTTTCGGGCTTCGGCTCGCGACTTGCGGAAGTCCCGCAACCGATCGCCGGCGCCCTTGATCACCCGCCCGGCGTAGTCGACTTCGTTCACGGTGCGGGCAGCCCCGGTGACAGTGCGGTACGTGCCCTTCACGGCCCGGATCGGGCCCGGAATGCCACGGTCGCCGAACATCCGCAGGAGGGCAATCCGGAAGGCAAACGCTCCTGCAACAGCGATGAGCGTCATCACCAGCACCTTGGCCAGCGGGTCGGTCATGCCGATCGTGCCGGGTAGCGTGCCGCGGGTCACGCCAGCCATGATGAGTACCAATATTCCCAAACCGGCTGTGCCGGCGATCATTTCGGCGCCATGCAGCAGCATTCGTGCAGCTGCTTTCTTGGCTGCTTGCCGAGGCGGACCGGGGAAGGTTGCCATCGCCGCCGCGGGCACCAGGATCAGGACATTCCAGAAGGCTTTGAATCCGACACGGAATGCCTCCATGCCCATGTAGTCGACTGCGAGCAGGATGACGCAGATACCCAGATTGCAGCAGAAGAACAACCCGACGGTGAGAAAGTCCAGGTGCAGGGCGTGTTCGTACGCCTGCGGCGCGCACGCCTTGATGTACGTCGCGGGGGCATCACCGATCCCGCTGAGCAGCCCTGCGTTGTATTTGGCGGCGCAGCCGGGGATGGTGTCGATCACCTGCCCAAAGGTCAGCAATTGCATGATGTCCCGCACGAGGACGTCCACCAGCCAGGAGCACAGCGTGTCGAGTTGGGCGCTGGTGCCCCCGGCGGCGACTGGCCCATTGTTGACCACGCCCTGGGCGATCGAGTAACCAATGGACCGGCCCATCCCGAGCACCCCGTTGTCGCTGACGAGGTCGCCAACGGGGTCGCGCAGCAACACCCAAAACAGGATGAGCGCGACAAAGCCGCTGAGGATGATACCGATGCCAGCCGCGTATCCCGTTGTGAGGCAGATAAATCCGCCGACGACGACGCAGACACCGACGCCGGCGGCCAGCAGGTGCGTCCTGGCGACGATCATTTTGAGGGTTTCCACGATCGGCTCGGCGATGGCAGCCAGCCATCCCAGCCACACCACGCCCAATGCGAACTTGACGATCCAGATGCCCACCGAGCAGATGAAAATCAGGAACGCCGTCTCGGCGGCGAGTGCCTCGTTGAGCTGAGCGTAGGTGCCGGCGGTTGCCAAGGACGACATGATCGCCGGACCCCAGGTGTCCGGTGAGACGCCGAACTGCGGGCCGTTAGACCCGATCATCTCCGTCAGCGGTACCACGGCCACGAAGTGCGCGCCGATCGGCACGCCATAGCTGTCATGCAGGCCGGTGAAATTCC
>JAHFVC010000191.1 GCA_023264765.1 Mycobacterium sp. | reverse complement strand
GCGCCCGGCCGGGCCGTCACGGCCCGCGGCACCGTCAGCGCGCCGATAGTGCTGCGCTGCACCGAGGGATTCACCGCCCGGATGAGCGGGCTGCGACGGCGCTGGTTGCCGATGAACAGCTCGATGATCGCCACCGAGCCCCTCCCGCCGCAGCTGTGGGACGACATCGGCTGGGCCGGAAGGGAAACCGTCGGCGACTCGGCGCACGGCTTCTTCTACGCGCAGCGCACCGTCGACGACCGCATCGCCATCGGCGGGCGCAGCGTGCCGTACCGCTTCGCCTCGCGCACCGACCACGACGGTCAGGTGCCCGCCCGCACCATCACCGCGCTGACGCAGGTGCTGCACGACATCCTGCCGCAAGTGCGTGAGGTGCCGATCGCGCACGGCTGGTGCGGTGTGCTGGCCGTCCCGCGGGATTGGGACGCCGGGGTGGCGCTGGATCCGGCGAGCGGATTGGGTTGGGCTGGAGGCTATGTCGGCCACGGGGTCACTGCGACGAACCTGGCCGGGCGCACCCTGGCCGACCTGGTGCTACGCCGGGCCACCGACATCACCCGGCTGCCGTGGGTCGGGCACCAATCACGCAACTGGGAACCCGAACCGCTGCGGTGGCTCGGGGTGCGCGGCCTCTACATCGCCTACAAACTGGCCGACCGGCACGAAGCGGGCGGCCGTGCGACCACGTCGCCCATCGCACGGGTGGCCGACGTGATCACCGGGCGGCCGTGACCGGTCAGCGCCGGTCGATCATCTCCATCTGTGCGGCGGTGTGATGCTCGCCTGCCGCCGGGGTCATCGCGTCCAGCGTCGCCACCTGCGCCGCATTGAGCGTCACGCCGTCGGCGCCGACGTTCTCCTGCAGGCGCACGACCCGTTTGGTGCCCGGAATCGGCACGATGTCAGGGCCTTTGGCGAGTAGCCAGGCCAGCGCGACCTGGGCCGGAGTGGCGCCGGCCTCGTCGGCGATGGTGCGCACCTGGTCGGCCAGCGCCAGGTTGCGCTCGAAGTTCTCGGCAACGAAGCGGGGGTTGTCCCGGCGGGTGTCGTCATCGGCCAGATCGTCCACCGACCGGATCTGCCCCGTCAGGAACCCGCGACCCAGCGGCGAGTAGGCAACGAACCCGATGCCGAGTTCGCGCAGTGTCGCGAGGATGTCGGATTCGGAATCCCTTGTCCACAAGGAGTATTCGGATTGCAGGGCGGAGATCGGGTGGACCGCGGCGGCGCGCCGGATGATCTCGACGCCCACCTCGGACAGGCCGATGTGGCGTACCTTGCCCTCGGTGATCAGCTCGGCCACGGTTCCGATGGTGTCCTCGATGGGCGTCTGCTTGTCGAGGCGGTGCTGATAGTAGAGGTCGATGTAGTCGGTGCCGAGCCGGCGCAACGAACCGTCGACCGCGGTGCGGATGCTGGCCGGGCTGCTGTCCAGACCCTCGCGGCCGGTATGCGAGATCATGCCGAACTTGGTGGCCAGCACCACCTGGTCGCGGCGGCCGGCCAGGGCCCGGCCCACCAGTTCCTCGTTGACGTACGGTCCGTACACCTCGGCGGTGTCGATCAAGGTGACGCCGAGGTCGAGGGCGCGGTGGATGGTCCGGATGGACTCCGTGTCGTCGCGCCCGGCGCTGCCGTACGCGAACGACATGCCCATGGTGCCCAGGCCGATGCGGCCGACCTGTAACGCGCCCAGTTTCGCTTGTTCCATGCCGACCAGTTAACGCCGCGTGCCGCGCCCGGAACAGGATCTGCCGGACCCGGTACTGCGAGTGCCTCCTAGGCGGACTCGGCCTGGGTCTTCAGCCGGGCCAGGGTGATCTTGATGTGCTCGGCGTTGGCCGCGTCGCGGTCGGAGATCCCGGTGGCCAGCCCTGCCAGCGGCTTGAACCAGCCCGGCCTGCGATCCCAGGTCTGCTCGGTGACCGTGCAGCCACCCTCGGTGGCCGCGATGTCATAGCGCCAGTGCGCGATGGGCAGGCCGGTGGACTTCACGTCGAAGGCGAAGGCCCGGCCGGGCTCGGCGGCGGTCACGGTGCACTTGGTGGTCCATTTCTTGGACCCGTTGCGGTTGTGGCCCTTGAACACCGCGCCCGGGGCCACCGCGTCGCCGATGACCCACTCCATGGCGTCCGTCTCCTCGGCCAGCGCTGCCAGCGTCGGTAGGTCGGTGATCAGCGCGTACACGGCCTCGGGTGAGGCGGCGATGGTGACGTCGGCGCCCGCGGCGGGCGCTGTGTGCTCGGTCATGCGCCGATGGTAATCAGAAGAGCGGCCGGGAACAGGGGGTTGGCCGCCGCCGTTGTGCCCTGTATGGCTGAACGTCCCGTGCTGGAGCCCACCCCCGAGCACCCCATCACCATCACCCCTACCGGCAGGCGCGTCACGGTCCGTGTCAACGGTGCCGTCGTCGCGGACACCGAGGACGCGCTGACCCTGCAGGAGTCGACGTATCCCGCGGTCCAGTACGTGCCGCTCGACGACGTGGTGGCCGACGTGCTCGCCCGCAGCGGCACCCAGACCTATTGCCCGTACAAGGGCGATGCCAGTTATTACGACGTGGCGGGAGTACCGGACGTCATCTGGACCTACGAACAGCCCTACCCGGCCGTCGCCGCCATTGCGGGTCGGGTGGCGTTCTACGCCGACAAGGCCGACATCACGCTCGTTTAACCTGGATCGGTGCCCACCCGCAGTGTGGCCTTTCCAGGTCCGGTCAGCCCGGGCCTGACGCTGTTCCCGCTGCGACGCGGCCCCGGCGATCCCTGCTTCAAGGTGTCAGGCGGCGTCATCTGGCGGACCAGCCTGATGCCCACCGGTCCGGTGACGGCCCGGATCACCAGCTCGCGCAGCGTCGTGGACTGCGAGGCGTGGGGTGCCGGAGCGGATGAATTCCTCGACGGGTTGCCCGCCTACCTGGGCGCCGACGACGACGCCGGCGATTTCCACCCCACCGACCCCGTGATCGCGAAGGCGCAGGAGCGGGTGCCCCATCTGCGGCTCGGCCGCACCGGCCGGGTGCTCGAGGCGCTGATCCCGGCGATCATCGAACAACGGGTGGCCGGCAAGGACGCCTTTCGTGGGTGGCGCCTGCTGGTGACGAAATACGGCGTTCCGGCGCCGGGTCCGGCTCCCGCCGGCATGCGGGTGCCGCCCACGGCGCAGGCGTGGCGATGCATCCCGTCCTGGGAGTTCCATCGCGCCAACATCGATCCGGGCCGTGCCCGCACCATCGTGGGCTGCGCGCAGCGCGCCGACGCCCTGGAACGGTGCCGCACCGAGGCGGGTTTCCGGTCGATGCCAGGGGTGGGGGAGTGGACCGCGGCCGAGACCATGCAGCGCGCGTTCGGCGACGCCGACGCCATCTCGGTGGGCGACTACCACCTGTCCAACATGGTCGGGATGACCCTGCTGGGGTACCGCATCGACGACGTCGCCATGGTCGAACTGCTGGAACCGCTGCGGCCGCACCGCCAGCGCGCGGTGCGGCTACTCGAGGCCAGTGGCCTGGCGCGCAACCCGAGATTCGGTGCACGCCAGGCCATTCCGGATTTGAAAGCGCTCTAGCTAGCTGGCGCGCTCCAGGGCGTCGTCGCGGTCGGGCCGGTCTGCGAGCTGTTCGGCGACACCGAACAGGAACGGATATGCCACACCGGCGATCGCGGCGCCGACCAGCGGTGCCAACCAGAATGCCCACAGTTGTGCGGGTGCCCCGTCCCCGTTGAAGAACGCCACCGCAGTCGAGCGGGCCGGGTTCACCGACGTGTTGGAGATCGGGATGGAGATCAGGTGGATCAAGGTCAGGGTGAGTCCGATGGAAAGGCCGGCGAAGCCTTTCGGGGCGCGGTCATCGGTGGACCCGAGGATCACCAGCAGGAAGATACCCGTCAGGACGACCTCGGTGACCAGGACGGCGACCAGGGAGAAGCCGCCTGGCGAGTGGGCTCCGTAGCCGTTGGCGGCCATGTTTCCGGTCGCGCTCCAGCCGGCCTGACCGCCGGCCACGAAGAAGATGACGCCGCCGGCGACCAGACCGCCGAGCACCTGGGCCACCCAGTACACGGGCAGGGCCGACCATTCCACCCGCCGGGCCAGTGCCGCGCCGAGGGTGACGGCGGGGTTGAAGTGACCGCCGGAGATGGTGCCGAAGGCGTATACGCCGGTGAGCACCGTCAGGCCGAATGCCAGTGCGACGCCGAGGAATCCGATGCCCAGTGAGGTGCCGTCACCGGCCACGAACTTGGCGGCGAAGACGGCGCTGCCGCAGCCGCCGAGGACGAGCCAGAATGTGCCGATGAACTCGGCTGCCAGTCGATGTTGCATGGTCGGTCTCTTCATGACGAGCTCCTTTGCCGGACATGATGTCTGACGTGAGAATCGCACAGCCGGTACCCAGCCGAGCTGAAAGTGTCCGAATCTTGGCTGATTAGCAACAGTTTCTAGATTTGGGTGTCACTGTCCCGGTTGAAACGCTGCGCCCGGTAGATCGAGACCCGCGTCTGGCTCATCAGAAGATACGCGACGCCGACGGCGATCATGGCGCCGGGAAGCACCGAGAACGAATTGGTCATCTCGGCCACCATGATCATCACGGCCAGGGGTGCGTGCGCCACGCTGCCGAAGCAGGCCATCATCGCCAGTACGACGAAAATACCGGGGCCGTCCGGGATTCCGGGTAGTCCGGTCAGGTCGGCGAGCCGCCAGACGGCGGCGCCCACGAACGCGCCGATGACGATGCCGGGCCCGAAGATCCCGCCGGAGCCGCCGGTGCCGATGGACAGTGACGTCGCGACGATCTTGGCCAACGGCAGCACCAGGGTGATCCACAGCGGGATGGTCATCAGGCTGTCCTTCGCGGCGGCCAGCTGCGCCCAGCCGTATCCGCTCGCGAGGATCTGCGGGATGATCAGGGCCAGCAGCCCGACCGCCAGACCGCCGAGTGCGGGCTTCACGACGATGCCACCCGGCAGCTTCGCGGTCAGCGCGACGGTGCCGTAGAACACCCGGGCGTAGAGATAACCCACTGCAGCAGAGACGATCCCGATCACCGCGAACCAGATCAGTTGTGCCGGCTGGAGTTTGTAGTCACCGACGATGGTGCCGAACATCGGCTCGAAGCCGAGAATGCTGCCGTACACCGCATACGCGGTGCCCGAGGTGATGAACCCCGGGATCAGGGAGCGGTAGTCGAAGTCCTCGCGGTAGACGATCGAGGCGGCGAGCACCGCCCCGCCCAACGGGGCGCCGAAGATGGCGCCGATGCCCGACCCGATACCCAGTGACACCGCGACGCGCCCGTCTGCGTCGGTCAGGTCCAGCCGCCGGGTGAGCAGCGAGCCGAATCCGGCCGAGATCTGGGCGGTGGGACCTTCCCGGCCCGCCGAGCCGCCCGAGCCGATGGTGAGCGCGCTGGACACCATCTTCACCAGCACGGCCCGGGCCCTGATGGCGCGCGGATCGGTGTGGACGGCCTCGATGGCGTTGTCGGTGCCGTGGCCCTGCGCCTCGGGGGCAAACCGCGCCACGATGAGCGCGGACAGCAGGGCACCGCCGAAGGTGATCAGCGGGATCGCCCAGGCCCGCGCGAAATTCGGTGACCCGGGATGGCCGCCGTCACCGGCGGCGGTGGGTGCGTCGTAACCGCCGAGAAAGCCGAGCAGGAATCGGCCGGAGTAGTCGAGCATCAGGTAGAACAGCACGGCGCCCAGCCCTGCGATGATGCCGATCGAGACGCCGAGAATCAGCCATTTGCGCAGGTAACCCGAATTGCGGATGAACGCGGCGACGTGGGACGGCACCGGTCGGATGCTAGTGCCGAAGGCGCGCGGTTGTCAGATATAGGCGGTCAGCCGGCCGATCAGGGCCAGCCGCCCGTCTGCGGCGAAGGCCTGCGCGTCGGCGACGCCCGTGCTGCGGCCGCTGTGTAAAGCCGTTGCGGTGTAGTGCGATCGGCCGCCGGAGATGAGCCGGCGCAGATAGTTCACCCGCAGCGAGGCGGGACGCAGCGGGGCCTCGCGGCCTGCGTTGAGCGCCGCGGCGGCCACCAGCTCCAGCCCTGCCGCGGCCACACCGCCGTGTACGGCACCCATCGTGTTGTTCACCGCGGGGTCGCAATGTTGCACGAGCACCGGGTCGGCGCCGCCCGCCTCGGCCACCTCGACGGCCATCAGCTCGTCGAGTGCGGCGGGGACGGCGTCCGGGGCGGCCGTGGTGCTGTGTGCGGGGCCGGGCGGGACGGACGCGGCGATGTAGAAGGTCCGCACGGTGCCCACCCCGATGCTGAGGCCACCGTGGCTGAGATCACACGCGGACAGCGACGTGGCGCCGGCGGTGCCCACGGGCCGGCTCTCGGCCAGCACCGGCGTGGCCGGGTCGGCGGTGATGACCGCCAGAGCGTCGGGAGTGAACTCCATGGCGAGCTCGCTGGAGACGGTCCAATGGCCGTCGGGGCGGCGCAGATGATTGGCGAAGCCGGCGATGTGGTCGATCAGCACGGCCAGCGGCGCGAGGCTCGGTGTGCCCGTGAAGGGATTGAGCAGACCCGACATCGGCATGGTGGCGGCACAGCGCTGTTCGGTGGCGTCGACGTTGACGATGCCGAAGCGGCCCGGTGGTGTGTTCAATGGATAGGACATCACGTGCAGCTTGACATGACGCCACCGCCGCGGCGCGCGCAGCCGATTGTCGCGCTGCGCCCGGAGTGTCTGATGTGACAGATGGTGTGCGTGATCGGTGCGGGCGTATCGGTGCCTAAGAATCTGACCAGGCTTTGAGCAAATAAATGCATTCTCATCTACCCATGTCAGAATTGAAAACACGATATCCAGCAAACGATAGTGAGGATTGGTCCAAGGTGCCGCCGAACGGGGGCGGGGGCTCGGAATCAAGGAAATGACAAGAGCTGCAAGCTATTTGACTGATCGTGCGAATAGCGCACCGCTACGTGAGATCGGCCTGCCGGGCCGGTTAGTTAGGTATGACTAAGTTGGCATGTCAGGCGGTGTTTGTCATATCGTTTTTCCCAACTCAAGGCGAGCGGGCTTAGCCGTCGTTCAGTGCTGCACGCAGGCACCGCGTCGCCGGGCCGGTATCGCCGGCGGATGCCGCTGGTCACAGCAGGCAGCAACACACCCAGCTTCACGCGAGCTCGGGCGAGATAGTGAAGGTCAGGTGGTATCCGGTGGGACCAGGGCCCAGTGGTCTGTACAACCCCGCGTATGAGCACGACTCATGCGGAGTTGCCATGGTCGCCGACATGCACGGCCGCCGCAGCCGCGACATCGTCGACAAGGCCATCACGGCCCTGCTGAACCTGGAGCACCGCGGTGCCGCAGGAGCCGAACCGAACACCGGCGACGGCGCGGGCATCCTGTTGCAGGTTCCGGACTCCTTCCTGCGCGCCGTCGTGGACTTCGAGTTGCCCGAGGAGGGCAGCTACGCCACCGGGATCGCCTTCCTCCCGCAATCGGCACGCGATGCGAAGCTCGCCTGCGAGGCCGTCGAGAAGATCGTCGAGGCCGAGGGCCTGACGCTGCTCGGCTGGCGGGACGTGCCGACCGACGACTCCTCGCTCGGTGCACTCGCCCGCGACGCCATGCCCACGTTGCGGCAGGTGTTCATCGGCGGAGCCTCCGGGATGGACCTGGAGCGCCGCGCCTTTGTCATCCGCAAGCGCGCCGAGCACGAGCTGGGCACCAAGGGACCCGGCCAGGACGGCCCGGGCCGCGAAACCGTTTACTTCCCAAGCCTTTCCGGCCAGACCCTGGTCTACAAGGGCATGCTCACCACCCCGCAGCTGCGGGCGTTCTACCTGGACCTGCAGGATGACCGGCTCGAAAGTGCGCTGGGCATCGTGCACTCGCGGTTCTCCACCAACACGTTCCCGTCGTGGCCGCTGGCGCATCCTTTCCGCCGCGTCGCGCACAACGGCGAGATCAACACCGTCACCGGCAACGAGAACTGGATGCGGGCGCGCGAAGCCCTGATCCACACCGACGTGTTCGGCTACCACAACGACCTGAACAAGATCTTCCCGGTCTGTACGCCCGGGGCCTCGGACACCGCCCGGTTCGACGAGGTCCTGGAACTGCTGCACCTCGGTGGCCGCAGCATCGCCCACGCGGTGCTGATGATGATCCCCGAGGCGTGGGAGCGCAACGCGGACATGGACCCGGCCCGGCGGGCCTTCTACCGCTACCACGGCTCGTTGATGGAGCCCTGGGACGGCCCCGCGTCGGTGTGCTTCACCGACGGGACCGTCGTCGGCGCGGTGCTGGACCGCAACGGCCTGCGCCCGTCGCGTATCTGGGTGACCGACGACGGACTCGTGGTGATGGCCTCGGAGGCCGGCGTGCTCGACCTCGACCCGTCCACGGTGGTGCAGAAGCTGCGCCTGCAGCCCGGCCGGATGTTCCTGGTGGACACCGCGCAGGGCCGCATCGTCTCCGACGAGGAGATCAAGGCCGAACTGGCCGCCGAGCATCCCTACCAGGAATGGCTGGACGCCGGTCAGTTCCACGTCGACGACCTGCCCCCCGGCGACTACGTCAAGATGCCGCACCACCGGGTGGTGCTGCGCCAGCAGGCTTTCGGTTACACCTACGAAGAGCTCAACCTGCTGGTGGCGCCGATGGCCCGGACCGGCGCGGAGGCGCTCGGCTCGATGGGCACCGACACCCCGATCGCGGTGCTGTCCCAGCGCCCGCGGATGCTCTACGACTACTTCCAGCAGTTGTTCGCGCAGGTCACCAACCCACCCCTGGACGCCATCCGGGAAGAGGTGGTCACCAGCCTGGCCGGTGTCATCGGCCCCGAGGGCGACCTGTTGAACCCGGACGAGAACTCGTGCCGCCAGATCATGCTGCCGCAGCCGATCCTGCGTAACGCCGACCTGTCCAAGCTGATCCACGTCGACCCCGACCACGAGATCCGCGGCCGCAAGCACGGCATGCGGGCCGCGGTGGTCAGTTGCCTGTACCCCGTCGCCGACGGCGGCCCCGGGCTGCGGCGCGCGCTGGAGGAAGTCCGGGCCAAGGTCAGCCAGGCTATCCGCAACGGCGCCCGCATCATCGTGCTGTCGGACCGTGAGTCCAACGAATGGCTGGCGCCCATCCCGTCGCTGCTGTCGGTGGCGGCGGTGCACCACCACCTGGTCCGGGAGCGCACCCGCACCCAGGTCGGCCTGGTGGTCGAATCGGGCGATGCGCGCGAGGTGCACCACATGGCCATGCTGTGTGGCTTCGGTGCGGCCGCCATCAACCCGTACATGGCGTTCGAGTCCATCGAGGACATGGTCGACCGCGGCATCATCACCGGCCTGACCAGTGACGCGGCCAAGGCCAACTACGTCAAGGCCGCGGGCAAGGGTGTGCTGAAGGTGATGTCCAAGATGGGCATCTCGACGCTGGCCTCCTACACCGGAGCGCAGCTGTTCCAGGCTGTCGGCATCGGCCAGCGGGTGCTCGACGAGTACTTCACCGGATTGCACTGCCCCACAGGCGGTATCGACCTGGACGACATCGCCGCCGATGTGTCTGCCCGGCACGATCTGGCCTACCTGGACCGGCCCGACGAGTGGGCGCACCGCGAGCTCGAGGTCGGTGGCGAGTACCAGTGGCGGCGCGAGGGTGAGTACCACCTGTTCAACCCGGACACGGTGTTCAAACTCCAGCACTCGACTCGGACCGGCCAGTACTCGGTGTTCAAGGAGTACACCAAGCTGGTCGATGACCAGAGTGAGCGGATGGCCTCGCTTCGTGGCCTGTTCACGTTCAAAGATGGTGTCCGGCAGCCGGTTCCGCTAGACGAGGTGGAATCTGCCAGCGAGATCGTCAAGCGTTTCTCGACCGGCGCCATGAGCTACGGCTCGATCTCGGCCGAGGCGCACGAGACGCTGGCCATCGCGATGAACCGGCTCGGCGGCCGGTCGAACTCCGGTGAGGGCGGCGAGTCCGTCGAGCGCTTCGAGCCCGACGCCAACGGCGACTGGCGCCGCAGCGCCATCAAGCAGGTCGCGTCCGGCCGGTTCGGTGTGACCAGTCACTACCTGACCAACTGCACCGATATCCAGATCAAGATGGCCCAGGGCGCCAAACCCGGTGAGGGTGGGCAGCTTCCGGGTCACAAGGTGTACCCGTGGGTGGCCGATGTGCGGCACTCCACGCCGGGTGTGGGGTTGATCTCACCCCCGCCGCACCACGACATCTACTCGATCGAGGATCTGGCGCAGCTGATCCACGATCTGAAGAACGCCAACCCTGCGGCGCGTGTGCACGTGAAGCTGGTGTCGGAGAACGGCGTCGGCACGGTCGCGGCAGGTGTGTCCAAGGCGCACGCCGACGTGGTGCTGATCTCCGGTCACGACGGCGGCACCGGCGCCACGCCGCTGACCTCGCAGAAGCATGCGGGTGCGCCGTGGGAGCTGGGTCTGGCCGAGACGCAGCAGACGCTGCTGCTCAACGGCCTTCGCGACCGCATCGTCGTGCAGGTCGACGGGCAGCTCAAGACCGGCCGCGACGTCGTGGTCGCCGCGCTGCTGGGCGCCGAGGAGTACGGCTTCGCCACCGCACCGCTGGTGGTATCGGGCTGCATCATGATGCGGGTCTGCCACCTCGACACCTGCCCGGTGGGGGTGGCCACCCAGAACCCGGTGCTGCGGGAGCGGTTCAACGGCAAACCCGAGTTCGTGGAGAACTTCTTCCTGTTCATCGCCGAAGAAGTCCGCGAACTGATGGCGCAGCTCGGATTCCGCACCATCAACGAGATGGTCGGCCAGGTCTCGGCGCTGGACACCCAGCGCGCCGCGGAGCACTGGAAGGCGCACAAGCTCGACCTGTCGCCGGTGCTGCACGAGCCGGAGTCGGCGTTCATGAACCAGGATCTGTACTGCACGTCGGTGCAGGATCACGGGCTGGACAAGGCGCTGGATCAGCAGCTGATCGCGCAATGCCGTGAGGCTCTGGACACGGGGTCCCCGGTCGCCTTCACCACCAAGATCGCCAACGTGAACCGCACCGTCGGCACCATGCTCGGCCACGAGGTGACGAAAGCCTATGGCGGGCAGGGGCTGCCAGACGGCACCATCGACATAACGTTCGACGGCTCGGCGGGCAACAGCTTCGGCGCGTTCGTGCCGCGCGGTATCACGCTGACAGTCCGTGGTGATGCCAACGACTATGTGGGCAAGGGCCTCTCGGGTGGACGCATCGTGGTGCGGCCGTCCGCAGGCGCCCCGGCCGGTTACGTCGCCGAGGAGAACATCATCGGCGGAAACGTGATCCTGTTCGGTGCCACCAGTGGACAGGCGTTCCTGCGCGGTGTGGTCGGGGAGCGCTTCGCCGTCCGCAACTCGGGCGCCCACGCCGTCGTCGAGGGCGTCGGTGATCACGGCTGCGAGTACATGACCGGCGGCAAGGTCGTCATCCTCGGGCAGACCGGGCGCAACTTCGCCGCCGGTATGTCCGGCGGTGCGGCCTACGTCTATGACCCGGACAAACAGTTGGCGGGCAACGTGAATGGGGAGATGGTCGATCTTGACGCTCTGGACGATGCCGACCTCGAATGGTTGCACGGCATGATCTCCGCACACGTGGAGGTCACCGATTCGGCTGTGGGACACCGGGTCCTGGCCGACTGGCCGGCGCATCAGTCGAAGTTCGTGAAGGTGATGCCGCGCGACTACAAGAAGGTGCTCATCGCGATCAGCGAGGCCGAGTCCGCGGGCAAGAACGTCGACGACGCGATCATGGCGGCGGCTCGTGGCTGATCCCAACGGCTTCCTCAAGCACACCGCGCGCGAGACCCCGTCCCGCCGTCCCGTCGACCTGCGCCTGCAGGACTGGAAAGAGGTCTACGAGGACTTCTCGAAGGACACCCTGCAGGTTCAGGCATCGCGCTGCATGGACTGCGGTATCCCGTTCTGCCACAACGGTTGCCCGCTGGGCAACCTGATCCCCGAGTGGAACGACCTGGTGTTCCGTGGTCGCTGGCGCGACAGCATCGAGCGCCTGCACGCCACCAACAACTTCCCGGAGTTCACCGGCCGGCTGTGCCCGGCGCCGTGCGAGGCGTCGTGCGTGCTGGGCATCAATCAGGATCCGGTGACCATCAAGCAGGTCGAGGTCGAGATCATCGACAACGCCTGGGAGCAGGGCTGGGTCAAGCCACTGCCGCCGGACGTGCTGACCGGTAAGAAGGTCGCCGTGGTCGGCTCCGGGCCGGCCGGGCTTGCCGCTGCCCAGCAGCTCACCCGGGCCGGACACGAGGTGACGGTGTTCGAGCGTGCCGATCGCATCGGCGGTCTGCTGCGCTACGGCATCCCCGAGTTCAAGATGGAGAAGCGGCACATCGACCGCCGCCTGGAGCAGATGGAGGCCGAGGGCACGAAATTCCGCACCGGGGTGAATGTGGGCGTCGACCTCACCGTCGAGCAACTCCAGGAAGATTTCGACGCCGTGGTGCTGGCCGGCGGGGCGACGGCATGGCGTGACCTGCCGATCCCAGGCCGTGAGCTGGACGGTATCCACCAGGCGATGGAGTACCTGCCGTGGGCCAACCGCCTGCAGCAGGGCGATGACGTGGCCGGACCCGATGGTCAGCCGCCGATCACCGCCAAGGACAAGAAAGTCGTCATCATCGGTGGCGGCGACACCGGCGCGGACTGCCTGGGCACCGCGCATCGCCAGGGCGCGGCCAGCGTCCACCAGTTCGAG
>JAHFVC010000190.1 GCA_023264765.1 Mycobacterium sp. | reverse complement strand
AGTTTGCGTTCGGTGGGCGCCGCCCCGGTGAGATCGTCGGGTAACGCAGTGATTTCGGACATGCGCGAGAACGTAAACCGCTGCCCGCGTGGCTGCCACGGCTACGGTCAGCCTGCGTCAAAGGCCGTAACAATGCGACACATTCGCGGGCCGGCCGTCGGGGCCGGGCGGCACATTGCGAACGCCGAGGGCATCAGTAGTCTTGCCCACCATGTCGACGAGTTCGGTCCGGTCGTTCGCCACCAAAGGTCTGCGACCGCTGCGGGTGGGCGCCACCCCGGTACCGCACGCCGAGATCCTGGACAACGTCCGCCCGGAACTTGCCGCCCGCGGGATCGACCTTCAGATCACGGTTTTCGACTCCTTCGACGAACCCAACGACTGGCTGGCCGCAGGGCGGTTGCACGCCAACTACTTCCAGTACCTGCCCTTCCTGGAGGAGTTCAACCGGCGCACCGGCAACGCGCTGGTGCCCGTGGTTGCGGTGCACATCGAACCGTTCGGGCTGTACTCGACGCGGTTCGACACCGTGGCCGAGGTGGCCGACCACGCCGAGGTGGCACTGCCCTCCGATGCCGTCAACACCGACCGGTCGCTGCGCATGCTGGACGGGCTGGGACTGATCGAGTGCGTCACCGAGGCGGGGGTGCTGGCGTCGGTCCATGATGTGCGCGCCAATCCCCGCGGTCTGGTGTTCAAGGAACTGACCAGTTGGACGTTGCCTTCCGCGCGTGAGGATTTCGACGTGGTGTTCCTGTTCGGCAACCAGGCCATGGAAGCGAGTGTCGACACCTCCACCGCCCTGCACTGTGACCGGGCCAACCCGGCCTACGCCGAGTATCTGGTGGCGGCAGGCGGCGGTGCGGACCACCCCGACCTGCAGGTGCTCGCGACGGCCCTGAACAGCGCAGCCACCCGCGCATTCATCGCCTCGGCGTATGGGGGTCAGGTGGTCCCCGCGTTCTGAGTTGGAAACATGGCGAGCCAAACCCTGTCCGGTTCCGGCGCCTGCGGAAAGATTGTCACGGTGTATCAAGCCGCGCGCACGCCCCAGGCCGAAGGCAGCGGCACGGTACAGGTGGTGCTGACCTTCGACGTGCCTGCCGGTTTCGTCGAACTCCCGCTGCGCACCGCGCAGTTGGCCGACGAGTACGGCCGGATCATCGCGCGCTCGGTCCCCGGCGTCCGGGTGCGGCCCGCGCAGGTCGGCACGGCCCAGCCCCGGGTCGCCGGCGCCGTACGCCAGAGCGGCCTGGTCATCGGCCGCAACGACGCCTGGATCGACCAGCTTCCGTTGCGCCTGACGCGCAGGGAGTTCGAGTTACTGCGGCATCTTGCCGGACGCCACGGCCGGCCGGTCTCGCGTGGCGAGCTCATGGTGCAGGTCTGGCGGGACACTCAGATGTCGGACCGCACGGTGGACACCCATGTGCGGCGACTGCGCACGAAGCTCGGCGACTACGCCACAGCGCTGCGAACGGTCCGCGGATGCGGTTATCGGTGGGATCCTGCCGACCTGCCGGATCTGGCACGTCACAACGTGACGGTCACCGGCCCCACGGAATTGCACACCGAGATGGCCGGGCTCTCGGCCGTCGAACAGCCCCGCCCGCTGGCCACATAGGTTGCGCCGGGCCGATACGGCGCGAACACCTCCGCGGCGACCGGGCCCTCCTTGGACGCGCACTGCGGGGCCGCTCCGGAGCCCTGCACCTGCAGGCAGGCCACCTGCAACATCGAGTTGGACTGGTTGCACGCGGCGACCGTGACCGTGCTGGTCACCATCGGGGTGCCCGACACCTGGGTGAGCACCGGCGGGGCGAGGGTGTAGGCGCAGCCGGGTTGGCCGGGCGCGGCGGCGGCCGGGCCCGCACCGGTGAGTCCCGCGGCGACCAGCAGCGGCAGATAACAAGCAGCGCGACGTCTCACCGCTGGATCGTATGTCACTGCCACGCGTCCCGATCGACAATGAACAGCACCAACGTGACGGCGAGAATCCCGGCGGCCACCCAGATGGCGTGCACGTCCCAGGCCCGGCTGAGCACCGCGCCGAGAACGGCGCCGGCCGCGAACGCCCCGATGAGTGCCGCGTAGATCCCCCACGCCTTCAGCGCGCCCGGTTTGCGCTCGACCAGTCCGTCATAACCTGCCTCGACGAAGCGCATCAGGTTGCCCGTGGTGGCGACCGGCAGGTAGGCCAGATCGCCGATGTTGCGGAACAACCCGATCTGCACTGCCGCCAGGAACGAGATCGGCACGGTGACATAGCTGTGCGGCACCGACGACGGCACGAACCCGATGACGACCAGGGCCACCACCTGGATGGCCATCGTCCAGCGCAGCGGATGCGGGATATGGCGTTCGGCGCGGCCGGACTTGATGTGCGCGGCCACCGAGACGCCGGCGATGAAGGCCAGGATCGGCCACACGTGGGCCATCGCCGCGGCCACGTGCTGCTCGGAGATGTCCAGCGCGAAGAAGATCACGTTGCCGGTCTGCACGTTGGCGAACACATGCCCGCGGGTGTAGTAGGTGTGCGCGTCCAGAAACCCGTTGGTCACGGTGAGCAGCAGCGCGAACCACAAGGTGCGGGTACGGGCGGAGTCGTCGGTCACCGACTCGGTCATTCGGTCAAACTACCCAGCGGCTCAGCCTGCGGCCAAGCCCAGCGCGTCGAGCATGCCCGCGGCCGAACGGGGCCAGGTGAACTGCTCGGCGCGGCGTCGCGCACTGCGCCTGCGCAGCAGTTCCGGCCGGCTGATCACGCCCGCGACCGCTTCGGCGATGGCGAGCGGGTCGTTGTCGGCGGTGGCGCCGCTGTCCTCGGTGAGGATCTCCGCCAGCGCCGAGGTCCGTGACACCACCGCCGGGGTTCCGCACGCCAGCGCCTCCAGTGCCGCGAGCCCGAAGGTCTCGTGCGGGCCCGGGGCCAGCGCGACGTCCGCGGAGGCCAGGATGCCCGCCACCGTGTCCCGGCAACCGATGTATCCGGTGAAGTCGACGGCCAGCCCTGCCGCCTGGCGTTCCAGCCGTGCGCGCAGCGGACCTTCCCCCACCACCACCAGCCGTGCATCCAATCCCGAATCGCGCAGCGCCACAAGGGTATCGATGCTCCGATGGGCGTGCTTCTCCACCGAGAGCCTGCCGCAGTGCACCAACAGGGTCTGTCCCGGAGCCGCCCACTGACCGCGCACCTGCGCACTGCGCCTGTCGGGATGGAACTGCTCCAGGTCGACGCCGAGCGGCACGGTGACGACGTTGCGGGCACCGATCCGGTCGAACTCCGCGCGGGCGAAGCGGGTGGTGCACACGACGGCGTCGTAGTTCGACGCAGTGCGGCGGTTGGCGAAATCGGCTACCCCACGGGCCGCGCCACTCGGAAGAACCTGCCCGACAAGGCGATCGAGCCGCTCGTGGGAGATCATCACCGTCGCGACGCCGTGGCGTCGCCCCCAGGGCCCGAGTGACCGCAGGGTGAGCCGGTCGGACACCTCCAGTGCGTCCGGGCGCAGATCGGCCAGCAGGGCCGTCACCGGACCGGGCAGCACCGCCCGATAGCCGCCGGTGAAGGGGATGAGCGCCGCGGGTAGCGAGAGCCGCACCACCCCGGACGGCAGTACCTGCCGGTCGCGGTGCGAGCCGGGCACCACGAGGAACACCTCGTGCCCCGCCGCGCAGTATTCGGCGCCCAGCCGGTCCACCGCGGTCCGCAGGCCCCCCGACCGTGGCCCGTAGAAGTTCGCGACCTGGACAACCCGCATGTGTCCATCAGATCGGCAGCCCATGTGCTGATGAACACGGCCACCCCACCAGTCCCTTAACGGATCGTGAACGACCTGCTCAGGCGAGGTACTTCGCGAACCAGTCCTGCATCCGCTGCCAGGCGTCGGCCGCGGCGGCGGCGTTGTAACGCTCGCCCGTGTCGTTGAAGAACGCGTGGTTCGCGTCGGGCTCGGTGATCAGGTCGTGAACCAGGCCGGCCTTCTCCAGCGCGGCCTTGACGACCGGCTGGGTCGAGGTCACCCGATCATCCAGCGCTCCGTAGAAACCCAGTACGGCAGCGTCTTTCGAGCCGGCGAAGTCCGGGTTCTCCGGGGCCGGCCCGTAGAACGGGACCGCGGCCGCCAGCCGTGGTTCACCGGCGGCTAGCACCTGCCAGACCAGCCCGCCCCCCATGCAGAAGCCCACGGCGGCGAGTTTGCGACCGGGCACCCGGCGGGCCAGTTCGTCGACACCGGATTTCAGGTTGGCGACCATATCGGCGGTGGGGATCTTGCCCAGCGCCGCGGTGGCCGCCGCGGGATCGCTGAAACTGCCGGTCCCACCCTGTGGCGACAGGAGGTCGATGGCCAGCGCCGAGTAGCCGATGCCCGCGAACCGGCCCGCGACCGAACGCGTCCAGTCGTTGAGCCCCTTGTTCTCGTGCACGATGAGCACGCCGCCCTTGGGGTCCGGCGCCTCACTCCACGCCCCTTCGAGTTCACCCTGCGGGCCGGTCCAATTGATCGGGGCGGTGGGCAGGGTGTGCTCGGAACCCGGCGGGGGCGCGACGGCGGCGGACGTACCCGTCGACGCGCTGCCCGACGATGTCGGGGCAGAGTCGGAGGTCGAACCGGTCGCGGTGTTCTTGTCGCTGCACGCGGCGATGAGTGCGCTCGCCGCACCGGCGCCGATACCCAGCAGGGCGAGCCTGCGGAGTGCTTCGCGCCGGGACATCAGCCCGTCGACATGGTCGGTGGCGATCTCTTCTGCGATGTAGCGCTGCATCGGGGTCACCCCCGCGAGTATGCACCGGATTGATTAAAGCCCCCTGGCGTATTTCTGGAACAGGCGATACTCAGTCGATGACGGCTGGATCCTTGCGTGGCCGGGTGGCAGTCGTCGCAGGCGCAACCCGCGGCGCCGGCCGCGGGATCGCCGCCGCACTCGGCGAGGCGGGCGCCACCGTCGTCTGCACCGGGCGCAGTAGCGTCGCGGGTAACGAGGACTCCGACTACGAGCGGCCGGAGACCATCGAGGAGACCGCCGAACTGGTGACCGCGCTGGGCGGCACCGGGTTGGCCGTCCGGGTGAATCATCTCGACATCGCCGCGGTGCAGGGCCTGGCCCGGCGGCTGCGTTACGAATTCGGCGCGATCGACATCCTGGTCAACGACATCTGGGGTGCGGAGGTGCTCAAAGGCCCGCCGTCGACCTGGGGCCGACCGCTGTGGGAGCACGACCTCGACGACGGGCTGCGCATCCTGCGTCTGGGTATCGACACCCACCTGATCACCTCGCACTGCCTGACGCCGCTACTGGTCACCCGGCCCGGCGGCTTGGTTGTCGAAATCACCGATGGCACAGCCGAATACAATGCCGAGAACTACCGACTGTCGGTGTTCTACGATCTGGCGAAGGTCGCGGTGAACCGGCTGGCCTACAGCCAGGGTCACGAGCTGGACGAATTCGGCGCCACCGCGGTGGCCGTCACCCCCGGCTGGCTGCGTTCGGAGATGATGCTGGACGCCTACGGCGTGTCCGAGGCGGACTGGCACCGTGCCCTCGACATCGACCGCGGCGACGGATACCCGGCGGCGCCGCCAGGTTTCGCCCAGTCCGAGTCCCCTCGTTTCGTGGGCCGCGGCGTCGCCGCCATCGCGTCCGACCCGGAGCGCCGGCGGTGGAATCAGCGGTCGATCACCTCCGCCGCACTGGCCGCCGAATATGGGTTCACGGACATCGACGGGCGCTGCCCCGACGGGTGGGCGGCACCATAGCTGCAGGTAGAAGACATTTGTAGACAAGTTTCTAAATCTGTTCACGATTTTCGTTGACACCTGTCCCGTCGCGCTGTTCTGATGGCTGGGTGAGCACGAACGTGACCCGTAACACTTTTGACACCATCATTCGCGGCGGCCGCTGGTTCGACGGAACGGGCGCCCCGTCGGCGGTGCGCAACATCGGCATCCGCGACGGCCACGTCGTGGCGATCAGCAGCGACGACCTCGATGCCGAGGGGTGCCCCGACGTCATCGACGCCGACGGCAAATGGGTGCTGCCGGGCATGCTCGACATCCACACCCACTACGACGTGGAGATCCTGGGCGGCCCGGCCCTGGGCGAGTCCCTGCGCCACGGCGTGACCACGGTGATGCTCGGCTCCTGCTCGCTGTCGACCATCCACGTGGACGGCGAGGACGCCGGCGACCTGTTCGGCCGCGTCGAGGCCATTCCCCGCGAACACGTCATCGCCACCGTCGACGAGCACAAGACGTGGAGCAGTGCCGACGGCTACGTCGAAGCGCTGGAGAAGCTGCCACTGGGCCCCAACGTCGCCGCCTTCCTCGGACATTCCGACATGCGGACCGCCGTCATGGGCTTGGACCGAGCCACCCGCGGCACCGAACGTCCGACCCGGCGGGAACAGGCCGAGATGGAGCGGATGCTGACCGAGGCACTGGACGCCGGATTCGTCGGGATGTCCTCACAACAATTGCTTTTCGACAAGATCGACGGTGAAGTCTGTCGGTCTCGCACGCTGCCGTCGACGTATGCCAAGCCGCGCGAGCTGCGCCGGCTCAAATCGCTGCTTCGACGCTCCGGCCGGATTCTGCAATCGGGTCCCGACATCACCAACCCACTCAATCTGGGATCCCAGCTGGCACAGTCGCTCGGCCTGTTCCGCAACCCGCTCAAGACCAGCTTGCTCTCGGCGGCCGACGTCAAGTCCAACCCGTATGCCGTGAAGATCCTCGGGCCACTGGCGCGGGCGGTGAACGCACTCGGCGGCAACTTCCGCTGGCAGCACCTGCCCGTCCCGTTCGAGGTCTATGCCGACGGCATCGATCTGGTGGTGTTCGAGGAGTTCGGCACCGGTGCCGCGGCACTGCATCTGCGTGACGAGATGGAGCGCAACGAACTATTGCGCGACCCCGAATACCGGCGGAAGTTCCGCGCGGACTACGAGAACAAATTCGGTGTCCGGGTGTGGCAGCGGGACTTCTTCGACGCCGACATCGTCGCGTGCCCGGACTCCTCGGTCATCGGCCGGTCCTTCGGCCAGGTGGCCACCAATCGAGGGGTGCATCCCGTCGACGCGTTCCTGGACCTGGTCCTCGAGCATGGCCGCGAGCTGCGCTGGCGCACCACCATCTCCAACCACCGTCCGGACGTCCTGAAAAAGCTTGCGCGCGAACCTGGAATCCAGATCGGATTCTCCGATGCCGGTGCGCACCTGCGCAACATGGCCTTCTACAACATGGGTCTGCGGCTGCTGCGGCATGTCCACGATGCCGAAAAGGCGGGCCGGCCCTTCATGACGATCGAGGCCGCCGTGCACCGGCTCACCGGCGAGTTGGCCGACTGGTACCGCCTCGACGCCGGCCACCTGCGGATCGGCGACCGTGCCGACGTCGTGATCATCGACCCGGCGCGGCTCGACACGTCCCTGGAGACGTACGCCGAGGAGCCCGTCGATCAGTACGGCGGGCTGTCGCGGATGGTCAACCGCAACGACGACACCGTGTGCGCCGTGTTCGTCGGTGGCCGCGCGGTTTTCGCCGGCGGCAAGTACACCGGACTCGTCGGTCGCCGCCGTACCGGACGGTTCCTGCGTGCCGCACACCGCGCCCCCGCATTGCGCACCGAGAAGGGCGAATTGTTCAGTGTCAGCTGAAGATACCGTCAGGCAGATGTGGAAGGCGCTCTCGGATCGCGACTGGGAGGCGGTCAAGTCGCACCTCTCCGACGACTGCCTCTACGCCGACATGCCGGTCGGACCCGCGGCATCCGCCCGCGGCCCGGAGGACATCGTCAAGCGGCTGAAGATCGGCCTCGAGCCGCTGGCCTCCTATGTCAATCACGACGGGCTGCTGGTAGCCGACGGCGGCACCGTGATGTACGAGCATTCGGAGAACTGGGAGTGGCGGACCGGCGAGACGGCGCTGCTGCGCTTCGTCACCGTGCACCATGTCGAGAACGACCGGATCACGCTGTGGAAGGACTACTGGGACATGGGCGCGCTGGTGAATTTCGCGCCGCCGACGTGGATGGACGAACTCGCCCGTTCCGACATGTCATGGATTTATGACGCCACCGGACAGATCTGACTGAACCACGCGGCTACGGGGTACGTGCTACCGGTATGACCTCCCGAATCCGTCACCTCTGGCTCATCGTCATGGCAGCGGCACTGCTCGCCGGTGTCACCGCACCCCCGGCCCTCGCCGACGACCGACTGCAGTTCTCCGGAACCACCCTGTCGGGCAGCCCGTTCAACGGCTCGAGCCTGCAGGGCCGCCCGGCGGTGCTGTGGTTCTGGACGCCGTGGTGCCCGTTCTGCAACCAGGAGGCGCCCAGCGTCAGCCAGGTGGCCGCAACGCATCCCGGCGTCACCTTCGTCGGTGTGGCGGCCCGCTCGGATGTGGCGGCCATGCAAGGTTTCGTGTCCAAGTACAACCTCGGTTTCACCAACCTCAACGACGCCGACGGGTCCATCTGGGCGCGGTTCAATGTGCCGTGGCAGCCGGCCTACCTGTTCGTGAAGCCGGATGGCACATCGTCATTCGTCAACAACCCGACGTCGGCGATGTCCGAACAGGAACTCTCCGACCGCGTGGCCGCCCTGAGCTGAGTGGACGCCGATCTGATCGGACTGGCGTTCAGCGCCGGACTGGTCGCCGCCCTGAACCCGTGCGGGTTCGCCATGCTGCCGGCGTACCTGGCTCTGGTGGTGCGCGGTGACGGCCAGCCGGGCCGGGCGCCCCTGAGGGCGCTGGCCGCGACGGCGGCGATGACGCTGGGTGTGGTGGTGGTGTTCGCGGGGTTCGGCACGCTCGCCGTGTCGGTGGCCTCCACCCTCCAGCGTTATCTCCCGTACGTGACGGTGATCATCGGTGGCATTCTGTTCGGCCTGGGTCTGTGGCTGCTGACCGGCCGGCGGATCGGGCTGCCGATCGGTGCCGGCGCGCGGTGGGCGCCGTCGGCGCGACTGGGATCCATGCTCGGCTACGGCGCTGGTTTCGCCCTTGCCTCGCTGTCCTGCACGGTGGGACCGTTCCTGGCGGTGACGGCGAGCGCGGCGCGGGCGGGGTCGGTGCGGGGCACGACGCTGGTGTATCTGGCGTACGCGGCCGGCTTCGCGTTGATCGTCGGGACGCTGGCGGTGTCGGTGGCGTTCGCCAGTTCCGCCGTACTCGACCGGATGCGCCGAATTGTGCCGTATGTCAACAGGATCAGCGGACTCCTGTTGGTCCTGGTGGGCGCCTACGTGGCGTATTACGGTGTCTACGAGATCCGGCTGTTCGGCTCGACGACGGCGGTGACCGATCCGGTGGTGAACGCCGCCGGCCGGGTGCAGTCCGCCCTCGCCGGCTGGGTGCACCAGCACGGAAGTTGGCCGTGGCTCGCCATTCTCGTGGTGGTCGCCGCGCTCACCGCGACAACACTGCGACACCGGCGGCGATCAAGGCGATCACCTTGATCACCTCGAGGCCGACATACGCGTGATGCGCGTCGGACCGAGGCGTGTCCGAGCCTGCCAGAACCGCATCGGAGCGCCGTGTCAGGCGCGGCCGCACCGCAACCAGTTGCAGCACCAGCGCACCGATGGCGACGCTGACGGCGGCGATCGCGACTGATATCGGGGACTCGCACAGCGCTGCGACGATGACGACGGCCAGCGTCCCTTCGGCGGCGTTGAGCGCACGGAACACCAGGCGTCCGATTCCCAGCCCGATCGGCAGCGTCACCCCCGGCGCACGGAACTTCAACGGCGCTTCGATGAACGAGATGGCCACGACCATGCCGAGCCAGGTGAACACCGCCGCCGCCGCGATCGCGGCACCGGAGCTCAAACCTGTTCTCCCGTCGCTTCGCTCGCCGGGTGGGTCAGAGGGTGATCTTGCAGGTCTGCCCGATGTCCAGAGTGCGCAGCATCCGGCCCATCCCCAGCCACATGGCGCAGGACAACGCGAGGTCGGTCAGCAGCTCGTCGTCGAGCTCCGCCGAACAGCGCGCCCAGAATTCCTCGTCGTCACGAAGCGCGGTGTGGTCGCGTGCGAACCGCTCGGCGAACTCCGCCGCGACACGCTCCTGGGCGCTGTACCCGGGCCAGGTCCGCCAGTCATGCGCGTGGTCGTAGAGATCCTCGTCGACACCGGCGGCGATACCGTCGGAATCGCGGGTGTTCTGGCACACCACGCATTCGTTGTCGAGCGCAATCACCATTCGGGCGAGCTCGCGAACCCGCATCGGCAGCCGATTCTTGGTGTACACGGCGTTGGTGAAACCGGCCATGGCGACGCCGATGTCGGGTGATTTGAGCACCCAGGCGGCGGCATCATCGTCGGCGAAGTCTCCGATACGGCTCATGACAGTCACGGTACGCCCGACAGACCCGAATTGGAACGCGTTCTAGTTTTCTCGAGCGACACGGCCGCCGGCTCCTGGGAGCCGGCGGCCGTGTCGAGACGACGAGTCGAAACCGAGATCAGTCCGCGCCACCGCCGGGCGGACGCGACACGCACTGCGCCGAGTACAGCGCCTCACCGAGCTTCTCCATCAGCTCGAGCTGCGTCTCCAGATAATCGATGTGCTTCTCCTCGTCACCGAGGATCCGCTCGAGAAGGTTCGCCGACACCGCATCCTGCTTCTCGCGGCACATGATCACGCCGGGCCGCAGTCGGGCGACCACCTCGTACTCGATCGCGAGGTCGGCCTCGAACTGCTCACGCAGCGTCTGACCCACCCGAAGCGAGAACAGACGCTGATAATTCGGCAGCCCGTCGAGAAGCAGGATACGGTCGGTGACCCATTCCGCGTGATGCATTTCTTCAATGGATTCTTCGCGCGTATGTTGCGCCAATTCGGTGAATCCCCAATTGTCTTGCATCTTCGAATGCAGGAAATATTGGTTGATCGCCGTGAGTTCGCTTGTCAGTTGCTCGTTGAGCAGTTTGAGAACGTCCGGATCGCCTTGCATTTCGCTCCTAAGCACCTTGAGGGCTGGTCAAGTGTTGCTAATCCCGTGCCCTCTGAATCTAGTCCAGCACAGGCTCGGGAGCGAGGGCTTCAACGGCGTTTTCGGCCCGACTTCGACCGAGTTTCCGCCGCTCATAGGTGAGGCTAACCCTAGTCAGAGGTGCATGAATGGACTGGCTACCCTAACTAAGGCTACACTCACCTAACTTAGCGTTGCTCGCGCCGGACGCCCCGGCGCAGCACTCAGGCGAAGGTGGTGAGCGGTGGGCGAATACCATTTACATTCGCTCATCCTGGCCGCCGATTATCGCGTCGACGATCCCGAATCGATGTGGAATTCGCTGGAGGGCCGCCAGCAATCGCTGGCGAATATCGACGCCCACCATGTCGTCCTTTACACCTCGATCTGGGAACCCGGTCGAATTCTGGTGACCATCGGTGTCTCCCATCCGAATTCCGTGCGAGAAGTATTGCGATCCCCGGCGATATTCGACCTTTTCGACATTTCCGGCGTCGACGATATCCCCGCGATATTCGCCGGTGAGGTCGTGGAGAAGATCGACCTGTTCGAGCCGGTGCCCGGCGAGGGCGATCACACCGTCGCCGCGGTGATCGTCGGCGTGGTCGCCACCGTGGACAGTGTCGAGGATCTGATGGACAAACTGCGCGCCGCACTGGAGCGGTTCCGGGAATCCGGCGTCCGCAAGATCTGGGTCTACCGTGCCTTCGACGACGGACACGAAGTGCTGATCCTGCAGGAGATCGAGAACGAGACCAGCGCCCGGCGCTGGATCGACCACCCCGATGCGGCGGCCGAGTGGATGTCGCGGGTCGGCTTCGGGGCCTACCCGTCCCTGTTCGTCGGCAAGTTCACCCATCTGATGAAGGTGGGTGCCTGAACCCGATGTTCGTCTGCCTGTGTACCGGTGCCACCACTCAAGCGGTCAACGATGCCGTCGCCGCGGGTGCCACCACGTCCAAACAGATCGCCGACGCGTGCGGCGCCGGCTCCGACTGCGGCCGGTGCCGACGGACGCTGCGCGCGATACTCGCGGCCTCCCGCGAGTGCCCGGTGCACAGCGGCGTGTGACGGAGAGCTGGCCCGTCAGCTCCGTTTGTCCACGAAGGACGCCAGCGCGTCGACGTTGGCGGCCTGGCCCAGGAGTTCGGCGAACAACGCGTTCTCCCGCTCGCTGGCCTCGGCGATACCCGGCCGGATCGGCTCGAGCATGGTCTTCTTCACCGCGAGCAGGCTGTTCAGCGGACGGGAGGCCAGCACGTCGGCATGCCTGCGCGCCTCGGCCAACAGGTCCTCGGGTTCGCACACCTTGAACACCAGGCCCATCCGCTGCGCCTCGGCGGCGTCGACCCACTCCGAGGACAACAGCAGCCAGGCCGCGTTCTGCCTGCCGATCAGTCGCGGCAGAAGATAGGACGAGGCCGCCTCGGGCGGCACGCCCAAACTGGTGAACGGACACTTCAGCCGCGCCGTGGAGGACATGAACGCCAGATCGGCGTAACCGAGGATGGTGGCGCCGATACCCAGGCCGACACCGTTGACCGCGCAGATGAACGGCTTCGGGAATGCCGCCAGCGCTTCGATCATCCCGCGGAAGCCGTACTTGCCCGGTTGGTAGTCGGGATCGGTGACCAGCTTCTGCATCTCCACCAGGTCGTTGCCCGCGCTGAAGGCGCGCCCGGCACCGGTCAGCAGCACCACCGAGACGTCCGGGTCCTCGGCCGCCGCCAGCAACGCCTCCGT
>JAHFVC010000466.1 GCA_023264765.1 Mycobacterium sp. | reverse complement strand
ATCGGCATACCGTTCTCCCGGCTCACCAACCGCGAGGTGTCCTCCGCCCGGGACCGCAGAGCGGCCGCATACCGCTTGAGGACGTCGGCGCGTTCGGCCGCCGGCGCAAGCCCCCACGCCACGGCCGGAGCGTCGTGAGCCGCGGCGACAGCCGCGTCGACGTCGGCTTCGGTGGCACAGGGACCGTCGGCAAGGAGGTCGCCGGTGGCCGCCTCCTGCACGGGGATGGCGCGCTCGGCCGCCCGGAATTCGCCGTCGATGAACAGAGCCGGTGCGGCGAGCTTTCGTGGGTGGTCGGTCGACAGGGTCATGCCGGTTGCTCCTCCGATGTCGGTAGTGCCCGCCGCGCGGCGAACAACACGCCGCCGGCGACCAGTTCATCGATCTCTGACTGACTCAACTCGAGCATCCGCCGGCAGACCTCGACCGTGTTCTCGCCGAGCAGCGGTGCGGGTCGCAACGGAGCAGGTGGGATGCGTAGATACGGTGCCGGTCCGGTTTCGGCGGGCAATGCGACGTCGAAGAGAGGATGGACCATCTGGATATACAGTCCGCGCGCCCGGACTTGCGGTTCGTCGAGGATGTCACCACCGCGCAGCATGGGAGCCGCCGCGACTCCCAGACGTTGTAGCGCATCGGCGAGTACATCGGGGAGCAGCTGACGGGTGAAATCGGCCAGCACTGACCCCAGCGCGACGCGGTTGCGCCAGCGTTCCGTCTCCGAATCGAAACGCGGGTCGGTGGAGAGTTCTTCGGCACCGATGCCCCGCAGAGTGGCGTCCCATTCCTCGTCTGAGCTGATGGTGATGACACACCACTGGTCGTCCCCGGCGCACGGGTAGACGCCGCGCAGCGTCAGGTCCTCGGAGATCGTGGCCCCGGCCGCCCGCGCCCAGGCCGTGGTGTATTGGGTGTCGAGCTGGCTGACGGCCGTCTCGGCCTGTGAGATGTGGATGTGCGCCCCGCGCCGGGTGCGCCGGCGACCGATCAGAGCCGCAAGGGTGGCCGTGGCCGCCAGACGTGCCACGAGGTGGTCCGGGAAGACGGTGACCGCGTCGGAGAACGGGTGACGGGAGTCCAGACGCACCGGGTCCTCGGTCGCCCACAGGTGGGTGACACCGGTGGACGCCCTGACCAGCGGTCCGTAGCCGAGCCGGGTGCTCCACGGTCCGCGGTCACCGAACGCGCTGCTCTCGGTGAGCACGATGCCCGGATTGATCTCTCGCAGCGTGTCGAACGAAAACCCCAGGGAAGTAAGGGTTCCCGGCTTGAAGTTGGCGAACACCGCGTCAGCGCGTTCCACGAGTCGCCGGAACACCTGCGGGCCGCCAGTAGCCCGCAGATCCAGCCCGATCGCGGTCTGGTTGCGGTGGGTCCATGCGAAGGATTCGCTCATCACCTGACCGGGCCGTGCTTGCCGCAATCCGTCCGGGTACGAGGGACTCTCGACCTTGATGACGTCGGCGCCCATGTCGGCGAACAGTCTGCCCAGTTCACCGCCGGCCACGATCACACCCAGGTCCAGGATGGTCAGGCCGTCGAACGGCCTGTCAACCGCCGCCTCTGTATTTTCGACAGCCGATCGCTCGGGTTCGAGCCACCCGGCGGTGTCCCCGCCGGCCGGCAGAGCCAGCCAACGGATGCCGGTGCGGCGACCGTCGACCACCACGCAGCCGTCGGGCACCGTGATTTCCGTACTTGCATCCAATGTGGCTCGGGTCCAGGCCGAGACTTCTCGGTAATGCGGGGCGTCCGACACCTCCTCCGGCGACAGAATGGCCGCCACCGGGACCCCACGCGCCGTGCCTTCCGCAACGAGCTCGTCGCCGGAATATTCGGCGAACAATGCGGCTATGAGTCTGCGGATCCGGTCGAAATCCATTGCCCGCGAATTGATGCTGTCGTACCGAGGATCCTGGAACTCGACCGGCTCCCCCAGCCAGGACCGCATCGCACGCCACTGCCGGGGGGCGAGAAGGCAGACCCGGACCCAGCCGTCCCTGCACCGGAAGATCGGATAGGAGTCTTGGTTCTTGGGCCGGCCCCGACGAGCCGTCGACAGGCCTCGGGCCACGGCCGCCTGCCCCTGCGCGCCGAAAGGCGGGTCGAGCGCCTGCAGCACGGCCTCGTACCGGGAGAAGTCTATGTAGTCACCGAGTCCGGTACGCAGCCGATGGTAGTAGGCCACCAGGACGGCCCAGGCCGCCTGCGCTGCGGCGGTGGCGGCGGCAATGCCGTCGGGCGGCAGTACCGGTGGCCCATCGGGCGCGCCAGACCGCGAGAGCACCGAAGACATCGCCACAAGAACGGCATCGTCGGCTCGCCAGTCCGCCCGCGGACCTGCGGTACCGAAGTCCGTCACCGACAGGACGACGAGGTGGCCGAAGCGATCGGCGAGTTCCGCTCCGGTCGCACCGTAGCCAACCGCTCGGCCGGGGTTGCCGCTGTCGACGACGATGTCGGCGCCGCTCACCAAGTGGAGAAACCGGCGGCAGTCAGCCTCGTCGGCCGGATCCAGTACCGCCATCCGCTTGTTGGCGTTGTGGAGGGCGAAGGGCAGGCTGTGCCCTCCCGCCAGCGGAGCCCGACGCCGGTCGGGGCAGCCGCCCGGGGGTTCCACCTTGAGTACGTCGGCACCGAGATCCGCCAGTAACCGCGTGACCTGGCCACTGTCTCCCCGGGAGAGATCGACGATCCGCACACCGCTCAACAATTCGTCTCCCGATGGCCGGGTCACCGATTCTCCCTCCTGCAGCGCTCCCTGAGCACAGTATGCGTGGCCACAGAACCCGTCAATACCTGATGCAATTAGTTTTACGACGTCCGACTGATCCTGTGCGACACACCATTCAGGAATGCCAGTACTTTCCGTTCGCACAGTGATGCGGCATCCATGGGGCAGGCTTCAGCGGCGGCGGCCAGCTTCGGGTGCGACCGTGCCTCCATCTTCGCGAACCCCGAACCGGATTGCAGGAAGGGATTCATGACCTCGCACAGCACCGTTCCTATCAGCAGGGTCTCCATGCCGTCGAGGATGCGAATGTGCAGTTCCACGGGGACTTCCGACTCGGCAAGAAATTTCGCCGCGGCCTCGTACCCGCCGGGTAAGAGATCCCGGGGGCGGTAGCGCATCAACAGCGGAGCGGTGTTGCGATGTTCGAGGAAGGACCGCCGGAAGTTCCGCGCGAGCAGCGCGAAGTGCCTCGGCCAACCCGGCCCCGGCAACTGACCGGATACCGCGACAGCGGTACCGGCGACGTACTGCACCACCGCAAACAGGATGTCGTCCCGATCCTTGAAATGGTGATAGAGCGACGGCACGCGCACGCCGAACTCGGTGGCCAACCGAGGCAGGCTGAAGGCTGCGAGTCCATCTGCGTCGATGATGCGGATGGCCGCCCGCACCGCGTCCGGCCGGTTGACCAGAGGTTTGTCGGGTCGTGGCACGGCGCTTCAATACCCCGCCGGGACGGAGCGGTGCCCGGTGCGTCGATGATCCTGCATGGCCGCGGCGAACACCTCCCGACTCCGGCACCCACACGCTCGCCCATTTACCTACTTCAATTAGGATAGTAGGCTACGAGCACCCTCACCGGCCGGGTAAACGTCACGATAGAAGTCACGGGACATCCGGCCGCGGGATCTCGCCAGTGCGGTCCGCGGCGTGCGCAACGGCGCGTGACGCAGCGGACCGCACTTCGGGCGACAGCGTTCTCCGGTCGCCTTCAACCGCCCACCTGTGGCAGCTCGTCGGAAGCGATCTCGCACGGCGTGCGGGACGGCTCGGCCGGCGGCGCGGGCGTCACCGGTTCACCTGACACAGCGGCGGGAACCGGCTCGGGCACCGGCGTGGGCGCGGGTGGATCCGGCTCCGGCGCAACCGCTTCCGTCACGTCCCCGGCTTCTGCGGCCGAGTCGTCCTCGTCGCTTTCATCGCCCGGGTCGTCACCCTCGTCCGGATCGTCCTCGTCGGACTCGTCCGGGGAGTCCTCGTCCGAGGAGTCCTCTTCCATCTCGACATCACCCGAATCGTCCGCCAGGTCCGGCGGATCACCAACCGTGGTGTCTGCACCGGAGTTCAACAGGCCACCGATCAGGTCCGCGAGTTGCGTTCCCGAACCTGTCAAACCTGTTCCCAGCGAGGGCATCCCGGATCCCAGGCCACCGAGCGGCGCACCGCTGGCGAACGGGTCCGCCGAAGGCGGCGCCGCAACCGGCGCAGATGCGGCCGGCTCTGGCGCGGGCACACCGCCACCGAAGGCCGCGGGCGGCGGATCGGCCGAGATCCCCGCCGCGGCAGCATCGTAGGCGTCCCGCACCGACCGCTTCGTCGAATCCATCACATCGGCCCAGTGCGAACCGATCGC
>JAHFVC010000189.1 GCA_023264765.1 Mycobacterium sp. | reverse complement strand
CGATAATAATGTCGGCTTCGCCCATTCGCGGGTCGTCGCGCTCGAATGCGTCGGGCCGGTGCAGCAGTAGGGCGAGGTCGCAGTCCTGCTCCAAACTCCCGCTTTCGCGCAGATCAGAGACCATCGGCCGCTTGTCTTGGCGTTGTTCGGGGCCACGGTTGAGCTGGCAGACCGCGACCACCGGCACGTCGAGTTCTTTGGCCATCAATTTGATGCTGCGGGAGAAGTCCGACACTTCTTGCTGGCGGGATTCGTATTTCTTTCCCGACGACATCAACTGCAGATAGTCGATGACGACGAGACGCAATTCCTGCTGTTGGGAGAGTCGGCGCGCTTTGGCTCTGATCTCCATCATCGTCAAATTCGGGGAATCGTCAATGAAGAGTGGTGCTTCACTGAGTTCGCTCATGCGGCGGGCGAGCTTGGTCCAATCGGCGTCGCCCATGCGGCCGGCGCGCATGTCGGCGAGTTTGATGCTGGTCTCAGCGGACAGCAGCCGCATCACGATCTCGGACTTACTCATTTCCAGGGAGAAGATGATGCTGCCCAGGCCGTGCTTGATCGAGCACGACCGCATGAAGTCCAGACCCAGGGTGGAGTTGTGGGTGGGGACCATGGCGTGGCCGGCGAGGTAGGTGTGGTCGGCGTTGTCGACCTGCACACAGCGCACCGCGACGCTGGCGATGGGCCGGCGGGCGGTCACGGTGCGCGCCGGCGGCGAGGCGTCCGGTGGGTGTTCGTGGTAGCGGGCGCTGTAGCTGGCCGAGTCGGGGTCGAGCACGTATCCCAGTGAGTGCAACAGTTCCTGAACGAAGGCTTTGTAGGGCGGGCGGTTGGGCCGCAGTCGGATGGTCACCGTGTTGCCGTCGCGGTGTCCGGCGGCCTGGACGAGCCCGCGCAGCAGCGAGCGGCGCTGTTTGTCGCTGGCCCGAAGGTAGGGGTGTAGCTCGCGTACCGGGATCGCCGGTGTGCGACGGGTCGAGGGGGCGCCGAGGAGGCGGCCTGCCGTGTAGGGCGTCATCGGCAGCGTCGAGGGTTTGACGGTGGGCAGCGTGATCGCAGCGGCGGCGCAGATGGTGTCGCGGTCGGGGCGTAGCTGGCTGGTGGTGCGGGTGCCGCGCTGGGTGGGCCATTGATGTTTCTCGTCGGCCACGATGGTGGTGCCGTCACTGAATTCGACTGTGTAGCAGGGGCGGTCGTGCATCACGTCGGTGGCGGCTAGCACCGTGGTGGGTCGCCCGTCTGCGCCGATGAGGGTGTCGCCGACGTGAACTTCACCCATGGTGGTCCACCCGGTGGGGGTGGGCAGCGGGGTGTCGATCGCCAGGGCCTTTCCCACGCCCGGGCGGGCGGCGATGATGATCATTTGGCCGGCGTGCAGTCCGTTGGTGACGGCGTCGAGGTCGGGGAAGCCTGTGGGCACACCGCGGGCAAGGCCGCCGTGGTGCTGGATGTCGTCGAGTTCATCCATGGTGGGTTGCAGCAGCGACTCGAGTTGGACGTAGTCCTCGGTGTGGCGGCCGGCGGTGACCTCGTACACCTCGGCTTGGGCTCGGGCCACGACGTCGTCGACCTCATCGCCGTCGGCGCCGGCGTAGCCGTACTGCACGATGCGGGTGCCGGCCTCGACGAGGCGACGCAGCTGAGCTTTCTCGGCGACTATGCCGGCGTAGTAGCCGGCGTTGGCGGCGGTGGGCACCATCGAGATCAGCGTGTGCAGATATGGTGCACCGCCAACCCGGCGCAGCGTTCCACGCCGGTCGAGTTCGGCGGCCACCGTGATCGCGTCGGCGGGTTCACCGTCTGCATACATTTCGAGGATGGCGTTGAAGATGAGTTGGTGTGCTGGCCGGTAGAAGTCGTTGCTGCGCAAGCGCTCCACGACGTCGGCGATCGCGTCCTTGCTCAGCAGCATCCCGCCCAGCGTGGACTGCTCGGCGGCCTCGTCCTGGGGCGGCTGACGCATATCCGTCATGGCCCGGACGATACGCCCGGCCCGATGTATTACCTAGGCGATTCGAGTGCGGTGGCCATAGCGCAACCGGGCTGTAAGCGAAGAAATCGGCGATCTCGCTGCGGCAGTGAGCCATCCAGTGCCCGTCGTTTTCGCCCAGAGGGTTCAGATGTCGGGGTCTTCCGCGATCTTCTGTTGCAGCGCATCGACATCGGCGGCCGTCGGCAATCCGCGGCGATCCAGCACCCGCCGCGACGTGCCCAGGTTGAGTTGGAGCTCCCGCAGATGGGCCATGGCTCGCTGGTGAGCCAGCTTGGCTACTTCGACGATCGCGCCGGCGAGGGCCTTCTCGTTGAGCCGGTAGGCGCGGTCGCTGAGTTCTAGGCCGACGAACCCGTAGTAGCTGTAGGTGACGATGATCGAATGGTCGCGGTTGTAGCCGACGAAGTACTCGGGGCCGTCGTCCTCGGTGTCTTCTGTTTCGGTCTGGAATGCGTTGGGGCTCAAATGAGTAGCTTCCGTGTCGCCGGTTCGATGTCGCCGCTGGGGATGGCTTGGCGAAGTTGGTTGCCCAGCGTTCCCAGGTCGACCTTGTCGGTGGTGGCCTTCAGCGCCAGCCGCCACAAGTCTTGGCGCTGCGGATTGGCTTTGAGGCCGGCCAGTGCGGCGGTCACCGTGCCCGCCTGATCGCCGCGGTCGACGCGGCGGCTGGCCAGCTGGAGAGCGGCCACGGGAACGGCGTCGGTGATCTCGTCTTTGAGGAACTTCGCCCACTCATAGCGGGCTGCGGTGTTGGCCGGCACGTCGAAGGCGGGGCCACGGACGAGAGCCAGGGCTTCGGCCAGAGCGTCGTCGCTCGCGGTGGCCGGTGAATCACCGACAATCTGCTGCCAGCGTTCCCAGTCGCTGAGCACGAGGGGATCCAGTCTGTGCGCCTGCGGCGGTTCGGAGTCGGCGCGGCGGCCGCCGCGGCCCAGCTCCGGCAGCAGCGGTTGTCCGTCAGCGGTGCTGCCCAGGAAGCCGCGGATGCGGGAGACGGTTTGGCGGATGCTTTGGTCACTGACAGTGGACGCGTTGCCCCAGCAGTCGCGCAGTTCTTCGCGGGTCGCACCGTCACGGCCGACAGTGGCCAGGTAGGCGATGACCGACGTCCAGACCCGGCTTCGGCCCGGGTCGTCGATGATGCGGCCGTCTGGTGGGGTGATCACCGGCTCGCCCAGTACCCGGACCCAGATATGCGGCGACACTTGATCATCACCGAGCTCGGCAGCCGCGGGGGGAGCGGGGGCCGAGCTCGTGGCGGCGGCTGCGCGATGACCGTTGGTCGGCACCGTCTGCGTGGGCGCGGGCGGTGCGTCGGCCAGCAGCCCCGCCACCAGCTGCTCCCATCCGTCGTCGTCGATCGAGGTGATCGCATCCAGGGACAGGGAGAGGTTGCGGGCGTCGTTGGACAGGATGGCCGAGTGGCCGGCTACCCGGAAATCCCAGATACCGGCAGCCGCGGCCGTGGTGATCACGCACGGTGTGGTGGGTAACAACTCGGCGGCACGCGGATCGGCGTCGTCGAGGACGACCACGTCAGCGTCCACACCGAGGGAGGCCAGGAATTCCCGCAGTGCGGCGGCGTCGGGGGCGGTGATGAAACGGTCGCTACCGACTGCGCCGAGCTGCGCGGTCGCCGCCGCGGTAGCAGCCACGACCCGGTGCGGCGCCAGCAGCAGATTCATGACCCACGCTCGCAGCACCGCGGTGACCGCCGAGGCGTCGCCGCTGATCGTCAGCGGGGTCACCTCCTCCAGATTCACCAGCAACACCCCACCGCGCGCTGTCCCCATCGGCAGCATCACCGGCCGGCGGGCCGCGGCGGCCGAGGGGTGCAGAGCATCGGTGCTGCAGGTCCAGGAGTCGATCTCGGGTACATGCGCCCAGGGCCGCGGCGGCGGCGGGAAGGTGCTGTCCAGACTCGGCAGTACCGAGATGGTGTCCGGCTCGGCGAGTATCGCCATCAGCGGCGGTGTGGGCCGCCCGAGGGAGGCGACAGCGGAATCGACCAGTCCGTCGCCGTCGTCCTGGAAGTACCAGTCGACGGCTGAGCGGGCAGACATCAGCATCGGCTACTTGTCGCCGCTGGCGGTCACGGTGGTCCCAGGGGTTGTGGCTGGCGGTTGCCCGCCGGCATCGTCCCCGGGTGGGCGGTACCAGCCCTCGAAGCCCTGATCGTCGGTGGCGACCGTGTTCACGTCGACGACCTGTCCGTTGTTCATGACCCGGCCAGGGCCGGCGGCCACCGACATCTGGCCGTCGTCCCACCGGGCGTAGTCGCCGGGCTGCACCTCTGAGGGGTCGACCAAGGTGCCCGGGTTGGTTTTGATGTCGACGTGGGCGGCTTGATAAGCGGCGGTGGCGTCATCGCTGGTGGCCGATGCGCGCAGCGCCTGGGCGGCCTCAACGGTGGGAGCCTCTATCTTGTCGCCGTTGGGCAGGGTGACGGTCTTGCTGTTCGGGTCGTCCTTGCCGTCGCCGCCCTGGCCGCCCTCGGCTTGCTTCTCGGCGTCGGTCTTCAACGCGTCGAACGGAGAGCCAGGTGTGCCCGGTGTGGAGCCGCCGCCGGCCGGGGTGCCAGCGGGCGTGGCGCCGGGCACTGATCCGAAGGGGTTGGCCGCCGGGGTGACACCGCTGCCGGCCGGGGTGCTGTTCGGGCCGAACGGCGAATTCTGCCCGAATGGGCTCTGGCCCTGTTGTCCGAACGGGCTCTGCTGTCCGAGCTGGCTGAGCGGGCTCTGCTGTCCGAGCGGGTTGAGGCTCTGCAGCGCCGGACCGAGCGAGGAGAGCAGATCCTTGAGATCGCTGCTGTCGCTGCTCTTCTTGTCGTCCTTGCTGCTGTCGTCGCTGTCGTCGTCCTTGTCTTTGGAGCTCGATGATTTCTTGTCGCCGCTCTTGAGCTGGTCGAGCACCCCCTGAAGGTCGCCGGCCTGTTGCTGGGCCGCCCCATCGGTGGCCTGCAACTGACCACCGCCGGCCTGGGCATAACGCTGCAACGCCTCCATCAACTGCTGCTGGCCTTCGGGGGTGTCCAGGATCGGGCCCAGTCGTTCGATCTCCGAGCGCAGCGCATCGAGATTGGCCTGGGAGTTGTTGAATCCGTTCTGCGAGTTGGCCGCCGACGCGTCGACCGCTGCGCCGGCGTTCTTATCGGTGTTGGCCGCCGTGCTGGCGCCGTTGCCCTGGCCGCCGCCGCCGCCCGAGCCGCCACCTGCGGGCGGTTTCTTGGCTGGCGGTGGAGGGGCGGGCGCCGGGGGCGGTGGAGCCGCCGGTGGCGGGGCGATGCTGCCCAGATAGTCGTCGAGAGGAGAGTGCTGGGCCGCGGGTGGCGTCGGAACGCCAGCCGCGACAAGGTCTTTCCAGTCGACGGCGCCGTCGCCGTTGGTGTCCCCGCCGCTCATAGGATCTCCCCTGATCTTGAGGCTAGGTGGCTAGCCGCTTGTTGATGGTCTGGTACATGTCGGCGGCCTCGCCGGTCCAGTGGGTGCCGGCGGCGCGGCCGACGCCTTCGAGGTCGGACTGGATGCCGCTAGCCCGGTTGGCGGCGTCGGTGTAGAAGGTTCCGTCGGCGGGGGTTTGGCCGGTGCCATGGGCGTCGCGGATGTCCCTGAGATTGGTGAAGGTCTGGCGGATCGCTTCGTCGGTGGCGGGATCCCCGGTGGTCGGATAGGTATCTCCACCACCCGAGTGATACCCGGCTGGATGGGTCTGACCGGGTGCCTCCGGGCGGTGATCGGGCACCCACACACCCGATCCGGGCGGGGACTCGGTCATGTCCGGCCCATGCGGATACGCCGGTGGGCCGAGTTCGCCTGGCTTCTTGAGGACCACATCGCCGTCGCCGTGGATCCCGTCGAGCGCGCTCTCCGGAAGATGGGAGAGATCGACGTCCTGTTCGGGGATATAGGGCGGGTACTGCGGCAGCGGAGTCGGTGGCGGCGTGGGATAGGGGTATGGAGGCAGCGGTTGGTCAGGGCTGGTCATGAGGTTTCTCCCGTCGCGTTACTGGTGGGCCGGTTCGGTCGTGGACTCGGATGAGGCCGCGTGATTGTCCGCGCCGTTGTGATTGTCGGTGCCCGGGTCGCCGGACGGATCGCCGGTGGAGGCGGACTTGGAAGCTGACGTCTTCGGTGACTTCGACGGCTTCGCCTCGGGGCGGGTAATCCCGAGATCCTTCAATTCAGCGGCCGTCCACCCGCCGTCGAGGGCCTTGCTGTAGGCGTCGGCGACCTCGGCGGCGCGCTCATCGAGCACGCGTTGCGCCTCGGCCACGGCCTCTTGCTGCTGGTCGTACTTCTCCTCGGCGGTCCCGATCGCACCGACCAAGGCCTTCCGGTTGGCCAGCTGCGCGCGAATCGCTTCGTCAGCGCGCGCCTGATATTCGGCCTTCTTACTGGAACGTCTCGGCATCCGGAGCGACCCCTTCTCGGCAACACAACACGGCTTCCTATGGCGACTTATCGTACCTAGCTGGAGACATCTAAACCCAGGCGAATTGGTCAGCTGGGCCGTCGGGGTGCGGTCGCATTGCGCCAGATCGCGATGCCGATGAGGACCGAACACACCGCTGTGGCTGCGGCCGGAATCAGCAGAAACACGATGCGTTGAAGGTCGATTCCGTAGCCCGCGTAGAACGTGATCAGTGGTTGTTGTTCGGGGCCGACGATGATGTTTCGGGCGGTCAGCCAGCCGATGATCGCCGCGCGCTTGGTGTAGGCGGCGAACCCGATCATGGCGACCATGATCAGTGGTAGCAGTGTTTCGACCCATTCGGGTTCGCCAGAACTGCTGGTGGGTTGGGTCATGGTGTGGGCTCCTTGGTGGGGTCATGCGGCGCGGCTTTGGTCGTCGTCGTCGAGTAGTGGGCGCGACACGATGGAGTCGTCGGCCGGCACAGTCAAGAGGTCGTAGTCGTCGTCGGCGCTGCGCCAGCTCAACAGCAAGGCGTTGGGATCTACCGGGTCGGGTTCGGGCGCCTTGTCGAGGATTCCCCACACTCCAAGGCCTGCGTCTACGCAGATGAGGTCGCCGACCTGGAGGTCGTCGACCATGCGCGGGGCTGGGGATCCGTAGCCGGGCCAGCGGTCGGAGCCGGCAGTGTGGCGCTGTCGTGTCGGCGCTGTGACCGGGATGGGAGCGGCGTTGTGGTGGGCGGTGTTTGGGCCCAGCGCGGAGGTCGCTGCGAATGCGGTCGCCGCCGATAGCTGCGGTTTGAACCGGTACTGCGGGCTCAGCGGATCCAAGGCGGGGCGTTCCTCGGCCAGGTACACCCGCGCTTCGAGATAGTCGGTGTAGTGGAAGTCTTCGTCTTCGTGTGGGTCGAATGGGGTGTCGAAGACGATGCGGGGATGGCTGCACGAGGTGGGGCGCAGCTCTTTGAGGACACGTTTGGCGACGGGGTCGGTGAGGTCGTCGGGCTTGTAGGGGTCGGGGGTAAAGAAGTTCTGCACCTCGACCGGCTCGCCGTGGTCGTTGTAGGCCATGCCGCGGCCGAGCAGCCCGGGCGGGATGGTGGTGCCGGTGTAGTAGTCGCCCCACAGCATGTCGGCACCCTGGCGGCCGAGGCGGCCAAGGGATTGGCGGCCGGTGAGGTTGTCGCGGTTCTCGCCCTCGACGTACTTCACGTCCGGGCGCTGCATGCCGATAATGAGGTGGATGCGGGCGGTGCGGCCCAGCCGAAGGACCGACCCGACCATCTCTTCGATCGGCAGTTCCCGAGGCCAGTTCTTGGTCTCCGATGCCGGTTTACTGCCGCGCAGCTTGACGTACCAGGCGGCGATGTCCTTGACCAACTCGGTGAACTCGTCGAGCACCAGCAGCACGGGTGAGAAATCCTCGGTGCGGGCCACACCGGACTCGCCGGCCTCGTAACGGTCCTTCATCAGCATCCAGGTCTGATAGATCAACGCGATCTGGTCCTCGATGCGGGTGGCCACGCACTGCACGTTGGGCCAGTCCCGGAAGCCGCGGTACTCGATGTTCTTGCGGTCGGCGATGTTGACTGCCCAGTGGGCGCGAGCGGCCTGGGTGATGAAGGTATGGATCGTCGACGTCTTGCCTGAACCGGTTGGGCCGATGATCAGCCTCTGCGGCTGCGTTTTCGGGTGCCAGGAGATCGGGTTGCGGTCCTCGTCGTAGGCGTAGAAGAAGCGGGTGTTCTTGTAGTTGGCGATCGCCTCGGCGACGCCGGCCATCTCCGGGTAGATGCGCGGCCACACCAGCCTGGGCAGGCTGGGCCGCAACTCGAAGTGGACGGTGTCGTGCTCGAGCTTGAAGTCGGCGCGCCACCGACCGGCCAGGATCTTCGACATCACCCGTTCGATCTGGTGCATACGCGCTCCGGAGCGGGCCAGTTTCTCCGAAATATTGTGTGCGACATCGAATTCAGTGATCCGGCCCCGATCAGAGAGCGTGTAGTCGGTGACGGTGGCGCCGGACTCGAACATTGCTGGGCTGGCCACCTTCGCGCGTAGCCGCTGAATCGCCGCGGGCTCCTCGGTGACCTCACGGGTGTCCGGTGTGGCGGTGAGCCGGCGAGCGCGGCGATCCACCGACAGCGTGTAGGACACCCCCAGGTTCTCCGAGAGCAAGGAGTTGATGAGCCGCAGCCACTCCGGATTCGTCCCAGCCGTGTCGGGGTCGTTGTCGCCGGCGCTGGGCAGCTGCAGGCGTTGGAGAGAGGACTGCTGTTTGACCGCGGCGGCCGGGATGTAATGCATGCGGATCTTGGTCGGATAGATGCCGTGCGCGCGACGGACCGCGCGGGGGGCGGGTTTGAATCCGCTCGCGCTGATGAGCCCATGGGAGGGGGCGGGCCAGCCCAGCGGAGTGTGCAGCGCTTCGACGAGCTCGGCGACCACCGCGGCGCGCCGGGCGGCGTGGCGCGCCACGATGGCCACGATGGCGGCCGCGGCCAGCGCGGAGACGATGAGGAACGCGGTGGCGAAGAGGGGGAACCGGTGCGGATTGCTCAGGTGCAGCCAGTCGGCGGTAGCCGTGCCGATCGCGGCCGTCCAGATCGTCATGGCGATCCACGGGATCTGGGTTCCTGCCCAGGTGATGGTGAGTCGTTGTGCCACGGGGGTGGACCTTTCGTTCGCCCGGGTCGAGTCAGGGTTGGGGTGCGCCGATGTCGGGCGGGAGGTAGGGCGTGGTCTGCGGGGGTGTGCTGCCCGGTGGGGACACGTCGTCATCGAAGGGGCGGGTGTCCAATGCGGCGATCACTTGCCAGCGGTCGTCGAGGAAGGCGACGCGGATTTCCAGGGTCAACGTGTCGTAGAAGGCGTCGTAGATGACGGTGCCGGAGTCGTTGTTCAACGGCGGGGAGAGCCGCTGCAACTGTGCTGCCGGGAGGCGGTTGGGGTCGGTGAGGCGGTAGCCGTCAGTCAGTTGGGGCGAGGTCCACCGGCTGATCCGGTTGAGCCAGTCATCCTTGCCGGCACCGGGATTGGCGTAGTCGGCGGCGAAACCCGCGGCGACGTCGTTGGCCGGTCCGGTGGCCGGTTGCCCGGTGGGCACCGGGGTGTTCGTCGTCGGGACGGGGACGTCGGTGGTGATGTCGGGTTGGGCGGACGGCGTAGGTGTCTCTTGTGAGGTGGGGGTGGCCGGGGCGATCGTCACGGTGGGTCCTTTGGGGGTTCGTCCCAGCAGCCACCAGACCGTCGCCGCGATCGCCGCCCCCGCGACTGCTGCGAGAATCCACCATCGTCGCCGCGGGGCCGGTCCGGTGAGGACCTCGTCGGCGCGGTCGGCCCACCGGGAGGGAACCACCTCCACCTCGCGCGGATCTCTGGATGCTGGCCGGGTGTCGTTCCGGCCGTGGGGGTCGTCCCAGTCGTCTGCGGGCCAGTCGGCGACCGTGTCGCGCCCGGAATCGGGCTCGATAGTGCTCATGCCCGGAGGTATATGCCGACGGTTTCGCCGATCCGGTCACCGTGGGTCGACTAAATTGCGGGCCGTTGCGGGTGCCCATCGGTTGAGCGCAGAGGTGCGTCTGCTGTTTGTTGGGGGATGGTGTCAGCGGAGTTGCGCTGGGTGGCCGGGGTGCTGGCCCACTGGGTGTTGCGGCCTCGGGTGGGTACGCGGTGGATCTCACCGCGGCCGGCGAGGATCACCAGGGCCCGGTAGATCTTTTCGATGACGATCGGGCGGCCGAGCTGGGTGTCGAGATGCTCGCGGAGTTCGGTGGTGGTCATCGGTGCCGGTGCGGCGGCCAGCGCGGCCATCAGCTGGGCGCGTAGGTGCTCGCCCTGGCGGCGCCGTGTGGTCGGTGAATTACTCATGGGTGTAGCCGGATGTCCGGGGAGAGAGGGGATTTCGCGGTCATAGGACACGTCGGATGATGACCTTGCCCTTGGGGAACGGGCTCATCTTCACCGGGACGCCGCGCTGCTGGGCCTCGACGACTTGGCCGCCGCCAGCGTACAGCTGGACGTGCTCGGGGCCGCGCTCGCTGAAGTTGGACAGTACGAGATCACCCGGGAGCATCTGGCTGAGGTCGGGCACCGGCACCCCGGCGTTGACCTGGCCGTAGGTCTGACGGGGCAGCGTCTTGCCGCTGGCTTGGTAGATCGCGTACGAGGTGAGCCCGGAGCAGTCGAACCCGCCGCCGCTGGGTCCATTGGGTCCGCCGCCGCCCCATATATAGGGGAGTCCGATCTGAGACTGTGCGGCCTGGACGGCCCGGACCCCGGCCTCGCTGGAGTGGATGACTGGATTGGCTTGGGCGGCGTTTTGCTGCTGGACGCCGACGCGGAGGATGTTGCACAGGTCGCTGGTGGTGCTTGAATCGCCGTCGACCTGTGGGGGAGCTCGCGGGTCGCTGGGGGTGGACACGCTCAGCCCAACGAGGGTGGCTTCCTCGTCGTCGGTGGCTCCGCCGGCGCCGCGGTAGGCGGCGTAGAGGGCGCGGGCCCGCGGCTCTTGCGCGGCGTAGGCGTCGGGTTTGGCGCTGCCCTGCACGGACTGGGCGGCCACGGTGACCGGGAGGTTCTGCCAGTTGCTGACCTTGTACAGCGCCTCGTAGAACTTGCGCGCGGCGATCGCCGGCGTCATGAGTTCTTGCATGGTGCCCCACCAGGGCCACTGCTGCTGCATGATGCCGATCGACCCGTGGTCTCGGCCGACCGCGTCGTGCGGGAACCGCAGTGAGGCCTCGATGCCGTGCTGATCGGGTGCCAGCTTGCCGGTGCCGTCGTTGGCGTAGTTCTTCAGCTGAGACTCAGTCAACGCTGTCGCCAGGGCGACGATGATGCCCTGGGGTGGGACGTGCATCTTTTCGCCGACGGCGACGACGACTTGGGCGTTGTTGCCGGCGTTGGGGCCGGTGATGTCGGCGGCTGGAGCGTTCTGGGCCAGCATCCCGGCTGCGCGCATCTGGGCGTCGCACTTGTTGAGCTGTTGGTCGGGGCTGTTGGCCACGGTGCTCGGGGTGATGATCAGCCCGATGATCAGAATCGGTATGGCCACCGCGCCGACGAGGAGCGTGATGAGCGCTGCCAGTAGGGCTTTGGGGTCGAGGGTTTTCATGGTGGCGCGCTGCTAGCTGGGGCGCGGCCGGTTGACGATGTCGGCGGCGCGGGGAGGTGGGGCGCCTTGCGTCGGATGGTGCGGGCACGATCCGGCGTGGTTTGAGCAGAACCCGCCGCGGCTGAGTGGGGCGCCGCACCAGGCGGCGGACTGGAGCGCGTCGCGGCGCGATTCATTGGACATGGGCACGGATGCCGCCGCGGCCGCCCGCGGCGGTTGTGGTGCCCGCGGCGGTTGTGGTGCCCGTGATGGTGGATGGTTTACCGGCGGCAGCCATGCGGCCGGCTGGATCTGCTGGGGCATCGCGCTGACCGCGGCCGCGACGTCGGGATGCAGCGCGGGCACCTCCCGCAGAACCTGAGCCACCCGCGAGGCCGGAGGCCCGGACTCACCGGCCGGTGGGGGTGGCGGCGTCGCCGCGGCGGATCCGGCCCCGGGGTCGCCGGTGATTTGAGCGGTGGGCTGTTGCTGATTGGCGGCGTGCTGCTGGTGCTGCCACCACTGGTTCCACTGCTGCTGGGCGGCCGGGTCGTCGTGTTGGCTGGGCTGCTGGCTGTGGCTGCGCGATGCGGCGAGGTGGGCGCCGCGGCCGCCGCCGTTGTTGCGGAGCGAGCGGCCGGCCCCGACGGCCAGCCCGGTCAAGGTCGGCGGGACTCCGAGTGCGGCCCCACCGGCCTGCAGCGCAAGGGCGGTGCTACGCCGGGCCAGAGTCGAGGGTGGTGACTTGGGTAGTTCAGAGGAGCCGCCGCCGCGGTTGAGGAAGCTCAGGATGTTGCCGTGGCCGTTCTTCACGCCACCCTCGATGCGGCGGAACGCGACGATCGCGACGATCAGCAGAATCGTCGACAGCAGAAGGATCTGGACGGGATTGCCGTCGACGCGGAGCATGGCGCCCAGCAGCGCGGCGTAGGCGCCCGCGTACACCACGGTCAGCGGGATTTTGATCAGCGCCAGCGCGAGGTTGCACAGGCATTTGAATGCCATGCCTTGGAGCCCGCCGGCGACGACGCCGAGAGTGCCGACGACGGGCAGCATGATCGCGTTGGACAGCGCCAGGACGACGGTCAGGATGATCTTGCCCATCAGGTAGCAGCCGAACGCCAGCAAGATCGTGGAGAGCAGCAGCATGGCCGCGGCGCTGGCCAGCCGGTCGCCGGTGAGGTGGTCGGCGGCGCTTTTCATCTTCTTGCCGGAGCCGCCGCACTTGGCGATCGAGTCTTTGAGTTTGTCG
>JAHFVC010000465.1 GCA_023264765.1 Mycobacterium sp. | reverse complement strand
GGCCAACGTCTCCCTGCAGCCGGGCACCGACGACCTGAGCACCGACGACCTGATCGCCCGGGTCGATGACGGCATCTACATCGTCGGGGACAAGTCCTGGTCAATTGACATGCAGCGCTACAACTTCCAGTTCACCGGGCAGCGGTTCTACCGCATCAAGCACGGACGTCTCGACGGCCAGCTGCGCGATGTGGCCTACCAGGCCACCACCACCGACTTCTGGAATTCGATGGAAGCCGTTGGCGGACCGTCCACCTGGCGTCTCGGTGGGGCGTTCAACTGCGGCAAGGCCCAGCCCGGCCAGGTCGCCGCGGTGAGCCACGGCTGCCCGTCGGCGCTGTTCCGCGGTGTCAATGTGCTGAATACCCGGGAGGAGGCCGGTCGATGAGCGGCAGCGAAGAGGCCAAATCGGGGTGGGCCCGATGATCCCCGCACAGCAGGTCGTCGAGCTGGCGCTGCAGGCCGCCACCGTCGACGAGACCATCGTCATCGTCACCGACCGCGCCGAGGCATCCTTGCGGTGGGCCGGGAATTCGATGACCACCAACGGGGTCTCGACCACCCGGTCGACCACCGTGATTTCCATTGTGCGCAAAGGCGATACGTCGCACACCGGGGCGATCCGCACCAGTGACGTCAACCCGGCGGCGATCGGCGCGCTGCTGGCCGCCGCCGAGGAAGCCGCGCATGCCGCTCCCGAGGCCAGGGACAGCGCACCGCTGCTGACCGGCAGCGGCACTCCCGACGACTGGAACGGCCCGGTGCCGGAGACCGGCGCTGCGGTGTTCGCCGATGTCGCCGAATCATTGGCGCGGGGCTTCGGCCGCACCGACCGGCTCTACGGCTACGCCCATCACGTCGTCGAGACGACGTTCCTGGCCACCTCGACCGGGATCCGGCGGCGCTTCACCCAGCCGACCGGAACGGTGGAAGTCAACGCCAAACGCGACGGTGCCAGCGCGTGGGCGGGAGTCAGCACGCCATGGTTCGAAGACGTTTCGACCGATGGGCTGCTCGACGATCTGGCGCTGCGGCTCGGCTGGGCGGCCCGGACCGTCGAGCTGGAAGCTGGTCGCTACGAGACGTTGATGCCGCCGTCGACGGTTGCCGACATGATGATCTACCTCGGGTGGTCGATGGACGGGCGCGGCGCTGAGGAGGGCCGTAGCGCGTTGTCGGCGCCCGGCGGCGGAACGCGGGTGGGGGAGAAGCTCACCGAGCTGCCGCTGACGATGTACTCCGACCCGTTCGCGGCGGGCCTGCAGTGCGCGCCGTTCGTTGCGGCCGCCAGCGGGTCCGAGACGATCTCGGTGTTCGACAACGGGATGGACATCGGCCGGGTGGACTGGATCCGCGACGGTGTCATCAACGCGCTGGCCTACCCGCGGGCGGCGGCCACCGAGTTCGGCACCACACCGGCGATTCCGGCGGACAACCTGCTGATGACCGGCGGCAGCGCCGAGCTGGCTGACATGGTGGCGGCCACCGAGCGCGGTCTGCTGTTGACCACTTTGTGGTACATCCGCACGGTCGATCCGACCACCCTGCTGCTGACCGGGCTGACCCGCGACGGCGTCTACCTGATCGAAGACGGTGAAGTCACCGCGGCGGTCAACAACTTCCGCTTCAACGAAAGCCCGCTGGATCTGCTGCGGCGGGCCACCGAGGCGGGCGTGGCCGAGCCGACGCTGCCCCGGGAATGGGGCGACTGGGCGACCCGCGCGGTGATGCCGACGCTGCGAATCCCCGACTTCCACATGTCCTCGGTCAGCCAAGCGCAATAATCCAAAGATGGCTGACGATCTTGATGCAGTACTGACCAAGCTGGTGGTGCAGTCCCCGGCCGACCAGCAGCGGTTGGTGGGACTGATCCGCGCGACGTGCGGTGACACGCTGTCCCTGACACCGCTGCCCGCGCAGACGCCGGTGTGCGCACCGGAGACGGACGCCGAGAAGGTGGTGGCCGAGTTCGCCGAGCAGTTCAGCGTCGACGTGTCGGCGATCTCCGATCGTCAGCGAGAGTCGCTGACCACGGCGCTGGGGGCCGGGGCGTTCGGGGCCGTCGCGCAGATGTTCTTCGCCGACTTCCTGCCGCGGGTGCGTAACGGGCTCGAAGTGCTTGGCTTGCCGGTGGGTTGGGTGCCCGAGCAGCCGGTGTGGGACCCGGGCATCGACGCCGCCGACGTGCTGTTCAACCAGCTGCTGCCGGGGGTGGCACGGCTCAAGTCGGTGGACCCGGTGACCACCGAGGTGGTGCGGCTGCGCGGGGCGGTCGCGCATGACTGCCGGCTGTGCAAGTCGCTGCGTGAGGGCACAGCGCTGGAGGCCGGTGGCAGCGAGTCGCTGTATGACGATATCGAGCGGTTCGAGTCTTCCGAGCTGCTGACCGACGCGCACAAGGCGGCGCTGCGCTATGCCGATGCGCTGATCTGGTCGCCGGCGCGGATCAGCCCGGCGGTGGCTTCCGGTGTGCGGGAGCACTTCTCGCTTGAGCAGGCCCGCGAGCTGACGCTGGATGTGATGCGTAACGCGAGCAACAAGATCGCGGTGTCGTTGAAGGCCGATCAGGCGCGCGTCGCCGAGGGCACCGACCGCTACGTCATCGACGCCGACGGTCAGACGGTGTTCGCCGAGCTTTAGTCCGGCTTCTGGTCGTATTCTTCGACGCGCCAGACACCGTCGACCCGGGTGAGCTTGTTCCAGCACGCGGTGCGTTGCGGGGCGTCGGTCAGGGTGGGGTCGATTTGGCCGAGTAGGGCGCGGTTGAACGCGTCGTGGCTGACGAGAACCAAAGGGCCGCCGTCGTGTTCGTCGACCAGCGCGGTGAATGCGGCAATGGCGCGCTGCCGGACGGCCTCCAGTGGCTCGACGCCCGGGGCGTTGTCGATGCTGCCGTATTTGGCGATGACTTCGGCGCGCTTGGCTCCGGTGTGCGGGCCGTAGTCGCGGTCGTTGAGCCGGATGTCGATGGTGGTGGGCACCCCGGCCGCGTCGGCGATCGATTGCGCGGTGGCGACGGCCCGCTGTAGCGGACTGCTGATCACGGTGGCCGGCTGCTTGTCGGCCAGGGCTTTCGCCAGTTTCTCGGCCTCGGCGATGCCGACCTCGTCGAGGGGCGGGTCGCTCAACCCGCGCATGCGGTCCTCGGCGTTGAACGCCGTGCGGCCGTGGCGGGCCAGATACACCGTGGTGACTGACATCCCGTCGCTCCTTTAGATGATGCGATCCTGGGCTTCCGACAGTGCGTGCAGGGCGGCGTCGACGTCGTCGTCGCTGGTCGCCCACGAACAGACGAACCTTACCGCCGGCTTGTGCGGGTCGGGTGAGTGGACGGCGAAGTGCTCACGTACCGCATCTAGCGCTTCGGCCGGGAGGTCGACGAATACCTCGTTGGCTTCGGTCGGCGAACTCAGGTGCAGGCCGAGGTTGGTGATGCCGGTGCTGAGCATTGTGGCCATCGCGTTGGCGTGCGCGGCTGCTTCGATCCAGGTGCCATCGGCGAGCATGGCGTCGAATTGCGCTGAGACGTAACGGTGTTTGCTCGCCAGGTGGCCGATCTGCTTTTGGACGAACTCGATACCGGTGAAGTGTTCGGGGTGACGGACCAGGATCGCGTCGCCGAACAGCATGCCGTTCTTGGTGCCGCCGATGGTGACGATGTCGGCATCGCCGACGGCTTGGGCTGGCGGGACATCAAGGGCGGCAATCGCGTTGGCGATGCGAGAGCCGTCGACGTGGACCAGCAGGTCGAGGTCGTGGGCGTGGTCGATGAATTCGGCGATGGCATCGGGCTGCCAGAGCCGACCGTTCTCGGTGGACTGGGTGATGGTGACGATGCGGGGCTGGGAGTGGTGGACGTCGCCGCGGCGGGTGATGCGGCGGTCCAGCAGGGCCGGGTCGATGATGCCGTCGTCGCTGGGCAGCTCCAGCAGGCTGGCGCCCGAGACCAGGGTGGGGCCGCCGGCCTCGTCGAGCAGGCTGTGGGCGATGTCGCTGCAGAGGATCTCGTGCCAGGGGCGCACCGCGGAGGCCAGCGCGATGATGTTGGCGCCGGTACCGGTGAAGGCGAACAGGACGTCGGCGCTGGGGGAGTCGAAGATTTGTTTGACTCGCTCGGCGGCGAGTTCGGTGAGCGGGTCCCCGCCGTAGGAGGTCGTGGTGCCGTCATTGGCGGCGAGGATGGCTTCGAGGGCCTTCGGGTGTGCGGGGGCGGCATTGTCGGAGGCGAAAGCGCTGGACACGGCGGGCACCCTGTCCATGATGTCACTTGCGCGGCATGGGATCATGGTGGCCGCGATATGCGCGACAAGGGGCGGTAGCTCAGTCGGTTAGAGCCGCGGACTCATAATCCGTAGGTCGCGGGTTCGAGCCCCGCCCGCC
>JAHFVC010000188.1 GCA_023264765.1 Mycobacterium sp. | reverse complement strand
GCCGGGCGGGTAGAACGGCGGCAGACCCTGATACGTCATGTCGTGCAGGGCTGGGCTGTCGGCCAGTCGGGTCAGGTATTCGGTACGGAACTGCTGATCCACCTAGATGCCGAACAGATAGAGCTTGGTCGCGCCCAGCGGCATCGCCAGCGTCACGACCGACAGCGCCGAGATCATGAACACCGCCGAGATCCGGGCCAGCACCCGGCGGCCGCGGCGCCACAACAGGCCGGCGCCGAAGATCCCGGCCAGGCTGACCACCTGGCCGACGGTGGTCAGGGCGTGCAACTGGTTCGACGAGTTGTAGGCGGGCCATTCCACGCGCTCGATCGCGATCAGCGCGACGCCCGTGACGGTGGCGGCCAGGACGACCGCGACCACCATCTGGCCCACGACCCGGATGGGGCCGGCCAGGCCGGACACCATCAGAAGGGCAGCTTGCGGAAGATCGGCCGCGGGATGTGCCGCAGCACCGACATGAGCACGCGCACCTGCCCGGGCGCCCACACCAGGTCTTTGCCCTTGGCCGCCGAGGTCACGGCGAGGTCGGCGACGTACTCCTTGTCGACCGTGAACGGGGCCTCCTTGGCGCCCGTGGCCTTCCAGTGCTCCAGGGTGGTGGTGGTGCGCACCTGTCCGGGGCGGATCACCAGCACGTGAACGCCGAACTCGCGCAACGCTTCTCCTAGGCCCAGATAGAAACCGTCCAGTCCCGCCTTGGTGGAGCCGTACACGAAGTTGGAACGGCGCACCCGTTCGCCCGCCACCGAGGACATGGCGATGATCTGCCCGAAACCCTGCGCGCGCAGCTTCTCACCGATCAGCACACCCACCGAGACGGCGGCGACGTAGTTGATCTGAGCGGTCGCGACGGCCTTGGCCTGGTTCTGCCACAACTCCTCGGCGTCGCCGAGGACACCGAACGCGACCACCGCGACGTCGACATCGCCTGCTGCCCAAGCGGCTTCGATCACCGCCGGATGCGACGCGGTGTCCAGCGCATCGAAGTCGAGGTACTCCACCGACTTCGCGCCGGCCGCCTGCAGGTGGGCGATGGCGGCGTCGCGCTTGGGTGCATTCGGTAGGTCGGCCAGGATGATCCGGGCTTTGGCGTTGCGCAGGTACCGCTCGGCGATGGCCAGCGCGATCTCGGAGGTGCCGCCCAGCAGAAGGATGGTCTGCGGGTTGCCGGTGGCGTCGATCATGAAGGGGTAGGGCCTTTCTAAAGAAGTTCGAGTCGGCGGGCCATGTCGGAGGCGAACACGCCATGGGGATCAGCCTTGCGTCGCACGGCAATCCATTCGTCGATGCGCGGGTACATCTTGTGGAACTTCTCCGCACTGACCCGGGAGTCTTTGGCGGTGTAGACCCGGCCGCCGAATTCCATGACGCGGTCGTCGAGCTCGTTGAGGAACTCGTTGACGCCCGGGTTGTTGGGGAAGTCCATGGCGACGTTCCAGCCCGCCATCGGGAAGCTCAGCGGCGCGCGGTTTCCCGGGCCGAACAATTTGAAGACGTTCAGTGCCGAGTAGTGGCCCTGGGTCTGGATCCACCGGATGATGTCCTTGAAATCGTCCAGCGCGTTCGGCGGAACCAGGAACTGGTGCTGTGCGAAACCTGCTGGGCCGTAGGCATATTGCCACCCGGTGGTGATGTCCAGCATGTGGTAGAACTGCGTCAGATTGACGATCTTGTCCTGGTAGTTGCCGCTGACCCGGTAGAACGCCTCACCGACCAGGCTCAGGGACAGCTTGTTCATGACGCTGACGGGGAACAGGTTCGGCACGCCGGGCAGCTTGGGTGCGGAGAACTGCAGCGGGTCCTTGGCCAGTTTCGGCGGCAGCTGGTCCAGTTTGGCCAGGCTGCCCCGGCTGACGGCCGCGCGGCCCAGCTTGGGCGGCGGGTTGATCAGGTCGAACCAGGCGCTGGAGTAGGTGTAGTTGTCCTCACTGCCGTCCTGGTGCACTGCGACGGTCTCGTCGAGGTCGGCGGTGGCGATGCCGTCGGCGATGAAGTACGCGGTCTCGGTGCGGGTCATCGCGATGCGGGCGCGAACCACGATGCCGGTGAGTCCGTTCCCGCCGATGGTCGCCCAGAACAGCGTGCTCTCCGGGCCGTCCGGGGTCAGGGTGTGGACCTCACCGTCGGCCATCAGCAGGTCCAGGGACAGCACGTGGTTGCCGAAGCTGCCTGCGCTGTGATGGTTCTTGCCGTGGATGTCCGAGCCGATGGCGCCGCCGACGGTCACCTGCCGGGTGCCCGGCAGGACCGGTACCCACAGACCGAACGGCAGCGCCGCCTTCATCAACTGGTCCAGGCTCACCCCGGCGTCCACGTCGGCGATCGCGGTCTCGGCGGACAGCGAGTGGATGCGGTTGAGCCGGGTCATCTCGACGACAATGCCGCCGCCGTTGCCTGCCTGGTCGCCGTAGGAGCGGCCGAGCCCGCGCGCCACGATGCCGCGGCGCAGGTAGGAGGGGCTGGACACGTCGGCGTCGGCCACCTGTCGGACGGCTTCGGCGATCACCTCGACGTCAGGGGTGGACAGGACGTGCGCCACGCTCGGCGCAGTCCGGCCGAACCCGGTCATGGATCGGAGCGTGAGGGGAAGGTCGGTAGACATATCAGTGGGCAAGGTTACCGGGCGCGGTCACCGCAACCGGAATATCACCGCGCGCTGGACCACGAAATTGATGACCGTGGCGGTGCCCTGCGCGATGACGAACGCGACCGGCACCTGCCACGGCTGACCGGCGAACTTCAGATAGAACACGTAGTTGATGCCCACCTGGACCGCGTAGGTCAGTGCGTAGAGCGCGATCACCGCGATGAAACGGGCCGTGCTGGGCGGCGCCTGGAACGTCCACCGCCTGTTGATCAGATAAGCCGTGGTGGTGCCCGCGATGAAGCTCAGCGTCTTGGCGACGTTGACCTGCAGCCCCAGCTTGAGGAAAAGCACGTACAGCCCGAAGTCGACGCATGCCGACAGCCCGCCGGTGACCAGGAATCGCCATGCCTGGGTTTTCAGGCTCAGCGGTGCTGACTCAGTCATCGCGGGGAAGCTTAACCGCGGCGGCGAAGGCTGCGACAATGTGCGCGTGACGGATCTGCTCGCCCAGTGGCGTGCGTTGCTTACGCGCCACAGCGTGTCCCCGGCCATCGAGGCGGTGGGTGCGGCGCTGCTGGCGCGCTGGGCCGAACCGCATCGCCGCTACCACGATCTCTCGCATCTGCGCGGGGTGCTCGACGCGGTCGAGGAACTCGTCGACGTCGCGGACGATGCCGACGCGGTGCGCCTGGCGGCCTGGTATCACGACGCCGTCTATGCCGGGCAGCCCGATGACGAGGAGAACAGCGCGCTGCTGGCCGAATCCGATCTCACGGCGCTGGGGGCGGCACCGGAGCTCGTGGCCGAGGTGGCCCGGTTGGTCCGGTTGACCGTCGAACACGATCCGGGGCCGCGGGATCACAACGGGCAGGTGCTCTCCGATGCCGACCTGGCCGTGCTGGGCCTGCCGTCGGAGGACTATCGGCGCAACACCGCGAAGGTCCGCGCCGAGTACCGCCACGTCACCGAGACCGACTTCAGGGCCGGGCGGGTGCGCATCATCGGCGCCCTGCTGTCCGCGCCGTCGCTGTACCGCACCGAGCGGGGGCGTCAACTGTGGGAGGACGCCGCCCGGGACAACATGTCCGCCGAGTTGCGTTCCCTCAGCGACTGATCCCGGCCAGCACACTGCACAACGCGTCGACCGCCGCGGTGAAGGCGTGCTCGGCCGGCGTGCCGAAGCTGACCACCACTCCGTCACGCGCGGGGGTGCCCGGGCCGGCGTCGGGATGGCGTTGCATGGCCAATCCGGACAGTGCGATACCGGCCTCCCCGGCGCGGCGCACCACCTCGGCTTCGGTGCCCTCGGGCAGGGTCAACAGCAGATGCAGGCCTGCCGACAGGCCGCTCACGCCCACGCCCAGCGGTTCCAGCGCGGTCACCAGGCGGTCGCGGCGGCGCCGGTAGATCAGCCGCATCCGCCGAATATGCTTGTCGTACCTGCCATGTGCGATGAAGTCGGCCATCGTCAGCGCGGTCAGTCCACTGACGTAGAACTGGTCACCACCCATCGCGGCCAGCACCGGGTCCAGCAGATCCGCGGGCACCACCATCCAACCCAGGCGCATCACCGGGGACAGGCTCTTGCTGGTCGAGCCGAGGTACACCACGCGGTCGGGATCCAGGCCCTGCACGGCGCCGACCGGCTGACGGTCGTACCGGAACTCGCCGTCGTAGTCGTCCTCGATCAGATAGCTGCCGGCGCGGTGTGCCCATTCGAGTGCCGCGGTGCGCCGAGCCGGGTGTAACGGCACCCCGTGCGGGAAGTGGTGCGCCGGCGTCAGCAGCGCTGCGCGCGTGCCGTCTGCCACGCTCTCGATCACGGCGCCGTGGTCGTCGATGTCGATGGGTGTGGTGGAGATGCCTTGTGCGGCAAGAGCATCGCGGAACAAGAACAGGCCGTACGCTTCGACTGCGAATGGACCGCCGAGGGCGCGCGCCAGAATCTCGACGCCGTGGCGGGTGCCCGCGCAGACGACGATCTCATCCGGGGTGGTGCGCACGCCGCGCACCCGGGCGAGGTATTCGGCCAGGGCCGCGCGCAATTCGATACGCCCGCGCGGATCACCCATGCGCAGAGCGTCATTGGGTGTGGTCGCGAGCATGCGGCGCGTCGACGCCAGCCAGGCCGCGCGCGGGAACTCCGCGACATCGGGTGAGCCCGGCATCAGGTTGTGCACCGGGGTGCCCGGTGTGCCGCGCGGCCGGGCGGGCAGGGGCGTGGCCCCGGTGTTGACCACCCAGGTCCCCGCGCCCTGCCGGGAGGCCAGCCAACCTTCGGCGACCAGTTCGGCATAGGTGTCGGCGACGGTGTTGCGGGCCAGGCCCAGATCGGCGGCCAGGGCCCGCGACGGCGGCAGCATGGTGCCCGCGGACAGTCGGCCGGTCCGCACGGCATCGCGCAGGGCGGTCAGCAGCAGTTCTCGTGCGCCCCGGGCGCCGGGGGTGATCGCCGGCCGCAGGTCCAGATGCAGGTCCCGCGATCCAGAATTGGCCGGCTCTAAATTGGCCCAAGAAGTCACTCAAGAATTGAACCATGTAGATGGTTCTTTGATGGCTAACGTTGCAGGCATGACACAGACACTCGAACACCCCACCGCCATCGACCGCGTCCAGATCTACAAGGTCTCCCCCGAGCTGTACGACGCCATGATGAAGCTGTCGGGAGCGTCGGCCAAGGATGTCGACCCCACCATCGGCGAGCTCATCAAGATCCGGGCCAGCCAGATCAACCACTGCGCCTTCTGCCTGGACATGCATGTCGCCGACGCCCGCAAGCAGGGCGAGACCGAGCAACGGCTGGCGCTCATCGCGGCGTGGGAAGAGGCGGGCACCCTGTTCACCGAACGGGAGCGCGCCGCCCTCGAACTGACCGAGGCGATCACCGAACTGCACCATGGCCACGTGTCCGACGAGGTGTACGCGAAGGCCGCCGCGGTCTTCACCGAGAAGGAGCTGGCTCAGGTCATCGCGATGGCCGTCACCATCAACGCGTGGAACCGCTTCAACGTCGCGACCCGGCTGAAGGCCCCGCGCCGCTGACTGCGCACATCGGTCCTCGCCGGAGAGCAGTCAGCTCCCCGGCGAGGACCGAGGAGCTGAGCCGGTGTGGGCGCACGAGGCCCCACACCCGGAGGTGGCTTGGGGTCAGGCGATGGCGTCGCGGATGCCCTGGCGGGCCGTCGACACCCCGGCCTGCACGGCATCGCGCGCGGCGACGGCGGTGGCGTTGAGCTCGCTCCACTCCGCATCGATGGCGTCGCGTACGTCGCCGCCCTTGCTGGCGACGGTGGCGATGCTGAAGGCTCCGTCGACGGCCGACGCGGTCAGCGAGCCCTGGGCGCGGACCAGCGAGCCCGCGACCTCGGCTGCGCCGGTGATCACGGCGTTGGGCAGGGTCGACTGCTGGGTGACGTACTCGCCGACGGCGTTGCGGATGCGGGTGCCGGCCTCGTTGACGGCGACCTGCACGGCGTCACCGGTCTCGCCGAACGCGGTGGGCAGGGTGGCGCCGTCACGGACCGCGGCGATCACCTTGGCGGGGGCCTCGACAACGGCGGCGGTGGCATCGGTGGTGGCGGTGACGAGCTCGCCGGACAGGCCGTGACCGGCGACGAGCTGGCGCTCCAGCACCTCGCGGATGGCCAGCACCCGGCGCTTCACTCCCGCTTCGACCTCGATCGCGGCGGCTTCGGCCTCATCGAGCACGGGCACGATCTCGGCTTCGACGAAGCTCTCGGGGGCCGGAGTGGTGGGCGCGGCGGTCGTGGTGGTCTCGCCGTTGATGACGTCGGTCATGGCTGCTCCTGGGAATCTGGGAAAAGTCAGATGTGGGATGAGGCCATTCAACGCGGCGGACCCGAATCGCCGATGGCGTGAAGGTGAACTCCTCGGACTACACCCAGTACGGCACGCGGGCCCGGTACTGCCGCATGGCGATGGCCGCCATCATCCAGCCCAGCACGGTGAAGGCCAGCACCACGACCCAGTGCCGCAGCTCCTGGTCGGCACCCAGCAGCGGCGCCCGGACGATGTCCACGTAGTGCAGCAGCGGGTTGAATTCGATGATCTTGGCCCAGCCGCCGGCGCCCTGGTCACGCAGCGTCTGGTCGTTCCAGATGATCGGCGTCATGTAGAACAACAGCTGCACCAGGCTGAACAGCAGCGGGCTGATATCGCGGTAGCGGGTGGCCAGGATACCGAAACACAGTGCCACCCATACACAATTGGCCACCAGCAGCGCCACCGCCGGGATGAACATCAGGTCGGTCCACTTCCATGGCTGCGGGAAGATGATCGCGATGATCACGAAGATGATGATGTTGTGCGCGAACAGCAGGACCTGACGCCACACCAGCCGGTAGACGTGCACGCTCAACGGGGTGGGCAACTGTTTGATCAGGCCTTCGTTGGCGACGAAGACGTCCGCGCCCTCGATGATGGCCGCGTTGATCATGTTCCAGATGATCAGGCCGAGGGTCACGTAGGGCAGATGCTCGGCCAGCTTGAGGTGGAACAACTGGGAATACAAGCCGCCCAGCGCGACGGCCATGGTGCCGGTGGCGATGGTGATCCAGAATGGGCCGAGCACGCTACGCCGGTAGCGCTGTTTGATGTCCTGCCAGCCCAGGTGCAGCCACAGTTCGCGCTTGCCGAAGCCCACCACCAGGTCGGCCCAGGCGCGGCTGAAGGTCTTTGATTGTGCTGCCGCGTCCGTGAATGTCACGTGTACCTCTCGAATCTCTCCTGCCGGCCCAACCTCCGCAGCCGCAACCACTCGCGCAGGCCTGCGGGGTCACGCCGGGTGATCAGGAAGTACCAGCCGAACCGCACCCATTCCTGCGGGATCAGCCGTCGCTGGCCGCGCTGGGACTGGACGTAGCCGCGGTTGCGGTAGGTGTAGTAGCGCTTGACGTCGTTGTCGGGGTACTGGGTGTGCATCCGCCCGCCGAGGATCGGCTTGAACTCATCGGTGCCGTACGGGTGCAGGTAGGTCGCCTCCAGGCAAGTGCCGAAGGCGACCCCGGACAGCGCCAGCCGCCGGTGCAGATCCACCTCGTCACCCCGGATGAAGAGTCGAAGATCAGGCACCCCAACGGTTTCCACCGCGGCCGCGGAAAACAGCGCGCCGTTGAACAAGGAGGCGATACCGGGCAGCAGGTCGCCGGTGCCCTCCCGCAACTCGGAAACCTGCCTGCGCCATGCCAGCCCCCGGCGCAGCGGGAAGGCCAGACGCTCAGGCTGATCCATGTCGCAGACCATGGGGGACACCTCGGCCAGGGAATACTTGGCGGCGCAGGACAGCAGCGTGCCCAGCACCGAGGAGTCGGCGGGCCGGCCGTCGTCGTCGGCGAGCCAGATCCAGTCTGCGCCGAGGGCCAGCGCGTGCAGCATGCCCAACGCGAAACCGCCTGCGCCACCGAGGTTTCGGTGGGATCCCAGATAGGTCGCGGGAACCGGCTGGTCGTCGACCAGCGCGCGTACCGCGTCATCGGCGTCGTTGTCGACGACGATCAGATGATCGGGCGCCCGGTCCTGACCGCACACCGCGGCCAGAGAGGTCGAAAGCGTGTCGACGCGCCGGTGCGTGACGACGACGGCGATGACAGTTTCAGCCACCGGTATCAGCCCGGGCGTTCTCTTCGAGCACCTCGCGCACATGCCGGGCGGCGTCGGGGCCCTCGTAGGCGCCGACGACCTCTTCGATGCCGCCGGTCATCTTGATGGTGCCGTGGTCCACCCACATCGCCGTGTCGCACAGCTGCGCCAGGAACTCGTTGGAATGGCTTGCGAAAACCAGGATTCCGGAGCGGGCCACCAGATCCTGGAGTCGTTTGCGTGCCTTGTGCATGAACTCGGCGTCGACCGCCCCGATGCCCTCGTCGAGCAGCAGGATCTCGGGGTCGATGCTGGTGACCACGCCCATCGCCAGCCGCACCCGCATGCCGGTGGAGTAGGTGCGCAACGGCATCGACAGGTAGTCGCCCAATTCGGTGAAGTCGGCGATCTCGTCGACCTTTGCCATCATCTGCTTACGCGTCTGCCCCAGGAACAACCCGCGGATGATGATGTTCTCGAAACCCGAGATCTCCGGGTCCATGCCGACGCCGAGGTCGAACACCGGGGCTACGCGGCCGGTGACGGTCGCCGAACCGCGCGTCGGCTCGTAGATGCCCGACAACAGCCGCAGCAGAGTCGATTTGCCCGCGCCGTTGTGCCCGACGAGGCCGACGCGGTCGCCCATCTTCAGCGACAGGGTGATGTCCCGCAGCGCCTCGATCACCACCACGTTGGATTCGTTGCGCCCGATCGCGCCGCCGGCCTTACCGAGGAACGCCTTCTTCAGCGACCGCGACTTGGCGTCGAAGATCGGGAATTCGACCCACGCGTTGCGGGTCTCGATATGCGGATTGCTCACGACGTGGTCTACAGGTACTGGCCGGTGCCCGGGTGCCCGGGTCCGCGCTGCTGGCCACCCACCCCCGGCGGCAGCTGGCGCATCTGCTCGAGCTGCGCGCGGGCCGCCATCTGCTGGGCGAACAGGGCGGTCTGGATGCCGTGGAACAGCCCCTCCAGCCAACCGACCAGCTGAGCCTGCGCGATGCGCAGTTCGGCGTCCGAGGGTACCGAGTCGTCGGTGAAGGGGAGTGTCAGCCGCTCCAGTTCCTCGCGCAGTTCCGGCGCGAGGCCGTCTTCGAGTTCACGGATGCTGCTCTTGTGGATCTGCAGCAGCTTGCTGCGGCTGGCGTCGTCCAGGGGAGCGGCCCGCACCTCTTCGAGCAATTGCTTGATCATGGTGCCGATGCGCATGACCTTGGCGGGCTGCTCGATCAGGTCGGTCAGGGCTTTGTCGTCCGCGATCTCGGCGTCGGGTTCGCCCGCCAGGATCTCGATGTTGTCGTCGTCGGGATTGATGGTCATGGCCTTCCTGGTACCCCGTTCTCAGCCGTTGGTGTGCGCCGAAGGGCCGTCGCCGCGCCACTCGTAGATGCGCGACTCCCCGTTGTCGTAGATCTTGGCCCACGACTTCGACTTGTCCAGTGACACTAGTCCGTCGGGCATGACGAACCCGCGCACCACCGGGGTGCTTGTCAGCACGTAGCGGATGTTGAGCGCGTGCACGGCCTCGGCCACCCGGGGGTCGTGATCGGCGTCGTCGGCGTAGGCCCAGAAAATGAATCGGTGGTAGCCAGGCCCCTGCTGCTGCGGATAGTCGTAGTGCGTCCACAGGGGGTGCAGGCCCGCCACGGCGTACATCCAGGCGGTGCCGTCGGTATTGGCGTCGCCGATCATCGTGTCGCGGGCTCCCGGCAGGCCGGCCAGATAGGCCATCGCCTGAAGGTCCTTGTCGTCGATGATCACCTGGTCGTATTTCTCGCCGAGCAGGTGCCGATGCCGGGGGAAGTAGTGCCAGGTGCTGGTCACCGCGATCGCGACGAGCAGGGCCGCGGTCACCGCGTGCCACACCCGCGGCGACCCGGAACCCACACGCCGGCGCAGTGCGGCGACGGCGAAGGCGGCCACGGTGAACAACCCGATACCGGCCCAGGAGGTCAGCAGCATCGTCACCACCGCGGACAGTCGGCGCGGGTCGCTGTAGAACAGGTCGCTGAACCGGCCGGTGACGGTGCCGATGATGCCGCCGAACGGGGCCGACGAGTGCACGATCGAGACGATCAGCAGGCACCAGATGGCCAGTGGCCACCAGACGCGGCGGTAGAGCAGGATCAGCCCGCCGATCGCCGCGGCCAGGATGAGGGCGTTCTGGATCGGATAGTCGTTGAGGTGGCGGGTGTGCTGCACGACGGCGTCGAACAACCCCTTTTTCTTGCCCTCATGGGTGACGAAGGCGTGCCCGACGATGATCTCCGCCTGCTGCAGCACCCCGACGAACTGGGGAAGAAGTAGCACCAGTGCCGGCAGACCGACGGCCAGCAAGGTGAGGAAATCGGTGAGCCGGCCGCGCACCGGCCGCAATAGTCCGTCGAACAACCACCAGGCCACGACGAACAGTGCGGTCACCACGCCGCCGGTGATGTGCACCGAGAACACGCCGAGGACGGCGAGCACGGCCAGCGGGACCCGGTCCCGGTGCCGCAGTGCGGAGATGGTCAGCGCGGCAGCCGGGACGGCGACGCCGTACGCGGCCATGTTGGGCATGGAGGCGGTGTCGAATTCGACGTACGGGATCGCGGTGAAGGATGCCGAGAGGGCGGCCGCGGTGGCCGCACATCCTGCGGTGCGCCATTCCGACGCGTTCGTTCGGCGCAGTGTGACCCACGTCAGCACCGCCGCGCTGACCGGGAACAGCCAGATGGCCGCCGCCAGCGAGTTGACCGTGTACGCCGTCGTGGCCGCGGCACCGCTGACCTGGCTGTAGATGGCGGCGAGCGCGTGGAAGGTGGACGGGTAGTACAGCGCGTCATGGGTTTCGACGTTGCGCAGTTCGCCCATGTGGGTGGGGGAGGCTTGGCCGGTCTCCAGGATCCAGCGGACGGTGTTGGCATGCCAGACCGAGTCCCAGGTGCTGGGAATCGACTGCCAATTCGGGATACCGCGCACGGCGGCGAAGCCGATGAACAGCGCTCCGAGCAGCACGCCCGCGCCCACGACCAGCGCGGGGCCACGTCCGGCGGCCAGTCCTTCGGCCTCGGCGTCGCCGAATCGGGCGAGTCCCCGCCGCAAAGCGAAAGTGATGCCGATCACAACCACGAGGGCCGCCAGCGCGGTCCAGGCGCTCCACGGGACGCCGAGGGCGCCCATCGGCACGATGGCCAGTGCCACAACGCCATACGTGACCGGAGGGCCGACCGCGACGGCAGTCGGCCAGGTCAGACCGGCCGTTCGCGCAACGATTGCTCCGGGGCACACCAGCAACAGCAGGGCAATCAGCACCCCGAACGACAAGCCCACTGCACTAGTATGGCTGCCGAAGTGATCCGGCCCGGGACCCCGGCCCAAGAGGCCAGGGTGCCACCGGGCACTTACCGCAACTGTGTCCGTCTGGACGAATTGCACACGCTCTAAGGTGGCTTGCATGGCATACGACGTCGCCCGGGTGCGCGGATTGCACCCGTCACTTGGCGACGGTTGGGTGCACTTCGACGCCCCGGACGGGATGCTGCTGCCCGACTCGGTGTCGACGACGGTGTCGACGGCGTTCCGCGGTTCCATGCCCTCGGCCTCGGGCCCGCACCCGTCCGCGCGGCGCAGTGGGACGGTGCTGGCGGCGGCCCGGCGGGCCATCGCGGACCTGGTCGGGGCAAGCCCTGAGGGCGTGGTGCTCGGCGCCGATCGGTCGGTGCTACTGACCCTGCTCTCTGATGCGGCCTCGTCCCGGGTGGGGCTGGGCTACGAGGTGGTGCTGACCCGCCTGGACGACGAGGCGAACATCTCGCCCTGGCTGCGTGCCGCGAATAGGTATGGGGCCAAGGTCAAATGGGCCGAGGTGGACGTCGAGACCGGGGAGTTGCCGGGCTGGCAGTGGGAGAGCCTGATCACCAAGCCGACCCGGCTGGTGGCCATCACGTCGGCGTCCTCGACGCTGGGCACGCTCACCGATCTGGAGCCGGTCACCAAGCTGGTGCACGCCAACAACGGACTCGTCATCGTCGACCATTCGGCCGCGGCGCCCTACCGGCTGATCGACATCGACGACATCGACGCGGATGTCCTCGCCCTCAATGCCGTCGCATGGGGCGGACCTCCGATCGGTGCGCTGGTGTTCCGCGATCCCTCGGTGATCGACATGTTCAGCTCCGTGTCGCTGGACCCGCACGCCACCGGCCCGGCCCGTCTGGAGATGGGTATCCATCAGTTCGGTCTGCTCGCCGGAGTGGTCGCCAGCATCGAATACCTGGCGTCGCTCGACGAGGCGGCGCAGGGCACCAGGCGCGAACGACTCGGTGTCTCCATGGAGTCCGCGGCGGCCTACATGGATCGGTTGTTCGCCTATCTGTTGACGTCGTTGCGGTCCCTGCCGCTGGTGATGGTGCTGGGCAGCCCGGCCGAACACATCCCGGTCCTCAGCTTCGCCGTGCAGGGCGTGCCCGCCGAACGAGTGCTGCAGCGGCTCGCCGACAACGGCATCCTGGCCTCGATCGACCCGAACTCGCGCGTGCTGGACCTCATCGGCGTGAGCGACGTCGGCGGTGCCGTCACCATCGGCCTGGCG
>JAHFVC010000464.1 GCA_023264765.1 Mycobacterium sp. | reverse complement strand
TCGTCCACGACCGCGCAGGTGACCGGGCCGCCGGCGACGTTCAGCGACATGATCGCCGCCGCCGAGCACGATCTGCTGTTGATCTCGATCGCCACCGCCGCCATGATCGCGCTGATCCTGCTCATCGTCTACCGGTCGGTGTTCACCGCGCTGCTGCCGCTGCTGGTCATCGGGCTGAGCCTGGCCGTCGGGCGCGGCGTCCTGTCCGCGCTGGGCGAGATGGGGATGCCGGTCTCGCAATTCACCGTCGCGTTCATGACCGCGATCCTGCTCGGCGCCGGCACCGACTACACCGTGTTCCTGATCAGCCGCTACCACGAGCAGCGCCGCGCGCAGGTGCCGGCCGAGCAGGCCATCATCCACGCCACCGCCAGCATCGGCCGCGTCATCCTGGCCTCCGCCGCCACGGTCGCCCTGGCCTTCCTGGCCATGGTGTTCGCCCGCTTGAGCGTGTTCGCCGCCCTGGGCCCCGCATGCGCCATCGCCGTTCTGTTCGGTTTCCTGGCCACCGTCACCCTGCTACCGCCCGTGCTGGCGTTGGCGGCGAAACGGGGCATCGGTGAACCCAAATCCGATCGCACCCGCCGGTATTGGAACAGTGTCGCCGTCGCGGTGGTGCGCCGTCCGGTGCCACTGCTGGTCATCAGCCTCGTCATCCTGCTCGCGCTGTCCGCGGTGGCCGCGACCATCAAGATCAGCTACGACGACCGCAAAGGCCAACCCGCCACCACCGCCAGCAACCAGGGCTACCAACTGTTGGACCGCCACTTCCGCAAAGACGTCGTCATCACCGAGTTTCTCGTCGTCGAGAGCCCCACCGATATGCGCACCGGCAAGGGGCTGGCCGACCTCGACGAAATGGCCTCCCGCGTCTCCCAGGTTCCCGGTGTCAGCAAAGTCTCCGGAGTCACCCGCCCCACCGGGGAACGCCTCGATCAAGCGCAACTGGCCTGGCAGAACGGTCAAATCGGAGACAAGATGGCCGGCGCGGTCGCCGACGGCAACGCCCGCCGCGACGACCTCACCAAACTCACCGACGGCGCCGATCAACTCGCCGGCGGACTGGCCCAGCTCGACACCACCGTGCGCACCGCCCTGACCCCCCTGGCGGGAATCCTCACTCAAGCCCAATCCGCCGGCACTCAGGTCAACCAGTTCCGACCACTGCTGCAACAACTTTCGGCGACCGCCCCTGCGGTCGATCAGGCCATCCAATCCGGCCCCGGCCTGCGACCACTGGCCGACCAGGCACAACACGCCATCACCACGTTAGAGCCCCTCGTGGGTGCCCTCAACACCTCGCCGTGGTGTGCCACCACACCCCAATGCGCCCAGATCCGCGACCAAGTACAGATCCTGATCACACTGCGCAACAGCGGATTCTTCACCCAGATCGCCGACCTCGGCGACCGCTACAACCCCGCCAGCAATGCCACCGTCGCCGGCACCCTCACCACCGTCCAGAACGCCGTCACCTCACTGGACAACGCTTTCGGGGCGCTGGGAAACCCCGCTGACCTGGCTGGCAACCTGCGCCGCCTCCAAGACGGGATCGGCCAACTCGCCTCCGGCGCCCAAGCACTGGCCACCGGTGTGCGCACCCTGGCCGACAGCAACATCGAAATGCTTTCAGGGATGAGCCAGATCGCCACCCAACTACAGAACTCCGCACGCGCCGCCCAGGACTCCGACTCATCGAGCGGTTTCTACCTACCCGCCAACGCCTTCGAGAACCGCCAATTCACCGACGTCGCCAAACAATTCCTCTCACCAGACGGCAAAACAGCACGGTTCATGATCGAAAGCAGCCACGACCCCTACAGCGTCGACGCCATGGACCTCGCCAACCGCATCACCACCATCGCCAACAACGCGCGCCCCAACACCTCCCTGGCCGACGCCACCGTCTCTGTCGCCGGCTTCCCCGCCGTCAACTCCGACATCCAACGGCTCCTGTGGGCAGACTTCGCCCAACTGGCCCTGGCCACCACCATCATTGTCGGCATCATCCTGGTGCTGCTGCTACGCGCACTACTGGCACCGATCTACCTGCTCGGCACCGTCCTGCTCAACTACCTCGCCTCAATCGGATTCGGCGTCCTGGTATTCCAATGGATCCTTGGACACGAAATCGCCTGGCCTGTGCCATTATTGGCATTCATTATCCTCGTCGCCGTCGGAGCCGACTACAACATGCTGCTCGTCTCCCGACTACGCGAAGAATCCGGAAGCAACATCCGCGTCGGCGTGCTGCGCACCGTCGCCAACACCGGCGCCGTCATCACCTCCGCCGGCCTCATCTTCGCCGTCAGCATGTTCGGCCTCATGGTCGGCTCAGTGGCCATCATGATCCAAGCCGGCCTCATCATCGGCTTCGGACTCCTACTCGACACCTTCCTCGTACGCACCCTCACCGTGCCCGCCATCGCCACACTCCTCCGCGAAGCAAGCTGGTGGCCACAACGTGGGCCACGAAACCAACCCCCAACGGCAGTCACCTCCCCCAGGTAGCGGGCCTGCCGGAATTGACAAGTTCAGTGAAGTTCCCCGTGTGATGCGGCAATGGTCCGCCGGAGGTAGGCATAACGGTTGCTGGAAGCGGGCGGGCTGTTGGCGATGACGGCAACGGCGAACGCGCCGAGCAATAGTACGCCGAGGGCTTGGGTGAAGAGTGCAAGAACCAGGAATCGGAATTTGGCGGTGTTGCCGGCTCGGAGGGTGCGGATGGCCCTGATGTTGAGTTTGGCGGTTTCGTTGCGGGCGTCGATGCGGTGGTAGCCCCATAGTTCGGGGCTGAGCATGCGGGTCATGTCTTTGGTGCTGGCGATCCGGAATCTGCTTGCGGTGGCGCCGGCGAGGATGCCGAAGATGGCTGCGGTGAGCAGACACACCAAGGCGGCACCCAGGAGCCACACCTTCCAGGCTGCGAGATCGACGGTGTAGTGCTCACCTTTGATTACCGCAATGACCGCTAGGGAGATGGTGAGCAGGGCTGTGGCGCTGGTGATGGACGCGGCGGAGCGGGTGTTGATGGTGTCCCGGCGGGTGTATTCGCGGTCGAGTTCTTTGCCGATGAATTCGACCCATTCGCGCCCCTGGTCGGGATCGGCCGGATCATCCGATGCGGGCGGCTGGGAGTCAGTCACTACGGTCGCCGTGGACGACGGTTCGCACGACGTCGAGTGCGGCCGTCCTCAGCGATGCAGGGTCTTGGCTGCGGGTGCTCAGCTCCGTTTCCCACACGATGGGTGTGGGTGGTGGCCGGCCCGGTGGCGGTGGCGGGGGTGGTGCTTCGGGGGGTACCTGCTGGTCGTCAGCCATTCCGGAGGGCCTCGCTTTCATGACCACGTTCACCCTGTACTGGCGCTGTCCATGCTCGCGCCCGCTTTCATTCGAGACTACGACGAACCAGACGTTCGGGAACGCTGCACACGCGTGCGCCTCGCTGGTAGGGGTCGGGCGATGCTAGCTAGCTAGGTCTGCTAGCTGAGCTAGCACGGGCGCGCCGGTCGGCGGGGCGTGCGGGCATAAAAAATGGGGGCTGCCCGGTGGAGCAGCCCCTGTGACGGCGGTGTTCGTCGTTGTGGTGTCGCTGTCAAACTAATGGATGAGCAGGTGGATGGTCTCGGCGGCGACGGGCGCGATCACGGCGACGGCGACGTGGACCCAGGTGACGGTGTTGGGCCACCGCAGCGCGGTGATGACCGCCAGCGCGGCGATGCTGAGCATGGTCACGACGAGCGCGATCAGAGTGGTCACGACACCTCCTTGATGGTGTTGTTCGCGGACGTGGGTTGTTCGGTCCGTATAAGCTCCTATGTAGGTTTCCGCGCCATTTGCCCAGCTTGAGGACATGATCTAAATCACATCAGCGTGAAGGGGACTTTCCGGTTCTCGCCGCATATGACCTTTTGCTAGGGATCGTTTTGCAAACGAGGAGGCCGCACCGGGTGGCAATCACGACGAGCACGGACGAGGCGGCCGAGGACGGCGAAAAGCGCGTGTCCGCCTCTTTTGATGAGGGAACCGAGCAAGTGTTGACGGTAGGCGACGAGGAGGTCGCTGCTGATCATCTGGGTGCGGCCGAGAAGGCCATGATCGATGGCCTCGAAGAAGATGTGAAGCAACTGACCGTCGCCGAGGGGCAGGTTGTAGGGATCGCCGATGAGGTCGATCCGGTGGAAGGCCAGGACTCGGTCGTAGGGGAAGAGAGCCGGTGGCGACACCGACTGGTCCTCTACGACAACGACAAAGAGCTCTACGACGGGGCCAAGGCCGAAGGCTTCACCGGCAAGTGGACTGACGAGCTGTTCCGGCAGCTGGGTGCGTACGCGATCGGCGTACTGCAAGGGCATGTTGGTCAGCGGCGAGATCTACGGGTTGGTCGCA
>JAHFVC010000187.1 GCA_023264765.1 Mycobacterium sp. | reverse complement strand
CGGCCTCGGCTCAGCCCACCCTCGACGCGTGCGGCGCAGCTTCACAATCAAGAATCGTACATGTGTTCGAATACGCCGACGTCTGTGTGAGGTGCTGCGAAACTGGGGTCCGGGAAATCGGCGTCGGGCGCGCCGTGGGGAATCGGAGGCCACCGAAAAATGACGTCACCACCGGGGCGCCACCGCTATCGCCCGTCGCGCGACGTGATGAGAGCCGGCGGGGCGTTTGTCGCCTTGATCGGGTTCGCCTCTGCCGCATATGCCTTCGTCCAGGCGTTCGGCTGGCTGCGCGGGGGCCTGCTCCTCCTGGCAGCGGCGGCGCTCGTAGCCGCTATCAGCGCCTGTTTGTTCAGTGGCCCGACGATGAAGTCGAAGCCCACCCGCGGCGGTGCCGCGCTTGCTGGACTGTCCGTAGTCCTCGTCATCGCCAGTGTCGCTGCGTTCGTGCTCACGCACACCGATGCCACGCAGCGCCTCATGCAGGAGGTGGACGGCAAGTTCGCCAAAGACGTTGACGACGGGTGCGGCCAGGGCCTCGACGCAAGTGTGCCGGTTCCGGGCCTGAAACCAGAAGTCATGGGACCGGACGGCACGGCGATCGCCGAGATCCACCTACGCGAATTCTCGCGGCGGGACTGCCCGCCCGCGGTCTGGGCATGGGTTCCCTGGGGCGGGGACCCCGAGGTTAAGCGGCCGGTGCCGCACGGCTGGACCATCCACGTAGTGATTCGCCGCGACAAGACCGCGACCAAGATCGACGACACCGAGTCGCATTCGGGGCTGCCGGTCCCGTACCCGATCAGCAGAGTCCTCATCGCCACCCCAGAGGCCGGATGCGTCGCAGTTGACGTGTACTTCACCAATGACGCCGGCACTGCTCCGCCCACTCCGACGGCCACGACAGGATGCGTGACCGCCCACTAGCTGACCTCCCGGCCGCGATGGGATTCGTGCGGCGACGGGTCGTCGGCAAGGGGGAGTAGGTCGTCCTCACCGCGCCGCTGGAGGAACTCGTCCAGCTCGTGGAGGTGGCAGCCCACCGCGTGCGCCAGTGCGGCGCGGGGACTGGGTGTCAGTGGGCCGACCAGCGCGGCTAGGCGGCCGCGCCGGTCGGCAGGGGCGATCCGCTGCACGGCTACGGTCGCGTCTCGCGCGTTGAAGACGAACACGAGAGTGTCGCCGAGCTGGGCCTCCAGGACAGCGGCGATTGGGCGCAGCGATCCCACGCCGGCGCCGGTGGCGGAAAACAGCCTCCAGTACACGATGACGTCGCAGGGTGTGCCGGTGAACGTCCGCTCGCTGCCGGGGTGCACTCCGAGGGCGGTCGCGGGTGCTGCGTGCAGCTTCTGCCCTGAGCCGCGCAGCAGGTCAGCGGTCACCGGGAACGCGATGCGAAACTCATCCGGACGGGGGTGAAAGACACCACGAACGGAGTTCAGCGGCGGCACCGGGGGCCACCCATCGGCGGCGGTCCGCCGCCGCACCGTGCGTTTGTCGACGACGAAGGCCGGGGCGCCCATGTAGCTCCGTATGGAGCTTTCATTGACGTCTGGCACGGTGGCCAAGATGTCAGCGACGACGGCAGACGTGGCGATGGAGCCGCCGGCTGAGTCGATTCGCGCGGCGATCTCGGTGAACAATCCGCCGTACTCGTCGAGGCCCCACCTCCTCAAAGCCCAGGTGGTGCGGGTGGCGCGGCTGAACCGGGAGTTGTCGTGCAGCGCCTGGCGTATTGCCGCCTCCGCGTGAAGGGCACCGGTGAACTCGGCGATCGCCGCCGGTGACATCGGCTCCCCGCAGACGTTCAGTGCCGCCTGGGCCAGCTCGGCGGCGGTGGAACCCCACCTGACCCACTGTTCGGCGAAGCGGCGCAGCCCTGGTCGACTTTCGACGAACTCGAGTGCCGTCTCCGACGCGATACCCAAGCTGCCCAGCTTGGTTGTCAGCGTTGTGGTGGTGGGGGCACCCCAGCGGGTGAGCGCATCGTCGATCACGGCGATCGCCGAGTCCACGATGTCGGTGGTGGTCACCGCCAGCCACCCACCGTTGGTCTCGGCGTACGGGCCCGCCAGGTGCAGCAAGATCTGCCCGGCGTCATCGGACAGGTTCACACCGAAGCCCTGTAGCGCCGCCTCGGCATCTGGCTTTCGCGTCAACGTGCCAAGGAGCCGGCCCAGCTGTTCGGCGCCCTCGGTGATGACTGCGTGCGACGGCTCCGGGAGCAGACTCTTGAACCTGGCGTACGCCCGTGGGAGGTTGCGGGTCACGTTGATCTGGGTGACAGCGAGCTGCTCGGCGGTCACCGGCACCGTCTTGGGATGCAGTGCCCAGCCCCGCGCTGCCAGCAGCTGGTAGTCGTAATCGGTCAGCCGATCGACGAGCAGCGACACTGCTGTGGTGACGTCCGCCGCGGCGTCGGGCGGCAAGATCGCCTGCGCGCGGGCAGCTGCCTCCCACCCCGCGATCAGGATGGCCCGGACGGTCCCGATGCCACCTTTCGGACGGTTGACCAACGACTCGATGGTCTCGTCCGCGAGATCGGACCACACCTGGAAACGGTCGCCGTAGAACGTCTCCGCGCGGCCAGGGAGCCAGTCGTAGGGCACAGGCAAGGGTGCGATCTGGTCGAAACCGTCGAGCAGCTCCCGCACTGGGGTCTGCGTCGAATCGCAAATGGAACGCCACCACTGGGCGGCATCCGGACCGATGCCGGCGGCGGTGTTCACCGTGGCAATTCTTCCAGCCTCGCGCCCTACACCCCGCCGTCGCCTGGGCGGCCGTTCGTCTCAGTCCTTGGTGGCGGCCCACTCGTCGAGGCGCTCCGGGCGCAACCGACGTTTGTCGAACTGGAGCTGCTTGCCCTTATTCAGATCGAGCGCGATCTGCCGCAGTTCCTCGGGCCCGGTGCCGCCCCATTCGTTGCGCAGCGCCTCCACCATCAACGCGTCAGGATCGAGCTCAAAACCGCGGCTGCGCAAGTAGGTCAGCGCGTGGATGACCTCCGATCGCTCGCGCTTGTCGATTAAGCCTTGGTTACCGACCGCGAGCCCGGTGAGATCACGGATCGCCGCCCGCAGGGCTGCCGGCGCCGACGCAACAGGCGCGATCTCTTGGCCACCGAGGTGTTCGGGGTTGAAAGCAGTCACCCACGGGCCGTGGTGCGGCACCCCGGGAAAGCGTGACGGTCCGTTCGCGTGAACAACGACCAGGCCCTCGATTCCGCCGCGGCGCTCGACCTCCAGGACCTCGGAAAGGTTCAAGAACGTCGCAACGACCGTGCCTTCCGGGCGGCCATAGAACCGCGACTTCGATGACGGCGACGTCACCCTGATCCCCAGCTCGTGGAGGCGGTTCTCCTCGATGCTGCGGGTGTCGGGTGCGTGGATGGTGGCGCTGTCACCGGCCCATCGCAGAGCCTGTGCGAGGGCTCGGGGGAAGGGCTCATGGGATTCGACGTACGCGCGGCGCATCCTTTGACCCTAGAACCGGCCGCCGACACGGCCGTGACGGCTACGCGGCGCGGTGGCCGATGATGCTGATCGACGACACCGCGAAGTCGTTCAGGTCACCGGTCCTGGGGGTGTCGGAGGCAATGACACCACCTTGCCCGGGAATGGTCGTGGTGTCGGCAACCGGACCGGTGGGTGTGCCGAACTCGGTGATCGTGATGGTCATCGCGGACGCCAGAACCGGCGGCTGCACCGGCGTGACCACTTCATCGCGCAAGTTATTGGTCTGCTGCGTCAGCCGCGTCTCGTCGGGATCGTTGAACTGGTACTCGACGGTCGCCGCGGTCTTGTGCTTCAGCCACTCATCCGAGCCGTCCGGATTGACCCGGTTCCAGCCGGGCACGATGGAGACACCGGTGACGACATACCAGTTGTCGAACTCCACGCGCAGCACCGTGCCGGGAACTCCGTATGCCGGCACGCACATCCACGCGGTGTTCACATCGGTGTCGAAGGCCTGCATCGGATCGGTCGACCCGGCAGTGCACCGACTCGCGGCGGACTTGATCCCAATAGGCCCGTCAGCAGCCGATGCACCGGGATCCGCCGGAGCCGGAGAGGAGGGCGGCTGCGCAGTCATTGTCGGCACCGAGTACGCCGGCGTCGTTGATGCGGTAGTCGACGATTGCTGTTCTCCACCACTCGGTAGGACCAAGACGACCACAACCAGAACAACCACCACCGCGGCGGCGATCGCACCGAGCCGATGCGAGCGCCGGCCCCCGTCGAACCACCCGAACTGCCACCACGGCTTGTCCTTGCCGCCATCCAGATCGACATCCCCAGCGCCCGGGTCAGGCACTGCAACGTCGTCATCGTCGCGATGGACGTAGGCGCCCCGCCCGGTTCCCGTCAACAGACCGTGATCGGCGGGACCCGTCATCACGCGGCCCAGCTCGGCCAGATCGGACTGCTCCTCATCGGTGAGGTCGCGATCGCGGCGATCATCACCGTCGTAGGCCGCGTAGGCCGCGTCGTACTCCCCGGCGCCAGCACCGAGATCGGCGTCATCGGTGTTAGGCATCCACTCGCCGTAACCTTCATCGGAGTTCGACGCGAACTCAGCGCTCACGTCCTCGAACAGTTCCGGGTCTGCGAGCAAGTCATCGGCGATCTGGTCTGCATGGCGGTGATACAGATCGGACATATCGACATCACTTTCGGGGCCAGGAGCCGCACGCCACTCCGAGTCGAGAGCGTTACCAGCGTCGGGGAATTTTATCCCGTCCGGCCCAGAGATCCCGGTCATGCGGCCGCACCAGTTCCGGCGAACGCATCGGCGCCGACGCGGCCCCACCGCGCCTCAACACAGGCCCGATCCAGATCATCGCGATCTGACTCCACCGCCTCGCGCAGGCGAGCCATTGCGCGCCGCAGACGCGACTCCAGCTTGTTCTCCGTGACACCCAACACCGCCGCGACTTCACGCACCGGCAGCGCGGCGTCACCACCAAACCGGATCTTCAGAGCACGGTGATCCTGCTCGACCAGAACACCGCGAGCCAGCGCCCAATCCAGGAGAACATCGGCCGTCAAATAGGTGTCAACTTCGGCGTGCACATCCTCGCCGGCGACATCTTCAAACGACGGCTCCGCGGAGCACAGCGGCGCCTCATGCAGCTTCGTAACGGTGCGCAAAGTAATCCAGTACAGCTGCGCGTCGGCGTGCTTGTGCGTCGGCTTCACCGCCGGCAAGGCACGAGACAGGAAGGCATCAACAGTGACCTGGAAGCGCTCCTCCAGGGAATCGCCGGGAGCGTGCCGCGCCACCGAGGACAGCATCACTGCCTTGGCGCCCAGGAGCACGGTCGCGGCCAGGCCGACGCCGCGGCGATGCTCAGCAAGAAGCAGAGCCGTCGATGTGGTGTCCCGGCCGCCGAGCGCGTCAAAGAGTTGCTCGATGCTGACGACATCTACAGCGCGCAGCCAGTCGGCGACGTGCGCGCGGTGGGAGCGCAGGCCGGCAGTGCGAAGCGCATGCTCACGAAGCGCGGCGGCCGGGCGGGGGAGGGCAAGAGGTTGAGTGGTCATCGCCAGTCTCCTGAAGGAGTCGTGGTGCGCCAGTGCGGCGCAGCTGATGACCACAGCCTCGGAACCAGTTGTGAGCTAACCGTCAGCTACGACGTGAGCGACGGCGTGAAAGCGCCCCCGCAGAACTTCTCACGCGTGTGATCTACGACACAAAACGAGGTCTCACACGCCGCTGATCAGCGCGCATGCGTTGCCTGAGGGGTGCGCGACCATAATTCCCAGTTCTCACGCGACGGAAAATCCAGGGCCCGAATTTCACGCTCACAGCACACTGATGATGGACGTGCGCCCAGCGTGCGCGTCGATGAGCGGGCGGCGTGCACCCGGTCGTGCGCGTCACGTGCGCGGAACGTGCGCGGCTCTGCTGATAGCTGGTCACGCGCCCTGTGCGCGGCTCGTGACCTGTCGCGCACAATTCATGTGCGCGACCTGCGAGGAAGTTATCGGCAACGGTTGTGAGGTCACATTCACACGGTTGACCTGCGAAAATAGCGCCAGCTACGTTCCCTCGGGTGGGCCACGCTGTCCTTATCGCTCCGCTGCACGGCCAGCGTACCCCCCCTGTCAAGGGGGGTGCAGCAAATCAGATATGCGACAGGGTGCCCATCTTAGGGACGCGCTATTCCCAATAGCGGGTTAGCTGCCCGCGCCCGGAACGAAACTCGACGCCCCGGCGCGCGACGGAAACCGCACCCGCGGCCGGTACTTCACGGATAGAGGCGGCACCCAGCCCCGCTCCCATTTCCGAGAAGGACACCCAACCATGGCGACCTCCGCATCAGCTCGCTCGCGCAACATCGACATCAGCCCCGCGATCGCCGCAGTGCGCGCCTACTCACGCGACGTCAAGATCGCCTGCGACGAGCTGCACGACGACCCATTCGACATGAACGCGCGCGCCGCTCTGCTCAAACTCATCGTCGACGACAGCCCCGAAGCGGACGCCGCATTCACCCGTGCGCTCGCCGAGAATGGCGCCGGGACTGTGGGAGACTGATTTACCGTGACAGGTAAACTTCCCTCTCAAAGGAAGCATTTCGACGAGCTGGTCAAGCCCCTCGATCGTGGCCTACTCCTGAGCCGCGCCGTCAATATCCTCGGCATTATCGGCGGGCTCTTCGCCGTCATCTCTCTTCTCACATCGCTGTGGCCGGACACCGATCAGAGCGACCCCACACCGGGTAACGCCTCAGTGCCCGCGTCCACGCTCGTCACCGGTTTTGCGCGCGATTACGTGACCACATACCTCACGGCGAAAGCGGGCGACGAACAAAAGCTCGCCCACTACGTGACGCTCAAGGACGTGAAGCTGCCGCCGATTGCCGGGCAGTTCACCGACACCGATGTGGCCTTCGCCAAGGAGATCACCACGACCGGCGACGGCGTGGCCCTGTGGACAGTGACGGTCTCCGGACTGGTCAACGGAGCTACCACCACAGCACCGCAGCGGACCTACTACCGCGTGCCGATCACCGTGCTCGACGGTGCTCCGCGCGCTACCGCGCTGCCGATGCAAGTGGCCGGGCCCGGGGTCGGCGTCGACTTCCGTTTGGGCTACCGCTACACCGTCGCGGCGGACTCGCCCCTGGCGATGACCGCCACCGGATTCGTCCGCTCCTACTTGACCGGCGGAGCCGATTTCGCGCGCTACGTCACCGCCGACGCCACCGACAAACCAATCCAGCCGGCCCCCTACGCCAAGGTCGACACGGTGTCCATCGACGCGAACGTCAGCGGCAACGGCAGCGGCGCCGACACCGCCGAGGTCTACATCACCGTGGCCGCGCGCACCAAGAACTACACCCTCACCCAGCTCGCCTACCCCCTGACGCTCAGGTCGGTCGAGGGTCAGTGGCAGGTGGTCTCTATCGCCTCAACGCCGCTGCTGCAGACACGGCCCGACACTCCGCAGGACGACAACGCCACCACCTCCACATCGACGACTCCGCCGCCACCACCGACGCGCGGCTGAACCCTCAACCGAGATCGAAAGGAACCCTCCAATGACCGACCTCCAGGTCCTTCTTGAGAACATCCGCGTCGTCGCCGTGGGCTGCGCCGGCACGCTGCTGCTGCTCTGGGGAATCTTCTACTTCTTCCGAAACCTGTTCGGCGAAGCGGGCCGCAATCCGGTGAAGATCGCCGTCTCGGCGTTGGCAATCACCGGTGCCGCCGGCGTCTTCGCCATGATCCCGTCACTGATCAGCGCCGGCAGCAACACCGGCGAGCAGATCGGCGGCGGTGGCGGCTACTCGATGCCCGCGCCGGCCCCGCTGCTGCCCGCGGCGACCGACCTGGCCGGCGACCTGGCGGCCGCATGACCTGGGTGCGCTGGGTGCGTGTCGCCACCTCAGGACGACGCTTTCGGACCTACGTCGGACGCCTCCCCGGTGGGCGCAGACTCCCCGGCGGCGCTCGCCCCATCGAGCAGATCGTGGGGTTCACGGCGACTCTCGTCGCGACCATCTTCGCGACCCGGCTGCTGCCCTATAACGCGGTCGCCGTGTTCGGAACCGGGCTCCTGCTCGCCTTCGCGGTCACCGCGGCCCTGAGCCTGATCAAGTACGACGGAGTGCCCGTCCTGGGCAAGGCCGCCCGCGTGGTGAGCCTGATCGTCGACCGCAAGCCGACGGTTCTGGCCCGCGAGGAGCTGGATCGGCAAGCCTCGGCCAACCCGCACGCATTCGTCATCGACGACACCCCCCTCAACGCCAGCTGACCTCCGCAACGCCACACCCGCATACGAAGGACCCGAGCGCACCGTGAAGCTCCGCCAGCCGACCGCAGCCCGCCGCCACCATCTGCAGTGGACCCACCACGGCGGCGTCTTCGCCACCTACTTCGTCGAGGCAATCGACTACGGCCTGCGCCAACCCGAAGACAAAGCCGGCGTCGCAGACGCGCACGAATCGCTCATCCTCAACTGCCCCGACAACACCTTGCTGCTGAGCCTGCAGGCGCCGCTAGATCTCGTCGACGTCATGAACCGATCACTCGATCGCGTCGACCTGCACCGCACCCCGGACTACATCAAGGAAACCCTCGCCGGCTACAAGCGCATCGCTGAGATCGCCCCGCTGACCCGCATCTACACCATCACCTTCCCTCTCGGGAAGAGCGCGCTTCGCGGAGAACCCTCCGCCCGCGACGTCGCCGAGCAGCTCGCCGCCGCCGAGGAGCTGCTCACCGTCATCGACCCCGAATCGAACTTCCGGTTGCAGCCCGTCCCCGAGGGGCTGCTGCCTTTCATCTGGAACCACAACCTCATGCGTGGCTCGGCACTCGAACACGCCCCGCACAACCCAGCCAACGCCTCACCGAGCACGACGGCCCCCACCCCGTACTTCCTCCCGGGCATCCTCGACGAAGGCGCCCGCACCGAGAAGTCCTTCCGCCGCAGCTTCGACCCCATGCTCAAAGCCATGATCCGGCTCGACGAGGGCGAGGTCATCAACAGCTACCAAGCCATGTTGACCCCGATGTCGTTCCCACCGGCCATGGGATTCCCCGGCCATTCCGAGTTCCTGTCCGTGCTCGACGGGATCCCCGACGTCAGCGTCGACTGGGCCATGCGCGTGCGCCGCCGCGACCGTGAGTCCGCGATGCAACTCAACGAAAAGGTGCTCGGCAAGCTCGGCGTCCAGCTCGGCGAACGCGACACTGACGTCGGCTTCCACACCCAAGAGCTGCGACGCAAAGTCGACACCCTGGCTGCCTACAACGACAGCCTCGCCACCAACGAGAACGCTGAAGAGGTCGAGTTCACCACCGTCCTGGCCGTCGGCGCCCCCACCCAAGCTGACCTGACCCGCAGCATCGGAACCCTCAAAGCCAAATTCCGTCGCCTCGGCATCCGCGTCGACACCCCCCGCGGAGCCCAACGCAAGCTCTGGATGATGCTCAACCCCGGCGCGCCGGCCGACAGCGTGTACACCGACTACCAGCACGTCACCGCCACCCCCGACTGGGCGGGATTCGTTCCCTTCACCACCGCGCGGCTGCTCGACGACACCGGCCCGATCATCGGCGTCAACCTCCTGTCAGGACTCTTCGAGCCGCTGCACTTCAACTTCCTGAACAAGGTGCTCTCCGACATCAGCCCGGCCATCGCCATCGCCGGCGAACTCGGCTCAGGCAAGAGCTACTTCACCAAGACACTGATCAGCATCATCGCCGACCTGCTCGGACAGTTCCTCGTCATCGACCGATCCCAGCAAGGCGAGTACATCCCACTGCTGCAGTCGATCCCCGGATCGGTCCTGATCACCCTCGACGACCCCCGGTTCACCCTCGATCCGCTGCGGCTGTTCAACGACCCGCACAAAGCCCGACGCATCACCCTCGACACCATCCTTCCGCTGCTCAACATCCCGGTGGTATCCGCGCCAGGCACGCTGCTGGCCGAAACACTGCAACCCGAACACCGCGCCGCCCACCACCTGCGCTCCCTGGCCGACGTCCGCGACTACCTGGCCCGCCAGGCCGAGCGCTCCACAGGCCGCGACGCCGACGACCAACACGCACTCGTGCGCGCCATGGACGCCGTGGAAGCCCCGGTGCTCTTCGACCGGGCACTGCCACCCATGCCGCTCACGGCCACCGCGACCGTCGTGCGGACCCACACCCTGGCGCTGCCCACCGTCGACGAACTGACCTTGACCCACGCCTACGCGAACCTGCCGTGGCGCAAACGGCTCGGCCACACGCTCTACGAACTGGTCGGGCTCTTGGCGCGCGACCAGTTCCTCAAGCCGGGCCGCTTCGGCGCCCTGGTCGTCGACGAGGCCTACCACTTCACCGCCACCACCGTCGGCAAGCAGATCGTCGAAGAATTCGTCCGGGACGGCCGGAAACACGCCGCCGGCATCATCTTGTCCTCGCAAGATCCCAAGGCCGACTACGCCTCCACTGCGCACAACCTCATCCCCAACCGCTTCGCCTTCCGGCAACGCCACACCACCTTGGCGACCAACAGCCTGGAGTGGCTCGGCGTCGACATCGAGCGCGACGCCTACCTCATCAAGCAGCTCCGCGAGAACACCTCGCCGCCAGTGGGACGCGGCGAGACCGTCGCCCCCAACCGCCGCGGCGAGTGCTTCATCGCCGACGGCCGCGGCCGCATCGGCCGAGGAAAGATCTTCGGACCCGCCCGCGAAGACCGCGCCCGCGCGGTGTCCACCACACCCGAGCAGGTGACGATCTAGTGCTCGCCGCCGCCTTCTTCCGACCCGGCTGGGACCCCACCCTGCCCACACTCGGCCAGCTCTTCGCCCACGGCTGGGCACTGTCGAATGCCACCCGCCTGCGCCGGTTCACCATGCTGCCGATCTACCTGCAACTGTGCCTGTGCCTGGTCGCGCTGCTCTTTCCCGCCGAAGCACACGCTGCGATCGGGCCCCAAAGCCCCCTGCTCTACGTCCTCGGGGTCACCGACTCCTACGGCGTCCCGCTGTCGCGCTACGCCATCTCCACCGACTACGGATCCATCCTCGACGGCGGATCCCAAGCCGTCCTGGCCACCCTGCTCGAAGCAGAAGCCGGACTGTTCGTCGTCATCGGCGGCGTCGCCATCTGGTTCCTCATGTACGTCATCAGCTTCGGGTTCCTGCCCGACCTCGTACAGCCCGTGGCATCCGTCGTCCAGGACTACGCCGGCCAGATCCTGCCCGGCGTCGCCGCGATCGCCGCGATCGTCGCCGCCACCTTCGTCGCGGTGAACATCCTGCGCGGAAACCTGCCCCGCGCCGCCTCCCAAGGCACGGCCGCCGTGCTCATCGCCCTCATCGGCGGAGCCCTGGTCTACTCACCCATCAGCTGGGTCATCTCCGACTCCGGGCCCCTGGCCCAAGGACGCGACGTAGCGGTCAGCCTGGGCTCGAACTCCGTGGCAGGCCTCGACAACACCTCCGACACCCTCAACCGCCTCGAAGGGACGCTGGCCACCTCGTTCGTTCGCCGGCCACTGCAGACCTGGAACTTCGCCGGGCAGCCCGACAGCACCCCGAGCTGCGCGGCGGCCTGGAGCGAGGGAGTGAGATCCGGGGACCCCGACAACATCAAGGACGGCATCCGGGCATGCGGTGCCTCCGACTCGGCCGCGATGAAAGCGACCGCCGACAACCCCAGCCCCGGACAGTTGGGCACCGGGGTCCTGATGCTGATGTTCATCGGCATCTTCGCGCTCTTCTGCGCCGTACTCGGATTCCACATCGTTCTCGAGTTCTTCCGCGCCGTGGCCAACGCCTTCAAGCTGTTGTGGGGCTTCGCTGTCGGCGTCATCCCCGGGGGACCCCAGGCGTCACTGGTGAACACGTTCGTCGCCATGCTGTTCTCCGGCGTGGCGATGTTCGGCTACATCACCATGACGATCTTCATCGGCGAGATCGTGACCGTCGTCTTCCGCCAACAAGGCAACGGCGTCGTGGCGATGATGTCGGCCCTCATCCTGATGATGGTCGCCATCCGGCTGGTCTTCGCGATGTCCAAGAGCCTCAAACAGTCCAGCGCCAACGTCGCCTCAGGGGTCATCAGCAGCGTCGGCGCCGCACCACCGCCGCCGACCACGAACATCCTGCAGGAGAAGGCCGGAGGATTCCTGCGCGACAGCAGCGTGGTCGCCATGGGCCTCGGCGCCACCATGGCCGGCGGCGCGCTCGCCGCCCGCTCACCGTCGGCCTCGCACGCCCTGCACGTCGTCGCACCGTTCGTCCGCGGGGGACGCAGCTCGATGGTCCGCCATCTCGACCGCGGCGCCGACATCTACGAGAACAAGAAGGCCGCCGAAGCTGCAGCAGCCGATAAAGCCGCCAAAGAGGCCGAGAAGGAGCAGAAAAAAGCGGCCAAGCAGGGCAGCGCCCCACCCACCGCGTCCACGGCGACGGCGCCGCCGGCGACAGCAGCATCTACACCCAGCAACGGGGCCCCCGCGGCGACCGGTAACGGTGGGGGAGCGGCGCCAGCACCGCAGAGCGGATCGGCGCCGGCGACCACACAGTTCAGCGCCGCACCCGACAGTGGGGACGTGGCATCGTCGCAGGCCACGCCGCTAACGGCCAACGACCTCCAGCCCCCGGCGCCCTCAGCGCCGCCATCGGCACCCAGCCCTGGGTACAGCCCGCCAGGAGGCAACCCCGCCGGCTCCGGGCTCCACGACGGACCACCCCCCGCGCCCAGAACGGGATCCGCGGCACCGCTTCCCGACTGGGGTAACGGTCCTACCAGCGACGATGACACGTCCCTACCGTCGGGGCCGGCGCCCGGGCCCGCCGGCGCCGAAGCGGCGCCACCCTCACCGT
>JAHFVC010000186.1 GCA_023264765.1 Mycobacterium sp. | reverse complement strand
GGCGGTGCGGGGGCCGGCGACGACGGCTGGGCACTCTGCGTCGCGGGTGCCGGGCTCGCCTGTCCGGGGAGATGCTGATTGGACTGCGTCTGCTGGGTCGACTGCGTCTGCTGCGAGGACTGACTCGAGTCATAGGAGCCCGAGGACTGACTCTGGGACAGGTCGATGGACGGTGGCGGAATGGCGGGCATGTTCAGGCGCTCGTCGGGGATGTCCGGCGGCGGGACCGGCGGGCGGCCATTGATCATCAGGGCGCCCTTGGCGCTGTTGAGCAGCGTGGACCAGCCGCCGTTGCCCAGCGTGGTGCCGATGCTGCAGGACACCTGGTGACTGCCGGCCAGCCAGCTCGGCAGCGAAATCGTGCTGTAGACCAGCGTGAGCGTGGTGGTGCGCAGCTTCAGCGGTGCGAGGTAGCCGTCGGTGACCTTGGCGCAGGTGTCCTTGACGTAGGAGTCCTGCTCCTGCTCCGGCGGAACGCCCGCGGGGTACTTCTCGGCGAGGTTCACCGCACCGGTGACCTCGAGGGCGTGCGGGCTGGCGCAGTCGACGGGAACGTCGGTCGGCTGGTTGGTCGCGGGGTCGATACCGAGGCAGGTTCCGGCCGGCCACACCTTCGACTGGTCGACCGCGGCGACCTTGCCCTGGAAGGCCTGTTGCTGGTTGTCCGCGCCGGGCAGCTGCAGTCCGCACAACATCCGGCGCTCGCCGTTCTGCCGCCATGCCTTCTCGCCGGACCAGAGCAGGCTCACCGCGAACCGGCCGTTCGGGTCGTATTTGTCGCCGAGGTAGCGCTGCACGGCGCTCTGGCACTGTTCCTGGCTGATCTGCTGGATGCGGGCCGGCGACGGCGGTGCGGCGTTCGCGCCGTATTCGGTGCCGGGGAAGGCGCGCAGGTCGATCGCCTCGGCGACCTCGAAGCGGTGCTCGGTGGTGCAGTCGACGATCTGCGCGGCGTCGGGCGTGCGGTCCGGCCAGTTCAGGCACGATCCGCTGGCGGCGTGGTCGAAGGTGCTATTGGAGCGGGACAGCCCGCCGGCGCCCGAGCTCAACCCGGCCAGTCGGCCGCCCGCGGCGGTGTCGGGAAGAACGGTGATGACGCCGGCGATCATGAGGCCGCCGAGGGCGGTCAGCAGCAGGGCGCGTCGGGTCGGGGTGAGCTCCGCATCCCGCAACCAGGCCAGCCTCCGCCGAGAGTCGCCGGGTCCGGCAGTCCCCTCGTCGAGGTAGGGCTCTGGGTGTTCGGGTGCGTCCAACATCGGTTCTATTGTGACAGGCGTGTCACGGGCTGTGACAAGTGATGCAGTTGTAATGTTATGTGGTTGTGGCATGCTGCCCCAGCCGGCTTGGCCCGGCACAGTAGGGTTACCGCCGTGATCGACCTCAAGCTGCTGCGTGACGAACCCGACCGGGTACGTGCATCACAACGTGCCCGCGGCGAGGATCCCGGCCTGGTGGACGCGTTGCTGGATGCGGATACCGCCCGCCGTTCCGCCATCTCGGCCGCCGACAATCTGCGCGCCGAACAGAAGACGGCGAGCAAGTCGGTGGGCAAGGCCTCCCCGGAGGAGCGGCCGGCCCTGCTGGCGCGGGCCAAAGAGCTCGCCGAAGCCGTCAAGTCCGCGGAGACCGCGCAGGCGCAGGCGGAGAGTGCGTTCACCGCGGCGCACATGGCCGTCGCGAACGTCGTCGTCGACGGGGTGCCCGCCGGTGGCGAGGACAACTTCGTCGTGCTGGACACCGTGGGCGGTACCCCGGCGATCGAGTCCCCGAAGGACCATCTGGAGCTCGGCGAGGCGCTGGGGCTGATCGACATGGAGCGCGGCGCCAAGGTGTCGGGCTCGCGCTTCTACTTCCTGACCGGCCAGGGCGCGTTGCTGCAACTGGGTCTGCTGCAGTTGGCGGTGCGACTGGCCACCGCCAACGGCTTCACGCTGATGATCCCGCCGGTGCTGGTGCGCCCGGAAGTGATGGCCGGCACCGGTTTCCTGGGCTCGCACGCCGACGAGATCTATCACCTCGACGAGGACGACCTCTATCTGGTGGGCACCTCCGAGGTACCGCTGGCGGGGTACCACGCCGACGAGATCCTGGACCTGTCCGACGGCCCGAAGCGTTATGCAGGGTGGTCGTCGTGCTTCCGCCGTGAGGCGGGCAGCTACGGCAAGGACACCCGCGGCATCATCCGCGTGCACCAGTTCGACAAGGTCGAGGCCTTCGTCTACTGCAAGCCTGCCGACGCCGAGGCCGAACACCAGAGGCTGCTCGGCTGGCAGCGCGAGATGCTGGCCGCCATCGAGGTGCCCTACCGCGTGATCGACGTCGCCGCAGGCGATCTCGGCTCGTCGGCCGCCCGCAAGTTCGACTGCGAGGCCTGGGTGCCCACGCAGGGCACCTACCGGGAGCTCACCTCGACGTCGAACTGCTCGACCTTCCAGGCCCGCCGGCTGTCCACCCGCTACCGCGACGACGACGGCAAGCCGCAGATCGCCGCGACGCTGAACGGCACCCTGGCCACCACGCGGTGGCTGGTCGCGATCCTGGAGAACCATCAGCAGCCCGACGGCAGCGTGCGGGTCCCCGCCGCGCTGGTGCCCTATCTCGGTACGGAGGTCCTGACAGCGTGATCGAACTCGACGACGCGGCGCTGCGGAACTGGTTCGGCTTCGGGGTGGCGGGCAACTTCGCCGGACATCTCGAACAAGCCGGGGAGGCAATCGATTTCGCCAATGTAGAGAGTCCAGAGGGCGTAAAAGGCCCAGCACCGAAGGGCATCTTCCCCTGGTATGCACCGGGATACGACAGCTTCCTCGGCGAGTTCCCGCTCTCACATGACACGATCGCCCTGCCCGCCAGTGACACTCCGCTGAATCTGCAGATCGAACCGGAGGTCGGGCTGGCGTGTGAGGTGACCTGGCAGGGCGACACGGTGGTGTCGCTGCGGCCGTTCGCGCTCGGTGCCTTCAACGACTGCTCGATCCGGCGGCCGAATGCGCCGAAGATCAGCCACAAGAAGAACTGGGGCCCGGCGTCCAAAGGTGTTGCCCGCGAGTTCTTCGACATCACCGATCTCACCCCGGACGGGCCGACCTCGACCCTGCGGCTGGTGTGCTTCCTGCATTCCGCCGACGGTCAGGAGCACGAGTACGGGGTGGACAGCCCGCTGTTGGGCTACTCCTACTACGGCGAGGTGCTGCTGGACTGGATCGTCGAGCGGCTGGCCAATCAGAAGGGTTCGCCGGATACCCCGCTGGAGGATGTCGGTGCGCTGATGGTCGCCTCGGGTCACCCCGAGCACGTCCTCATCGGGATCGGCGCCACCCGTTACACGCCGCTGGGTGAGTCGACCTTCCTGGCGCCCGGCGACGAAGCGGTGGTCCGCGTGTACGACACCACCTCGGACGCGTACTCCGAATTGCGCCAGAAAGTTCGCTGAGCGAAGCCTCTGGCGACCAATCGCGGCGGTTTTCCGCACGCCGCGTGCCCTTCTGCGATGTACTGAACCCGAAGCGATGGCACGCCGCCTGCCGAGGGGGAAACACGCATGAGTACGGCCGCCGAACGCGCCACCCAACTCGATCTCGTCGGCAGGCTGAAGTCGGCCTATCCCGAGATACCCGATGCGCCCTACCCGGACCTGATGGACCACGGCCGGATCGTTGCGCTCACCAAACCGGTGCACGATGTCGGTGGCGAGCCTGATGCCCCGATGAAGTACGTCAACAAGGACTACGAGTACTGGGAGCACATGACCTATGTCATCTGCGAAGTCCTCGCCTGGCGCGGCATCTGGCTGTCCGAGGAACGCCGCCGGATCGGCAACGTCGACGTCGGACGCGCTGTGTACCAAGGATTTCCGTACTACGGCCGGTGGTTGCTCTCGGTCGCGCGGGTGCTCATCGAGAAGCACCACATCGGGCTGACCGAACTGACCGAGCGGATGCTCGAGGTGCAGGGCCGCTACGCCGGCGGCCTGGCGGGCAAGCAACTCAAGGCCGAACCGAAGTGCGAAGGTGACGGGTCGGCGGTCGCGCGCAACGAACACCACATCCACGCCGTCGGCAAGGGTGACCCGCAGGTCTACGCCGGGCAGGCCGGTGATGCCAAGTTCGGCGTCGGCGACCGGGTGGTGGTGCGCGACGAACTGCCCGTGCTCTTCTATACCCGCACACCCGAGTACTGCCGCGGCGCCGAAGGCGAGATCGCCGTCGTCGCCTACGAGAGCCCGGCCGCCGAGGACGAGACGTGGGCCCGCTCGGATGCCAAGCCGGAATGGTTCTACGTCGTGCAGTTCAGGATGGCCGAGCTGTGGGACGACTACACCGGAGCACCCACCGACACGTTGCGAACCGAGATCCCCGAACACTGGCTGCGAGGCGCCTGATGCACGACCACGACCACGACCACGACCGCACCGTCAAGCCGATGGTCGACGAGATCACCGACTTCGAGGTGCTCGAGATCGCTCTGCGCGAACTGTGCATCGAGAAGGGCATCTTCACCGCCGAGGAGCACCGCCGCTTCACCGAGTTCGCCGAGCAGATCGGGCCGACCCCCGCGGCCAAACTGGTGGCGCGGGCCTGGCTGGATCCGGACTTCAAGGCGCTGGCCCTGGCCGAACCGATGACCGCGAGCAAGGAGGTGGGCGTCGACTGGATGGAGCCCACCGGCTTCGGCACGCCGAGTGACTTCACCGCGTTCGAGATCCTCGCGAACACACCCGAGGTGCATCACGTGATCGTGTGCGCGCTGTGCTCCTGCTACCCGCGACCCATCCTGGGGAACTCGCCCGAGTGGTACCGCACACCCAACTACCGCCGCCGTTTGGTGCGCTGGCCCCGGCAGGTGCTCTCCGAGTTCGGCCTCTACCTGGGCGACGACGTCGAAGTGCGCGTACAGGATTCGAATCAGAAGCACCGGTTCATGGTCATGCCGTTGCAGCCGGCGGGCACCGAGGACTGGTCCGAGGACCAGCTGGCCGAGATCGTCACCCGCGACTGCCTCATCGGCGTCGCCCTGCCGAAGGCGGGCGTGACCACGAACGTCATCGTCGAGACCCGCCCCGCGATCCACCCCAACGGCGCGTGAACACCCCGCCCGAAGCGCTGGCCGGCATCGTCGAGCGCAACCAGGTGTGGCCGCGGATGGCCGCGAAGTACGGTGTCGAGAATCCGGTCCCGCCGTGGAAGACGAGCCTCGACGGCATGTGTGACGCCCTGGACCGCTCCGGGTGCGAGGCCGGCATCCCCGACTTCAAGGAACGACGGGACGAGGAGGACGCGCTGTCGGCGACGGTGTACGCGGACCTGCCGTACCCGGAGAATCAGCTGATGGCACTGGCCCATTCGCTACTGCAGCGTGGGGTCATCGGTGAGCAGGAGCTGGCGCAGCGGCTGAGCGCCGTGCGGGCTCGGCTGCAGGCCTGAGGCTCAGGCCTGGCCCAGCAACTCGTCGAGCACCGACAGGAACTCTTTGACCCGCAACGGGGTGAAGGCCGGGCTGGGCCGGGTGCCGGGCACGTCGAGCACAACCAGGGTGGATTTGATGGGCCGCCACACGTCCAGCGGTAGCCAGCGGCGCGGGTCGTCGGATGGGCCCCAGATCCGGAACCGATCGAAGGCCAGTCCCATCGATTCGGTCTTGTAACCCCGAATCGACTGCAGTGCGATGATCTTCGACGTCCCCGACGGGAAATGATAGCGGCGCAGCGTCAGGGCCTGGCGGTCCAGCAGGACCAGCCCGTCGTCGTAGGACACCGCCGTGGTCATGACTGTCGCGCACTCCGCAATTGATGGCCCTTGGCAGTCAGGCAGCGGCCGTTCTCCAGATTCCACTGCCAGCCGTGCAGGTTGCAGGTCAGCGTGGAGCCCTCCACCACACCGAATTTCGACAGGTCTGCCAACAAGTGCGGGCACCGGCGCTGGATCTCCCAGCCGTCCAGTGTGGTCGAGGCGCTGTCGTCGTGCGCCTCGGCGAACCAGCCGTCCGCGTAGGCGATGCGTTCGTCGGTGAGGCATTTGAAGAACGTGTAGAGGTACTCGTTGTAGCCGCCCACCCGCCACGCCTTGAACCGGGTGGACAGGAAGATGGTGTTCACCCAGTCGGGTTCGTGGTCGCGCACCACCGTACGCACCAGCTGGGCCGGGATCTCGAAGCCGTAGCGGAACTTCTCGTCCGGAATAGGTTCGCGGACAGCTCGTTTGGGAAAATCGACGACTACGGTCTCCGTCCCCAGTCGCAGTTCGACCGGATAGCCGATGCCGTCGCAGATCTGGTCGGACTGGATCATGATCGGCTCGAACAGTGCTCGCAGTGGTTCCAGGAGCGAGTCACCCTCGGCCGGCGCCCACGCCGCCTTCTCCGCGGCCAGCACCGGCGCCATCCGCCGGGCGTACTCCTCGATGTATGCGGCTTTGCCGGTGGTGAAGATCTGCTCGGGATCCGGCACCGGATGCGTCAGTGAATTCAGTTGGGAGCCGGCGAAATCCGCCGTCGAACCGGGAATCATCAACAGGCCGCCGTGGTGGCCGTGGGTGCGCATCTGATCCAGGAAGACGATCTGGTCCGGGAAGATGTTGGCCGGATCGCCGTGGTCGTCGTTGAGGTCGCGCAGTTCGGGATCGAGAAAACAGGGCGGGCCCGCCGACGGCACCACCCATGTCGCCCCGACCTGGGCGATGTACTGGCGGCAGCGATCCATCTGGCGCTGGCGTTTCTGGGTGCCGAAGGCCTCCTTCGCCCGGGCCGGCATGTCGTAGACCATCGGGTACCAGATGGCGCCGGAGTACTGCAGCATGTGCACGTCGATGGGGCCGAACTGGCCGAGGACGTCCAGATCGACCGGCCGGGCGTCATTCATGTTGAACGCCGTGGTCACGCCGTCAGATACGACAAGGCCGGAGTCGCCGATGGGCCCGTCGGCCGGGGCGCGCAGCGCGATGATCATCACGTCGAGGTCGCCCTTGGGGCCACTGACGGTCTGCTTCACCGAGTCGGTGGTCTCGACGAAGGTGTGGAATCCCAGGGCTTCCAGTTCGCGACGCAGATCGGGCACCGGGAAGTCCGGCAACAGCACCACCGCGTCCTTGTTGACGTGGTCACGCAGGTTCGCCGGATCGAAATGATCCTTGTGCAGGTGACTGACATAGAGATAGTCGCAGTCCCCGAGCGCGTCCCAGTCCAACGCGCTGTTGTCGGGAAACGGGAACCAGGAGGCGAAGTACGCCGGATTGACCCAGGGGTCGCACAAGATGCTGCCTGCCGCCGTGTCAATCCGGAAGCCTGCGTGCCCCACGCTCGTGACCTGCACAAATACCCTTTCGCATGGTTGCCGTCGTGCGCTATCAGGGTAACCGGCGCGGCGGGGCCCGCGCGCCAGAGACTTGCGATGTGGGCGGGTAATGCGTCCGGCACTAGGCTGTTCGGTGTGGAACCGGTATACGGAACTGTCATTCAAGCCGCCCGCCTGGTGTGGCGGTTGCAGGGCTTGAAGTTCACCGTGACCGGGGTGGAAAATCTCCCGGTCACCGGGGGAGCGGTCATCGCGATCAACCACACCAGCTATTTCGATTTCACGTTTGCCGGGTTGCCCGCCTACCTGCAGCACCGCGGCCGCAAGGTCCGATTCATGGCGAAGAAGGAAGTCTTCGACAGCAAGATCAGTGGCCCCATCATGCGCAGCCTGCGTCATATCGAGGTGGACCGCGCCAGCGGCGCCGAATCATTCACCGCCGCCTGCCAGGCCCTCAAATCCGGTGAGCTGGTCGGGGTGTATCCCGAGGCCACCATCAGCCGCAGCTTCGAGATCAAGGACTTCAAGTCCGGCGCCGCGCGGATGGCGATCGCGGCCGACGTGCCGATCGTCCCGCACATCGTCTGGGGTGCCCAGCGGGTCTGGACCAAGGGGCATCCGCGCAACATGCGCAGGCCCAAGGTGCCCATCACGGTCGCCGTCGGGGAACCCATCTACCCGACGCTGCCTGCCGCCGAGTTGACCGCCCTGCTGCATTCCCGGATGCAGCACCTGCTGGAGCGAGTCCAGGACGAGTACGGACAGCACCCCGCCGGCGAGTACTGGGTTCCGCACCGCCTCGGTGGCGGGGCGCCGACGTTGGCCGAGGCCAACCGGATGGATGCCGACGAGGCAGCCGAAAAGGCGGCCCGCCGGGCCCAACGTGCCGGCGAGGCGCCGGAGTAGCGCGTATGGAGCCGGTTTTTCGTTCCCTTGAGATCGCGGGGAAGACGGCGATGCGCGTCACCGGCACCCGGCTGGATTTTCGGGGCCTGGAGCACCTCCCGCGACGGGGCGGGGCCGTCGTCGCCATCAACCACACCAGCTACGTGGATTTCCTGCCTGCGGCACTGGCGGCCACGGCATGTCACCGGCGCATGCGATTCATGATCAAGGCCGAGATGCGCGACGTGCGGGGGGTCAACTTCCTGATCACGCATGCCGGCACCATTCCGGTGGACCGCAGCGCCGGGGGTGAGGCGTATCCGGTGGCCGTCGACCGGCTGCGGGCCGGTGAGCTGGTCGGGGTGTACCCCGAGGCCACCATCAGCCGCAGCTTCGAGCTGAAAGAGTTCAAGACCGGGGCGGCCCGGATGGCGCTGGAGGCGCAGGTACCGATCGTCCCGCTGATCGTCTGGGGCGTGCACCGGGTCTGGACGAAGGATCATCCGAAAAGCCTGGGCCGCAACCATATTCCGGTGACCGTGGCGCTCGGTCCGGCGCTGACGGCGCACGGCGGGGTGGACCGGACCATGACCGACCTGCGGCAGGCGATGGAGTCGTTGCTGCATCACGTGCAAGAGGACTACCCGCACCCCGCGGACGCCTACTGGGTGCCGCGGCGCCTCGGCGGCGGGGCACCGTCACCGGAAGAAGCCACCCGTCTCGACGAGGCCGAACGGGCCCGCCGGGGCCGTAAACAATTGGGAAGACACTGAAATGCTGCCCGCCCTGATCGCCACCGACGTCGACGGCACGCTGCTCGACGAGCATGAACACGTCACCGCCAGGACGAGGGCGGTGGTGCGCGCCGCGGTCGACGCGGGCGCGCACTTCGTGCTGGCCACCGGCCGTCCGCCGCGCTGGGTGCCCCCGGTGGTGGAGGAACTGGGCTTCGCGCCGATGGCAGTGTGCGCCAACGGTGCGGTGATCTACGACTCGGCGACCGACCGCATCGTGTCGGCGCGCACCCTCTCCGCGGAGGTGCTCGCGACGCTGGCGGACATCGCCACCAGCATCATCCCGGGGGCGGGTCTGGCGGTCGAGCGGGTGGGCCGCAGCGCCCACGACGCGGCGACCCCACAATTCGTCAGTTCACCCGGCTACGAGCATGCGTGGCTGAACCCCGACAACACCGAGGTGTCGCTGGCCGACCTGCTCAGCGCTCCCGCGGTGAAGCTGCTGATCCGTAAGTCCGGGGCGCTCAGCGCGGACATGGCCGCAGCGCTGGCCCCGCACATCGGGATCGAGGGCGACCTGACGTACTCGACGAACAACGGCCTGATTGAAGTGGTGCCGCTGGGCATCAGCAAGGCGACCGGGGTCGACGAGGTGGCAGGGCCGCTGGGGATCCTGGCGCAAGACGTGGTGACGTTCGGCGACATGCCCAATGACGTCCCGATGCTGCGCTGGGCGGGGCTCGGGGTGGCGATGGGCAATGCGCACCCGGATGCGCTGGCCGCCGCCGACGAGGTCACCGTCACCAACGCCGACGACGGCGTGGCGCGGGTGCTCGAACGCTGGTGGATGTAAGGGGCGAGCGCAGCGACGGGTGGATGTAAGGGGCGAGCGCCGCGACGGGTGGATGACGGGTCAGCGCGCGTCGATCGGGGTGAACCGCTCCATCTGGATCGGCGAGTGATTCGGTGCGGGCAGCTTGAGCGGCACACCGTCGGTGACCCGGGTGACCTCGCCGGTCTCCCGGTCGAAGTTCAAGGTGCCGTGCTGAAAGTTCTGCACGATCCACTGCGGCTCGTTGATCTCACCGCTGGTGGGCAGGCCCAGTGCGCCACGCTCGAAACCCAGTGCGCCCCAGGCTTCGTAGATGGCTCCGGTCACCGGTTGCGCACCGCTGATGGGGCTCCAGTACATGGCCCCGCGGTCGAAGGTCACATAGCGGGCCGCGCCGTCGCCCGCGGCTTCCGGTGAGGTGGGCACACCGAGCGGGCCCTTGTCGGCGCCCATCGCCTGCCACTTGGCGAAGATGGCGCCGCCGCGCAGGGTGTCCACCAGGTCGGCGGGACCGGCGGGCCGGTTGAACCGGGCGGCGATGTCGCGCAGCACCGGCATCAGCGCGTAGGCGGCGTTGCCCGGGCAGTCGGTGTTGCCGACGTCGCGGTGCGTGAAGATCGTGGGCAGGGTTTCCACGGCGCCGGCCGCGAACTTGGTGAAGCCGCCGCCGGCGGAGGTCAGCGCGACGGTGCCCAGCGGGTCGACGTGGTCGAGTCCGAGTCGCCAGCCCAGGAGCCGGCCTACGGTGCGTAGCTGGACCGGGGTCGGCGGGACGACGTCGAAGTCGCCGAGCATCGCCACACCCCAGGTGTCGGTGTTGAATCCGCCGGTGTGCGCGCCCTGCACGGGCCGGTCCATCCCGCCCGCGCGGCCTTCGAACACCTGCCCGTACTTGTCGACCAGGGCGTTGTAGGCGATGTCGCACCAGCCCAGCGTGCGGGCGTGGTACTCGTAGATCGACCGCACGATCGCGGCGGAGTCCTCGGGCAGGTAGTCGTTGCTGCCGGCGGTGTGGTGCACGACGCCGGCGCGCACACCCGCGTCGTAGATGGGTGCGCCGCACTTCATCCCCTCGTCGGCGCCCCACTGGGCCCGGCTGATGATGTTCGGCGGCTGCCCGGGGATGGTCGCCGCGGCGGCCGGCGGGTTGAACTGGATGTCGACCGGCGCCTGGGGCGGGCTGATCAGTACGGCATTGACGTTCAGCGGCATCGGCTGCTCGACATTGGCCGGGATGTAGCCGAGATCCGGCTTGGGACGCGGGGGTGGCGGCGTGCGCGTCACGGCGATCTGAACGGTGGTGGTGCGTCCGACGAACACCGGTTCGGTGCCGCGGGTGGTCTTGCCTTCCGGCCCGACCCCTTCCAGGGTCTCGGCCTCATACCAGGGTCCCCATGCGCCGTCGGATTGCTTGGCGCGTACCCGTGCGGTGGTGCCGTCCAGGTCGTCGGCGGTGATGGCGACCATCGAGAACGGGGTGTCCTGGTGTACTTCGCGGATCGTCTCACCGGTGGCGCCGGCCGCAGCCAGATCGGCCAGCGGCTGCTGGCTGATGACGACGGGCGGTGGGCCGGGATTGGCGGGTACGCCGTTGACCGCCCACGGCAGGATCACGACCGTGCCCACTACCGCCGAGAGCAGCAATGACGGAGCAGGACGGCGACGCGACACGCTCCGATGTTACGTATGAGTCTGGTGTTACCAGAGTTTCGACACGACATGAATTCTGGTCGGCACATAACGGCACCGCAGAGCCGGGATGGCTTCTGCGGTGCCGTTCGGTGACAGGCTTTGTGGGCGGGTCAGGCGCCCGCGCCCGAAGCGACCTGAGCGATGGCAGCGGGTGCTGCCGCCAGGGCCGGTGCTGCGGCTGCGCCCGGAGCCGCGGCCGCTGCGGCCGGTGCCGCCTGCTTGATGGCCGACTGGATTGCCGGCATCACCATGCCCTTGAGCAGATCGATGGCCTGGCCCGCGCCGAGCTGGTTCGCCGCGCTGCTGAGGTCGCCGATCAGCCCGCCGCTTCCGCTGGTTGCGGCCGGAGCGCCGAGTCCGAGACCCGGATCGCCCCCGAGGATCGGGTACGTGCCCGCCATCGGATCCAGCCCGATCGGCGAGGAGATCGGAACCTCACCGGGTGCGCCGAGGCCCGGGGTGCCCAGACCGGGGGTGCCCAGACCCGTGGTACCGAGGCCCGCCGGGGTGGCCAGGCTCGGTGTCAACGGTGACGTGAGGCCCGGAGTGGCGCCGGTCAGGCCGGGGTTGGTGTTGAGCGGATCGGTCAGCGAGGTGGGGCTCAGCGAGGGGGTCGTCGCGTTGATCGGCGGCACACTGAGTCCCGGTGCCGACGGCGAGGCAGCCGCACCCGGCACGCCCAGACCGGGCGTCAGGCCGGCCGCGCTCGCGGGCGCGGTGAGACCGGGTGTTGCGCCCAGGCCCGGCGACAGCGGCGAGGTCAGGCCGGTGGCACCCAGGCCCGGCGAGGTCAGTACCGGGCTGGCAGCGGGCGAGCCGGTGAGCATGCCCGTCGGCATCGGCGGCAGGTTGACGCCGAACTGGGACAGGCCTTGGGACAGGGCCGAGATCAGCTCACCGGGAAGGTCGGTGATCAGGGCGGCCTGCACGAACTGCCGGTGCTGGGGTTGTGCGTTGTTCGCGGGTAGTTCTGAGATCGCAGCTACTGCAACTGGACTTGCGACGGCCAGGGCGGCGACTGCACTCATGGCTGTCGAGAGCTTGCGTCGACGTCGGTTCGGCACGGAAGTCTCCTCAATACATGGACTACGTGTTTGCGGTGTGTGTTCGGTGGAGCGTCGGCGACGTTGACTTCCTGAGGTCCTGTGCCTTGCCATCAGCTCCGAAAACGCCGTCTTCCAACGTGATCGATGGTACGGGTGTGACTAGTGAGTCTGGAGTGACGATATGGAATTGTGAGCTAATTGCGACCTGCCGAGAACGTCTCGCCGTCACGCGTTTCGGGTGGGCGGGGGCGGGTCGGATACCCTTGCTGCCGATGACCGATCAATCTGCCCGGGTCGCCGCGCGCCCTCCCACCGGTCGTTACGACCTCCTCGTTGTGGGTTCAGGGTTCTTCGGCCTGACCAACG
>JAHFVC010000463.1 GCA_023264765.1 Mycobacterium sp. | reverse complement strand
TGTCATCTCGCAGGACATCGGTGACAGTTCTGCATCAGGACATCGGTGACGGTTCGGGTGGTCTTGGTGGTGACACTTCTGCCACCACCAAGCTCCCGGGGTGGCTGTCAATGAACCCATCGATCCTCGCGTCCGGCTGGCGATTTCTCAGTGGCCCGACGAGGCGCCCCGCGGGGCAGTCTCGACGTTTTGCGCCGAGCACGGCATCTCCCGCAAGTCGTTCTACGAGTTGCGCAAACGCGTGAAGATCGACGGACCGGCTGCCGTGCTCGAACCCAGGACCCGACGACCGAACTCGAGCCCGTCGAAGCTCAGCGGAGAGGTCAAAGATCAAGCCGTGGCAGTACGGGCCGCTCTGGAGTCCTCCGGGCTAGACCATGGGCCGATCAGTGTGCACGACAAGATGCACGCGATGGGCCTGCACCAGGTCCCGTCCACGGCGTCGTTGGCACGTATCTTCCGCGAGGCTGGTGTGGCTCGTCTTGAGCCGAAGAAGAAGCCCCGCTCGGCATGGCGGCGGTTCGTCTATCCGGCCCCCAATGCGTGTTGGCAACTGGATGCGACCGAGTACGTCCTCACCGGCGGGCGTACCTGCGTGATCTTCCAGCTCATCGACGATCACTCCCGCTACGCGGTTGCCTCCCACGTCGCATTCGGGGAGACAGCTAAGGACGCAATCACCGTAGTAAGCAAGGCCGTCTCCAATCATGGTGTACCCCAACGACTCCTATCCGACAATGGGATCGCGCTGAACCCGTCACGGCGTGGGTACATCGGCCAACTCGTCTCCCATGTGGCCGGCCTGGGTGTGGAGGCGATCACCGGCAAGCCCTACAAGCCCACCACCCAGGGCAAGAATGAACGCTTCCACCAGACCCTGTTCCGCTACCTCGACAAACAGCCGCTCGCGGAGTCACTCGCCGAACTCCAAGCCCAGGTCGATGCGTTCGACCACATCTACAACACCGAGCGTCCCCACCAAGGCCTACCAGGGCGTGTCACGCCGCTGACCGCGTGGGAAGCGACCCCCAAAGCTGATCCACCCCGCCCCAAACCCAACCGGCCGAGCTACGACGTACCCGGCCCGAGCCCCTATCGGCTCCCCCGAGCGCAGCCACCCACCGATCTGCCCGCCGACACACATGTCAGAACGGTGAGCACAGCGGGGACCATCGCACTGGACTCAGTCAAGTACATGGTTGACACCCAACGCACCTTCCAGCAGGTCCTCGTTGTCAGCGCCGGCGCCAAAGTCATCGTCACCGACCTGCAGGGCGAGGTCCTCGCCGAGCACACCCGACCCGCACCCGGCATCAAATACGTCGGCAACGGCCGACCCCGCGGCCCACGCCCCAAATCAGGTAAACCGTCACCGAACTCCTGACACATCAACTGTCACCAATGTCCTGATGCAGAACTGTCACCGATGTCCTGAGACATCACACGGGTCGGTGCCGCGTTGGCGGCGTTGCGGGCCGGCTATGAGGAACTGGCGGCCTGTGACCTGGAGGCGTTGTCGCGCTCCGAACAGTTGGAGGTGCTCGATGAGTTGGAGACCCTGGCCTGCCAACTGCCCACCCCATGGCACCGGCTGCTGACCGAACTGCAGGCCCAGAGCACCCCGCGGGAGCTGGGCGCCAAGTCCTGGCCCGACGTACTCGCCATCCGGTGGCGCCTCTCGCGCACCGAAGCCCGCCGCCGGCTGGCCGACGCCGCCGAACTCGGCCCCCGCCGCACCTTGACCGGCCAACCCCTCACCCCGCTGCTGACCGCAACGGCCACCGCACAGGCCAGCGGAGCGATCACCGGCGCCCACGTGGCCACCATCCGCGACACCCTCAACCGCCTACCGCCCGCGGTCGACGCGCTCACCCGCGAACAACTCGAATCCGACCTGGTCACCCTGGCCACCGGAATCGGACCCAAGGAACTCACCGACGCCGCCGCCAAGGTGCTGTTCCTGCTCGATCAGGACGGGCCCGCCCCCGACGACGCCGAACGTGCCCGCCGCCGCGGCCTGCACGTGGGCAAGCAGGGCCCTGACGGCATGATCCCCATCCGCGGCTTGCTCACCCCCGAAGCGTGGGCCTGCTACGAGGCCATCTTCGCCAAATGGGCCGCCCCCGGCATGTGCCACCCCGACGACCCCGCACCCTGCCTGTCCGGCACGCCCTCACAGCAGCAACTCGACACCGATCACCGCAGCCTGGGCCAGCGCCAGCACGACGCGCTGATCGCCATCGCCCGCAACACCTTGGAAAGCGGCCAGCTGGGCCAGCACAACGGGTTACCGACCTCGGTCATCATCCGCACCACCCTGCAAGACCTCGAAAGCCGCGCCGGAGTCGGCATCACCGGCGGCGGCACCATGATCCCGATCGGCGAGGTCATCCGGATGGCCGCCCACGCCAACCACTACCTGGCCGTCTTCGACCGGGCCACCGGATCGGCCCTGGAGTTGTTCCGCACCAAACGGATCGCCTCCCCCGCCCAACGCGTCATGCTCATCGCCCGCGACGGCGGCTGCACCAAACCCTGCTGCACCGTGCCCGCCTACGGCAGCCAAGTCCATCACGCCACCCAAGACTGGAACGCCGGCGGCAACACCAACGTCGACGACCTCGCCCTCGCCTGCGGACCCGACAACCGCCTCGTCGACACCAACGGCTGGACCACCACCATCAACTCCCGCGGCCACGTCGAATGGACACCCCCACCCCACCTCGACAACGGCCAAACCCGCATCAACCACTACCACCTACCCGAACGACTACTCCACCCACCCAACAACCCACCCGACCACCCGCGCGACGACCGAGCCCAGCGCGACACCCCTCCCGAAGAACCCGCCGGACCATCGCCACCAGACGATGGAGCGGCGTGACGCCCGACTAGGCTGATCCCCACCAGTCCGTCGGCGCCACCTCGATGGCCCCGAAGCAAAGGGGGCGTAAGGCAATGGAGCCGTTGCGGTTTGAAGGACGCGTCGCAGTGATCACCGGGGCGGGCGGCGGGTTGGGCCGCTGCCATGCCTTGGAGTTCGCCCGCCGCGGTGCGCAGGAGGTGGTCAACGACGTCGGCGCCGCCGTCGACGGAACCACGGCATCCTCCTCCGCAGCGCAGGCCGTGGTGGACGAGATCGTCGCCGCCGGCGGAACGGCGGTCGCCAGCGCCGCGTCGGTGGCCACGCCGGACGGCGGCCGGAGCATCATCGACACCGCCATGGACGCCTTCGGTCGGGTCGACGTGTTGGTCAACAACGCGGGCATCCTGCGCGACGCCGCCTTCAAGAACATGACGCCCGCTCAGGTCGACGCCGTCATCGACGTGCACCTGCGGGGAGCGTTCCACGTGACCGGTGCCGCGTGGCCGATCATGCGCGAGCAGAACTATGGCCGCATCGTCATGACCACCTCGGGATCGGGGCTCTTCGGCACCTTCGGCCAGGCGAACTACGGGGCCGCCAAGACCGGCCTGGTCGGTCTGATGAACGTGCTGGCCGTCGAAGGTCAACGCAATGGCATCCTGGTCAACGCCATCTCGCCGATCGCCCGCACCCGCATGACGGAGAGCACCATGCCGGACTTGGTGAAGGACGCCGAGCCCGAACAGGTCACGCCCGTGGTGGTGTATCTCGGCCACCAGCAATGCGATCGCACCGCTCACGTCTACCGGGTCGGCGGGAACCACGTCTCGCGGGTCTTCCTCGCCGAGACCGCCGGTATCGACGAACCCGGACTGACCCCCGAGGCGTTGGCCACCAACATCGAACGGGTCGACGATCCAACCCAGTTCACCATTCGCGGGGGCCCCACTCCCGGCTAGGACAACGGCTCAATCCGCGAAGTGGGGCTCACCTTCCGGAATAGAGTGACGCCGTGCCGACACCCGACTTCGAAACATTGCTCTACCGGGCCGAGCCACCCGTCGCCACCATCACGCTGAACCGGCCCGAACGGCTCAACACCATCGTTCCGCCCATGCCCGACGAGCTAGAGGCTGCCATCGGGCTGGCCGAACGCGACCCGCAGGTCAAGGTCATCGTCCTACGCGGAGCGGGCCGGGCCTTCTCCGGTGGCTACGACTTCGGCGGCGGCTTCCAGCACTGGGGCGAGGCCATGAACACCGACGGCCGTTGGGATCCGGGCAAGGACTTTGCGATGGTCTCGGCCCGCGAGACCGGCCCGACGCAGAAGTTCATGGCGATCTGGCGGGCCTCCAAACCGGTGATCGCCCAAGTCCACGGCTGGTGCGTCGGCGGGGCGAGCGACATCGCGCTGTGCGCCGACATCGTCATCGCCAGCGACGACGCCGTCATCGGCACTCCCTACGCCCGAATGTGGGGGGCCTACCTCACCGGCATGTGGCTGTACCGACTGAGTCTGGCCAAGGTCAAGTGGCACGCGCTGAC
>JAHFVC010000013.1 GCA_023264765.1 Mycobacterium sp. | reverse complement strand
CGATCAAGTGCTTCTCGCCGAGCAGTTGGGCTACGACAGCACCCTCGTCGCGCAACTGTTCATCAGCCCGTACGGCGAGGACTACGACCAGGGTGAGGCGTGGACGCTGGCGGCGGCGCTCGCTGCGCTGACCGAGCAGATCGAGATCATCGCCGCCGTCAAGCCGTACACCTTTCCGCCGGCGGTGCTGGCCAAGATGGCGTTACAGATCGAGGAGATCAGCGGCGGCCGGTTCGCGATCAATCTGGTGAACGGGTGGTTCACCACCGAGGCACGTCGGCTCGGGCTCACCTTCGGCGCTCACGACGAGCGTTATGCGTATGGGCGGGAATGGATCACGGTTGTACGGGAGCTGTTGACGGGCGGCCCGTCGAGCTTCGAGGGGCGCTGGTCTCGGACCGACGGGTACCGGCCACGGCCGGTGTCGCGCTGGCGGGACCGGCCGCGGATCTACTCCGGCGGCGAATCTCCGGCGGCCCGGGATCTGGCCGCCGACGCGTGCGATGCCTGGTTCATCAACGGCCAGCCCTTGGACCGGGTGGCCGCACTCGTCGACGATGTGCGGTCCCGGCCCCGTACCGGAACCCCGGTCGAGTTCGGGTTGGCGGCGTTCGTCATCGCGCGGGACACCGACGCCGAAGCGGCCGACGCGCTGGCGTACGCATGGGAGATCGACAAGCGTGACAAAGCCGAACAGGAGTGGATCACCGGTCAGGTCGCGCCGGACGTCGCGATGTTCAAGACCTTCCAGGAGTTCCCGCACATCGGCACCAACGGCGGCACTGCCGCGGGGCTGGTCGGCAGCTACGACACGGTGGCCCGGCGCATCGAGGAGTTCCACGCCGCGGGCATCGAAGTGTTCATGCTGCAGTTCCAGCCCTTCGAATCCGAGATGACGCGGTTCGCCGAGCACGTCATCCCGCGGGTTCGCAGCCGGGTTCCGGCCGGCTCGTAGACTCGGGTCATGCCCCGCACCTATGCCACCGCAGCCGACGTCAGCATCGACAAACTGCTGGAGTTCGTCCGGCCTCGGCACCGGATGGTGCTCACCACCTTCCGGGCGGACGGTTCGTTGCAGACCTCGCCTGTCACCGGTGGGGTGGACGACCGGGGCCGCATCGTGATCGCCAGTTATCCGCAGCGCGCCAAATCGGTGAACATCGGCCGGACGCCGCGCGCCAGCGTCACGGTGCTCTCCGACGAGTTCAACGGACCGTATGTTCAGGTCGACGGGGATGCGGAACGGATCGACCTCCCCGACGCGGTGGAGCCGTTGGTCGACTATTTCCGTGCTGTCGCGGGCGAGCACTCGGACTGGGATGAGTACCGGCGGGCGATGGTCGATCAGCGGAAGTGCTTGCTGCGCATCACCCCTCGGCGCTGGGGACCGGTGGCCACCGGTGGGTTCCCGCCCCCGCGGGACTAAGCGGTGAAGGCCGCCTCGAAGAAGCCGAGTTCCAACTGCATGGCCCGCCGGTAGGTGGCATGCACGGCGGGTGTGTCGACGCCCTGGTCGTCGAGCAGCTGCTCCAGCTGTGCCGCCAGCGCTTCGAATCCCGGATCGGCGTAGGTCTGCACCCACTGCGCGTAAGGGCCTGCGACTTCGGCGTCCAAGGACTGTCCCAGCGATGCGTAAAGGCGCATGCACGGGGTCATCGCCGCGTACACCGCGGCGGCATCCTGGGTGGCTGCGGTGGCAAGCAGGAAATCGGTATAGGCCAGGGTGGCCGGCCACGGTGTCACACCCGCCATGTCGATACCCCAGGAGTCCGCGTAGGACGCGTGCAGACCGAGTTCCTCGCGTACCCCGGCGAGTAGGTCAGCGAGGGTGAGCAGGGTGGCGGTGTCCGCGCTGCGGACGAGCGCCAAAGCGTAAGCGCGCGCAAAGGATTCGATGAAGAACGCGTCCTGGGCTACGTAGCCGGCGAACAGTTCCCGCGCCAGCGACCCATCGCCGATACCGCGAACGAAGGGATGGGCCAAGACCTGGGATGTCACATCGGTGCTCTCCGACCACAGCCGCGCGGACAGGCTCATGCGCCGGCCATTTCCCAGAAGTCCACCTCATGGGAGAGCACCTCGGCCACCAGGGCGTCCTTGCCGTCCGGGCGGGCGAGTGCGCCGAGTTCGTCGACGTAGGAGGCGAATTCCGGTGTGCTCCAATGGTCGACGAAGTCGCGGAACCTCGAGGTGTCGGACCGGGCGTAGGTCCATGCAAGCAGATACACCCGTTCCAGTACCCACAGCGCGGTCAGGGCGGCGTCGAACGGTTCGGCATCGAGTACCCGCAACAGCTCCCGGTAGGCCAGGGTGGCCGGCAGCGGTTTCCGGGCCAGGCCGATCGCGCGGGTGCGGGCCTGCTCCTCGAACCAGTCCAGTTCGGCCACCAGCGCGACGCAGCCGGACGCGAGCACCGCTTGCGCCGGGCGGGGTGCGCGAGCCAGCAGCCGGCCTTGGAAGGTCAGCAGGTCGGCGACGAAGATGGCGTCCTGGCACAACCAGCGATCGAAGGCCTCATCGGTGATGGTGGCGTCGCGCACCGCATCCAGGAACGGATGCCGGGTAGCGGCGACCCAGAGCTCGTCTGACACGTCATGAACAATAGCGGTGGGCGCTCAGCGCTTGTGCTTGCCGTTGGGCCTGAAGTTGAAATTTCCTATCGACGAGGACATTCCGGTTCCGAACGGCCCCCGATGATCGAACAGCTGCGCCGACCCGGTCGCGATGCCGTCGGCGCTGCTGTGAGTCAGTGCCGCCAACCCGATGTGCGGACCGTCGGGCAGCCGACTCAAGGCCAGGGTGTAGTCGGCGTTGATGAACGCCAGCCCCTCGGTGCTGAAGTTGGTCATCGAACTGGTGACGTCAACGGCAAGGGCGGCCCGGATGAACGGCGTGAGTTCCTCGCCGGCGACGAGGTCCCGGATCTCGCGCACCCAGGCGTACCGGGGACCGGCTTGCTGCCAGGGGAACTCGTACCGATCGTCGTCGGCGGTGGGCCCGTAGGCCCGGATGAACATCGGTATCGTGTCGTCGAACTGCTCGGGCTCCTCGGGGATCGGCGGAAGGGTCACCGTCGTCGTGAAGAAGTCGCCGCCGGGCTGCTCTCCGCAGCGAAGATAGAGCGCCGACGCGCGGGCAACGACCTCGCCGCCTTGGGTCATCGCGGCGTCGATCGACTGCATACGACTGCCGGCGCGGACCACCGAGGCGCTGACCCGCAGCGGTTCGGAGGCCACCCGGCGCAGGATCTCCACGGTCAGGCGGGCGGGGCGAAGGCCGGCGTCGGCGACCTGTCGTTCGATGGCGCGGGCCAGCAGCCCGCCGACCACCTGGCCGCCCAGGGTGGGACCCCAGCCGCCATGTGCGATCGGGTTGGGCACCAACTCGTCACCGCGCTGGACAAGGAAGGGTGTCGTCGCGGTGCGCTCCATGTCGACGATATTACAAAAATAGATACCGTTGTAACAACAGTAAGCTAGTGTCGCCGGGCATGCCGGTTCTGCAGAAGGACGAGACGCTGTCCGCGTACGCCGATATCCGGTGTTCGGCCGATGACCTGTTTGCACTCATCTCCGATGTCACCCGCATTCCGCAATGGAGCCCGGAAACCGTCCGCGCGCAATGGGACGGCCCGCAGCGGTTCCGGGCCTGGAACCGGCGCCGGCTGGCACGGTGGCAAACCGTCTCGAACGTGGTCACAGCGCAACCCGGACGCGAGTTCTCCTTCGTCGTGCAGGCGATGGGCGGGGACTGGACGCAATGGACCTACCGCATCGATCCGGGTTCCAAGCCGGACCACGTGCGGCTGACGGAGACCTTCCGGATGTGCGTGCGGCTGCCAGTCGGCATCCTGGTCTACGAATGGCTGCTCCTGAACGTCACCGACCGGCGGGCCGACCTGCAGGCCAATCTGGAACTGTCGGTGGACCGCATTCGTGCGATCGCCGAATCCGAGTCCGGCGGCGAGGGAGTTCAATGAGCTATCAGCAGCACATCGCCGTCGTGACCGGCGCCGGTTCCGGGATCGGGCGGGCACTGACCCTCGAGCTCGCCCGCAACGGCGCACATGTCGCCGCGGCGGATATCAACAAGGAGAGCCTGGCGGAGACCGAAGGTGCCTGTCCCGCAGGCAGTGTCACGCCCTTCGTCGTCGATGTTGCGGACCGGGATGCGGTCGGTGACTTCGCCGACGAGGTGCGCCGTGGTCCGGGGCCTGCCTCGATGCTGTTCAACAACGCCGGGGTCGACCTGGTGGCCCAGGTACTGGACATGTCCTGGAAGGACTTCGACTGGTTGATGGGAATCAACGTGGGGGGTGTGGTCAACGGAACGAAGGCCTTCCTGCCGCAACTCATCGAATCGGGCAGGACGGTGCGACCGTCGCGGCTGGTGAATCTCTCCAGCGCCTTCGGGCTGATCGCCGTGCCGCATCAAAGTGCCTACAGCACATCGAAATTCGCTGTTCGCGGGTTCACCGAGGCGCTGCGGCAGGAGATGATCATCGAGCGGCATCCGGTCACCGTGCACAGCGTGCATCCCGGTGTCATCCGGACGAACTTCGGGGCGAACATGCGTGTGGCAGAGGCCGACACCACCGCTGAGCAGACGAGGAAGATGTTCGAGCGCGCGGCGCTGACGTCGCCACAGAAGGCGGCCGAGGTCATTCTGCGGGGAGTTGAACGGAACCGCGCCAGAATCCTGGTCGGGCCCGACGGTCGGGTGGCCGCGGCGCTGCCCCGGATACTCGGGGCGGGTTACGTCGGGTTGCTGGCGCGGGCGTCCCGAGTGGGCGAGGCGCGCCGAAAGCGTTAGCGCGGCAATCATTGCGGCGGTTCATGTCTCGTCGGCGATGAACACCGGGTGCGCCGCGGGAAACTTCGCAGCGACGGCGGGCACGAAGAACACGTTGAGGTAGCGTCGTACCGTCGCGGGATCGTCGGAGCCGGGAATGACGCCGAGCAGCAGGCTCATGCTCGTGGCGATGAGGAACAGCGCCAAGTCCTTTGCCTCCAGGCCAGGGCGCAAGGTCTTGCCCGCATCGGTGTCGATGATGGTGGTCATCCACGCCTCGACCAAGCGGTGCAGTTCGGCGTTGTTGGCCAGCATTGTCGCGACGGTGCGCTCGTCGGTCTGATCCGAGATCGAGCGCACCAGGGGGTCCCGATTGAGCTCGCTGGCAACGATCACGAGGCTCTCGACGATGATGGCGAGCGGCTCGGCCTCGGCGGGCAGTCGGTCGAGGATGCCGTGCATGTGACGCTGTGTGGTGCGCTGCATCAACGCCTCGACCAAGCTTTCGCGGGTGGGGAAGTGGCGATAGACACTGCCCCGCGAGTAGCCGGCCTCGCGCGCGATGACTTCGATGGTGGTGGCGCGGTAGCCACGCCTGACGAACAGTTCCTCCGCCGCGTCGAGAAACGTCTCACGCAACTCCTCGGCTGCCGCTCCGCCGCCGGGTGGGCGGCCCCGACGGCGGCGTATCGGCTGCTCGCCCACTCGCAGTGCCCTTCGTGCTGGTCGTGACACCAAGACGGTACTCCGGACGGGACGGCTCCTCTCGACAGATAAATGTCATTTGAGCTAGTTTGTTTAATTAATTGTGTCGACGGTGCTACAGGAGGCTCGGATGCTCAACCGGTGCGTGAGATGGCTGGGTGCCGCACTGGCGATGATCGCGATCGTCGCCGCGGCGCTGTTGACCGGCGCAGTGACTGCCGGTGCCGACACCGGATCGGAGTCCACCGCCGCGGGCGAGAAGCCGGACCAGTCCTCGGCCGGCGATGCGGGGGCCGCCGAGGCGCCTGCCCCGGCCACGCCGTCGGAGAAGACCGCCGAGAAGCACCGATCCGGCACCGCCAAGAAGAAGCTCACGGCGCAGGTCCACCGGCCGGTGACGAAGCGGGAACGCCGTTCCGAAACCGAGTCCGAGGGCGTCGACACCGAACCGGCACAGCGGCGGCGCACCGACGTCGCGGCCACCGCCGGGCAGAAGCCGGCCGTCACCCGGTCGACCTCGACGGCCGCCGTCGAGGCAACGCCGCCGGCCGAGGCCGTGGTGACGAAGGCGGCGACCCCGCGCCGCGCGAGCCTGATGAACGCCGTCGGGTCGGCGGTGCTCAACGTCGTGATGGGTCTCATCCAGTTCTTCGCAGGGCCGCCGGTATTGCCGGCCGACGCCCACGTGACAGTGCGTACCTCGACGCTGCGTATCCCGGTTGCCGGCGGTCGCACCGTCACCGCCGACTGGTATTTCCCGGACGCAGACGAGCCGGCGACGCGGCTGATCTATCTGCAACACGGGTTCGGCGCGGTCGGGTCGATGTACAGCGATACCGCCGCGGCGCTGGCCGAACGCACCCACAGCATTGTCGTGGCGCCCACCATCACGTCGAACTTCCTCACCGCCGACGGGGCCTGGCTGGCGGGCACCCCCATGCAGCAGGCGGTGGCAGATCTGTTCGCCGGTGACCGGGATGCGCTGACGGCGAGCGCATCTGCGGCCGCGGGTCGCGAGGTGGTTCTGCCCAGGCGCTTCACCCTGGTCGGGCACTCCGCCGGAGGCAGTCTGGTGATGGGGGCTGCCGGAGACATGATCGACGGCGGGGCCATCGCCGATCTGGCTGGCATCGTGCTCCTGGACTCGGTCGACATGAACGGTTCGGTGCCCATCGCGTTGTCGAAGCTGACAGGGGTCAATGACCGCCCGGTGATGGATATCTCATCGGAGCGCTACGTGTGGAACATGTTCGGTGCTGTCGGGGACGAACTGGACGCCGCTCGACCCGGCCGATTCAACGGCGTGATGCTGACGGGCGGACGCCACATAGACGCGATGGACGGCGGGAATCCGGTGATCCAGTTCGCCGAGTATGTGGTCGCGGGGTTCTCCGCGCCACGTAACGTCGACGCCGTCAAATCGATCGCGGCGGGATGGGTCAACGACCTGTTCGCCGGCACCTCGGACGGGTACTACCCGGAGCCGCGGCGCAGCGTCGACATCCCCACGCCGGCGGGGACGGCCACCGCGGTGGCGCTTCCATTCACGTCGAACAAACATGTCCAGGGAACCCCGTGGGACAAGGTTTCCGAGCTCATCCTCGACTGGATCGCGCGGGTCGCGCTTTACGACCCGATCGTCGGATCAGTTGCGGCTCTTGACGTCTAGCACCGCGACCGTGCACTAGCATTGCCCGCATGAGGCTGGACGGTCAGCAGCTGGCGGCGTACGCGGCCGTCATCGAACTGGGCAGTTTCGATGCCGCGGCGACCCGTCTTCATGTCACACCGTCGGCGGTGAGCCAGCGCATCAAGGCGCTCGAACAGCGGGTCGGCCAGGTCTTGGTTGTCCGGGAAAAGCCTTGTCGCGCAACATCGGCTGGGATTCCGCTGCTTAGGTTGGCCGCGCAGACCGCTCTCCTGGAGTCCGAGGCACTCGCCGAGACGGGTGGCGGTCCGGACGAGCGCATCAGGGTGGCGATCGCCGTGAATGCGGATTCGATGGCCACCTGGTTCACCGGCGTCTTCGGCCGACTGCCCAACATCTTGTTCGACATCAGGATCGAGGATCAGGACCACTCGGCACGGCTACTGCGCGAGGGGGAGGTGATGGGAGCCGTGACCACCGAGCGCGCCGCGGTGGCCGGGTGCCGGGTCCGTGCGCTGGGCACCATGCGCTACATCCCGGTGGCCACCCCGGAGTACCTCACGCGGCACCTTTCCGACGGCTTCACCGCGAAGACTGCCGCGGAGGCACCCTCGTTGGCCTGGAACCGCGACGATGCGTTGCAGGACAATCTGATCCGCAAGGTGTTCCGCCGGGAGGTCAGGCGGCCGGTGCACTATGTGCCGACGGCCGAAGGGTTCCGGGCCGCGGTGCAGTCGGGGCTGGGTTGGGGGATGTATCCCGAACAGTTGATCGGGCCCGACTTCGTCCGGATCGCCGATGTGCACCTCGACGTGCCGCTGTTCTGGCAGTGCTGGAAGCTGGACAGCCCGGTGGTCGACACCGTGACCGCCGCGGTGCAGAGCGCGGGTGCGGAACTGAGTGGCGGGCGCAGCGGTTGACACGCCAAACAATCGCTACAACGACCGTAATAATTACTGCTCAAGTAGTGTTATTACACACGTCATAGGAGGTCGCCCCGGATGTCCGAAGCCGACGCCCGTACGCGCATGGTCGCGGGTGCGGCCGACATGATCGGCCGCCGCGGGATGAATGCCGCGAGCGTGCGGGAACTGGCCAGACACACCGGCGCCCCGCTGGGTTCCACCTATCACTACTTCCCCGGCGGAAAGGGGCAGCTGGCAGCCGAGGCGGTCAGGTGGGCCGATGACCTGACCGCCCAGGTCCTGATCAGGGCCACGGCCACCGGTCCATGCGACGGACTGACGGCGTTCGTCACGATGTGGCGGCAGACGCTGGTGGACAGCGACTTCCGGGCCGGCTGCCCGATACTCGCCGTCGCCGTCGAAGAACTCGCCGATGCCGCACCCCGCGACGCGGCGGTGTTCGCCTTCGGGAATTGGACGTCTCTGCTCGCGGGTGCGCTGCGCGCGCACGGCGTCGGCCAACAGCAGGCCATGGGGACCGCGACCCTGGTCGTGGCCGCGGTGGAGGGGGCGGTCGCCATGTGCCGGGCCGAGCGCACCACACAGCCGCTGGACACGGTGGGCCGGGAGTTGCGCGGCGTACTGAAGGCTGTGCTGGAGCGGCGGGACTGAGCCGCTGATGCTCAGGGCATCGGGACCCGCCACACCACCCTGGTCGGGCCGCCGGACTCACCGAACGCCAACGTGCCACCGCATTGTTCCGCGCGCAGCCGCAGATTCGCCAGCCCGCTCTCGGTGATCGGACCGTCGAAACCGACTCCGTTGTCGGTGATTTCGATGGTCAGGTCGTCGTCAACCCGTACCGCTATTCCGACCTCGGAGGCGTGGCCGTGCCGTACGGCGTTGCTCACGGCCTCTCGCACCACGGCCTCGGCATGGTCCGCGGTCGTCGCTTCGATCACCGACAGTGGGCCGCTGTAACTTGCCGACGTCCGGACGCCGACGGATGCGAACTGGGTCAGCGCGGCATCGAGTCGTTGCCGCAGTCGCGTGCTCCCCGCCGAGCTGCTGTGCAGATCGAAGATCGCGGTGCGGATCTCGGAGATCACCTCCTGCAGGTCGTCCACGCATTTCTCGACCCGATGTTGCGCGTCGGCCGGACGGATGCGCGGGATGGTCCCCTGCAATGCCAGGCCCGCGGCGAACAGCCGCTGGATGACGTGATCATGAAGGTCGCGCGCGATGCGGTCACGATCGGTGAGCACATCGAGCTCATGCATCCGGCGCTGGGAGGTGGCCAGCTGCCAGGCCAGCGCGGCCTGATCGGTGAACGCCGCGGCCATCGACAGGTCGTCATCGCTGAAAGGGGCAGATCCGTCCCCGCGCAAGGTGATCACCACGCCCGCAACGCTTTCGGTGGTGCATAATGGAAGCACCATTGCCGGGCCGGACTCGCCGGCCAGCTCAAGCCGGTTTGCGCGCACCGGAATCCGCTGCCCGAATGCGTCGCCGACGACTCCCGAACCGACGGGGATGGACGCGACGGCCTCGAAATCGACCGGGAGGGCACCGGTGGCCTCGACGACGACGAGCTCACCGACGGACCCGTCGTCCTCCTCGCCGGGGACCGCCACGACGGCCATCGCGGACCCGGTCAGCTGCCGGGCCTGCTCGGCGATCACCCGGAACACCGCGGCGGGGTCGGTGCCGGAGAGCAGTTCGGTGGCGATATCGCGGGTCGCCTCGATCCAGGCTTGCCGGCGCTGCGACTGCTGGTACAACCGGGCGTTGTCGATCGCGATGCCGGCGGCCGCGGCCAGCGCCTGCGCCAGCACCTCGTCGTCCTCGCTGAACGGCTGCCCGGAGTTCTTCTCGGTCAGGTAGAGGTTGCCGAACACCTCGTCGCGAATCCGGATGGGTACCCCGAGGAACGTCGTCATGGGCGGATGGTGATCTGGAAAGCCCACGGATGCAGGATGATCCCGGATGTTGTCCAGCCGGATCGGTTGCGGATCGTCGATCAATACACCGAGCACCCCGAGTCCCTGCGGCAACTTCCCGATATGGTGTCGGGTGGTTTCGTCGATGCCCTCGTAGATGAACTCGACGAGTTCATGGCCGTGGCCGCGGACCCCCAGCGCACCATAGCGGGCGTCGATCAGCTCGATCGCGGTGTGCACGATTGTGGTCAGCGTCGCGTCGAGTTCCAGACCGGACGTGACGGCCAGCATCGCGTCGACCAAGCCGCCGAGACGGTCTCGGCCCTCCACGAGTTGCTCGACACGGTCCTGTACCTCGCTGAGCAGTTCACGCAGGCGCAGCTGCGAGAGCGTCTCACGCAGCGGGCGGTTGCGTCCCTCATCCGGTCCGGCCACAACGCGATCCTATGGTTCGCGGGTGGTACGGCGTTCCAGCTTCGAGACGAACACGGCGGCCTGGGTGCGACGCTGCATCCCGAGCTTGGCCAACAGCCGCGAGACATAGTTCTTCACGGTCTTCTCGGCCAGGAACATTCGGGCTGCGATCTGCTTGTTGGTCAGCCCTTCGCCGAGCAGGTCGAGCAGCACCCGCTCCTGATCTGTGAGTCCGGACAGCGGGTCGGACTGCTCGGCGGAGCCGCGTAGCTTGGCCATCAGCGCCGCGGCCGCTCGATTGTCCAGCAGCGACCGGCCCGACCCGACCTCCTTGATGGCCTGGGCGAGTTCCATTCCTTTGATGTCCTTCACCACATAGCCACTGGCGCCGGCCAGTATCGCGTCGAGCATCGCCTCGTCGGAGGTGAACGAGGTGAGCATCAGGCAGCGCAGATCGGGTAACTGCGACAACAACTCCCGGCACAGCTCGATGCCGTTGCCGTCGGGCAGTCGGACGTCGAGGACGGCGACGTCGGGACGCAGCGCGGGGATGCGGGCCAACGCCTCGGAGACCGACCCCGCCTCGCCGATCACGTCGAGATCGGGGTCGGACCCGAGCAGATCGATCAGTCCGCGCCGGACCACCTCGTGGTCGTCGACGAGGAACACCGACACCATGGCGACACCTTTCGCGAGCTGACCCTTGGTGACCATTGTCCCCCGGTCAGATCTCCACCCGCAGCACGTCGTGCAGCGGGCGGCGCGGCGTGGGTGGCGGTACCTCTTCCAGCGCCGGCGCGATGCCGATCCGCACGACCACCTGTGGCGAGGTCCGGTGCACCAGCGCGCCGACGATGTCCCGGCTGGCGGGGACCTCGGTCAGGTGGCTCAGCGTGCATGACGACATGCCGGCCACGGTCGCGTCCAGCAGCACCGAGGACAGCGCTTCCCCTGCGGCGAGGATTCCCTCGCGGGTGTCCTCGGCGGCGGAGATGACGAGCAGGCGCGCTTGATCGTCACCGACGTCGAGCCGGCGTTCCCGGTGGCTGGTGATGGGGAAGGTACGGCCGACGTCGACGCGGTCGGCCTCCTGTGCCGAGACCAGAGCGGTGTGGGGAATTCCGTCATTCACCTCATATGGTGAAGTCCACCAAGTGATTTCATGGTGGTATTCGGAATCGTAGAGGCGCATGGCGTCGGTCAGATGGGAGGCGTCGGCCAGGGCCTCCCGATCGGTCGGGTCGATCACGTCGAGTGTGCACCCGGCCGGGTTGATGCCGATGCGTGCCAGCCGTTCGAAGGTGTCCCACCCCGGAGGTGCTGCGAACGGCAACCGGTCGGTGCGCCGGGCCAGGATGGCGTCGGCGCGCCGACCCTGCCCGAGAGTCACCTCGGCCAGACTGCTCAGGCTGATGTCCGCGATGTGATGGTCGTTGTCGGAGGGATAGCGCGTGACGTCGGTGGCGTAGCCCGCGGCCGCCATCGCCACCCGGAAGTGATCCAGCGCGGCCCCGCAGCTGAGCAGGCCCTGGCGGGCGCCGGCGTCGGAGGCGACGAGGTGGTCGGGGTCGAGGAACAGCGACACGGTGCCGGACCGGATCACCCACCGCCACGGCTGACTGTTGTGATAGGACGGGGCGCGGCACGCGAGGTGCACGGCGGCCTCGATGACGGTGACGGGAAGCAGTGTCGTCGGCATGCTTCGATCCTGCTCTGATGCCGGACGGTACAGCAGGGCCAGAAGTCCCTAGTTCGCTTGGGAGGCTTCCAGATAGGCCACGATCGCGTTGGACAGGCCGCGGCGGGCCTCGTCGAGGTCGATGTAGCTGCCGAGTTGCCGTTCCGAGGTGATGCCGCGCATGGCTCCGGGAATGAACAACGCGACCTCGCGGACTCGGGCGGGGTCCACATCGAGATCGGCAAACGCCTTCTGGCAGGCTTCGATCCAGGTCAGCTGCCAGGACGCCAGCTCCGCGGCGGTCTGCGGGAACAGCCGCTCGAGCTCGGCCCGGTCCCGGGGCAGTGCCGCGCGCAGGTTCTCGATGGCGCGGGAATCTGTCGCGGTCAGGCCGTCGTACATGATGTCGAGGATGGCCGAGACACGCCCGGCCAGCGGGCCGTGCGGCGCGGCCCGGGAAGGCAGTTCGCCGCGTCGTTCCGCGGTGAACCGCAGCACCGCGGCCCACAGGCCGTCGATGTCGCCGAACTGGTACTTGACCGTGCCCCAGGTGGCGCCGGCATCCTTGGCGATCCGGTTGCCCGACACCGAACCCGGTTCGCCGGATGCCAAGGCCTGCAGCGCAGCATCCAGCATGCTCTCGCGAGAAGCCTGGCCTCGCCGGTTGGTGCGGCGTTCGGCAGCTTCGGTCATCACGGGAATGCTACGCGAGTATTGACTTTGATAGAACCCTCTGTGATTGTTGGGACCATGGCAAAACCGCCACTGTCCATGAAGCCGACGGGCTGGTTCCAGGTCGCCTGGTCGGATCAGATCGGCGTCGGCGATGTGCACGCCATGAAGTACTTCGACACCGAAATGGTCGCGTGGCGGGCCGAATCCGGTCAGGTCACCGTTATGAACGCCTACTGCGAGCACCTCGGCGCCCACCTCGGTTTCGGCGGGCATGTCGTCGGCGAGGTCATCCAGTGCCCCTTCCACGGATGGCAATGGAATGCCGAGGGGCGCAACGTCTGCATCCCCTATGAGCCCCGGCCCAACCGTGGTCGCCGGATGCGCATCTACCCGGTCGCCGAACTCAACCAGTCGATCTACATCTGGCACGACATCGAAGGACGCGAGCCGTTCTTCGACGTGCCGGACGTCTTCGCCGGCTTCGGGGACGGCAGCAGCATCACCGACTACTGGCCGCAGCAGCGGCTGCACCGCGAAGCGCTGGAACTGCACCCGCAGTACGTCCTGGAGAACGGCGTCGATTTCGCCCACTTCAAGTACGTGCACAAGACGCCGATCGTGCCTGTCTTCACCCGGCACGACTTCGCCGAACCCACGTCGTACGTGGATTTCACCATCACCTTCGAGGGTGACGATCAGCAGTCCATCGACGACGTGAAGAGCGGCGTCGAGGCGGTCAACGGGGGATTGGGCATCGCCGTGACGAAGAGTTGGGGCATGGTCGACAATCGCACCATCTCGGCCATCACACCGGTCGACGACCGCACGTCCGATGTGCGGTTCATGGCCTACATCGGCCGGGTGCCCGGTAAGGATTCGCCGCGCGCCGAGGATCGGGCGGTGGCGTTCGGCGAGGAGATCATCCGCCAGTTCGCCCAGGACATCCACATCTGGAGCCACCAGCGCTATTCGGATCCACCCGCGCTGTCGACCTCCGAATACGAGGGCTTCACGGCGATCCGCAAGTGGGCCTTGCAGTTCTATCCCGACGGCCGTGGCGGAAGCGCCGCGGACCTTGCGCAGCAGAAGGGCTGACAGTCAGATGAGTTCACCGATCCGCGTATTCCAGGTTGCCACCGGCAACGTCGGCTCCGAGATGATCAAGCGATATGCCGCACAGTCCGAACTGGAACTCGTTGGGGTGCATTGCTACTCACCGGAGAAGATCGGCCGGGACTCCGGTGAATTGGCGGGGGCCACCCCGAACGGCGTGATCGCAACGGGCACGATCGACGAGATCATCGCGGCCAAGCCCGATGTGCTGACCTTCCACGGGGTGTTCCCCGATGAGGACCTCTACGTCAAGGTACTGGAGGCGGGCATCGACATCGTCACCACCGCCGACTGGATCACCGGCTGGCACCGGGACACCAACCACCCGCATCCGTCAGGCCGCCCGGTCAGCCAGGTACTCGCCGCGGCGTGTGAGAAGGGTGGCTCGACGTTCTACGGAACCGGCATGAACCCCGGCGTCAATCAGATTCTCGGTGTGGTGTGTTCGGCGGACGTGGCCGAGATCGAGAACGTCACGACCATCGAATCCGTCGACGTGTCGTGCCACCACAGCAAGGACACCTGGATTGAGGTGGGTTACGGCCTGCCCGTTGATGATCCGTCGATTCCCGGTAAGCTGCGCAAGTACACCGAGGTCTTTGCCGACAGTGTCCTGCTGATGGCCGATTGCTTCGGCCTCGAGCTCGACGAGGTGAAGTTCAGTTACGAACTCGGCGCATGCACCAAGGACGTCGACCTTGGGTGGTACGTGCTGCCGAAGGGTTCGCTGGGTGGCAATTACATCAAGTACCAGGGCATGGTCGACGGGGTGCCGAGAGTCGAGACCCACCTCGAATGGCAGATGACTCCGCACACCGATCCGAGCTGGGATATCAAGGGCTGCTACATCACTCAGATCAAGGGCGACCCGTGCGTGTACAACAAGCACATGATCTTCCCGAAACCCGGCGTCGATCTGTCGAATCCGGACAACTTCGCCTCGATCGGTATGACAGTCACCGGGATGCCGGCGCTGCATGCGATCCGGTCCGTCGTCGCGGCGCCGCCCGGCCTACTCACCAGTGCAGACCTGCCGCTGCGCGGGTTCGCCGGCCGATTCAGGTGACCGTCAGCGCCGGGCCGATCCAGCGCCGCAGATAGGCCCGCAGCCGAGCGCCCGAACGGGGTGGGTCGGTCGGCGCGACGATCATCGACTGGATGTTGCGCAGCAGGAACTCGATGAGCTCGTCGAGTGTGCCGTCGTCGTAACCTATTGCCGCCCAATCGATATGGGTATGCTGGAGCATGGTCCGGCAGCGAGCGATGACATCGGGTGTGAGCATGCCACGGCTGAAGCTGTTGGTGCGGTCATTGGCCAGGAGCAATTCCAGTAGCGGCTCGTGGGGGAGTCGCTCGATGATGTGCGCCACCACTTCCACGAGTTGACCGGTGACATCCAGGTTGGCGGTCATGGCGCCGACATCGGTGACAAAACCCTCCAGACTCACCTCCGCCACCGCGGTGAAAAGGTCCTCGGTGCCGGTGAAATAGCGGTAGATGGTCCGTCGGGTGATCCCGAGTGCGTCGGCGACGTCGGCCAGTGCGGTCGCGCCGGCGCCGCGCTCGTCGATCATCGTCTGCGTGGCATCGATGATCCGTTTGCGCGCCTCGGCGTCGTCGGCCGGTGGTGCACCGCCCCATCCTTTGCGTCCCACGACGTTGACTCTTCCAGATCGCGGCATCCCCGCGCACACAACGTCACGGGCACTGGCCGTTGTTGACGCAACCCGCCGCGGGGGTGGCCTTGTAGGTGGGTGCCGCGAAGGACGTGGCCAGCGTCGTGGCGGGGACGGAGGCCGTGGCCGTCGAACCGAGCTTCATGTTCGCCGTGGCATTGACCGTCATGGCTGGGACGACGGGCGACGAGTAGGTTCCGGTGGTCGAGGAATCCCCGGACCCGCCGGCGACGGTGACGGCCTGCGAGCCGCCGCTGACGAGGTCGATCAGCAGTCCGGCGGCGAGGGCCGCACCGCCGGCCACTGCGCATACTCGCTTCGAGAGATCTCGCATGTCTGCTCCTTCGAGAGAGTCCGTCCGCGGCCGACGGCCGCGGGCATGGTGTTGACGGAAGAATAAGGACGGCGCCGGTGCCGGACATTCCCGAAAAAGGCTGTATCAGCGGGCTTTACGCACACTTGCAACCGACAGGCAGTGCTCAGGTCGCTCCACAGTGCAACGCCAGCTGATGGCAATCGAACAGTCAGCGTCACCGCGCGGTGCCCTTGACGCCGCAGGGCACACGGACTGACAATCACAAGTTACATTGGTGAATAAAGTGTGTAATCAACGATGCGGAGGGTCCGATGACCGATCTCGAGGTGCGCCGGCCGAAATTCGACTTCACGGCTGACGTCCCGTGGAACTGGAATCCGCAGAATCCGGCGTTCTCGTTCTTCATGAACGCGACATCGATGCTGGCCGTCGGGTTCGAGCAGATGATCGTGGCCGCGGTCCAGGAAGCGAAACCGTTGATCACCGATCCCGCCGTGGCGGCCGAGGCGGCGGCCTTCCTGCGCCAGGAGGCCCAGCACTCCAGCACCCACCGCAAGCACGTGACGGCGCTGATCAAGAGCTATCCCGGTCTGCAGCAGACCTTCGATGCAGTGACGGCAAGTTTCGACGAGGTCACCGCCACCACGCCACTGGAGTTCCGGCTGGCTTATGTCGCCGACCTGGAGGCGACCTTCACGCCCAGTTTCAAGATGATGCTCGACAATGACGACGCACTGTTCCGGCCGGGCGACGAACGTGTCGCCTCCCTGCTGGTATGGCATTTCGTCGAGGAGGTGGAGCACCGCAGTTCGGCGCTGGTGATCTATGCCGCGGTGGTGGGCAGCAGCTGGTACCGGCTGCGGGCGCTACCAGGGGTGGTCAAGCACATGATCGGGGTGCTGGCGATCATCGCCGACGGCGCCAACATGCACATCCCCGAGTCCGAGCGGCAGGTGGACGCCCGCACCCTGCTGCCCGCCTACGGGTTGCGGCAGACGCTGCGACAGAGACTCGGAAGAGGGGCGAGTGGCGCGGGAACCGCCTTCGCCGCCGTGCCGCGCAAGCAGCGGATGATCGCCGCGGGCCGAGTGTTGCTCAGCCAGACACCTTTTCACGACCCTTCGCATGAACCGCTGCCGGAGCTCGCGGACCGCTGGTTCCAGCGGTGGGACGACGGCGGCGATGTGACCCGGTGGTACACGGCCGGGGCGGTGCGCTGATGTCGCAGTGCAATACGACGTTCGACGAGATCGCGCACCGAGTGGGCGATTTCACCTGCCGTGACGCACCCGCGGTGGTGCATCTGCGTAATCCGTTCGCGCTGTCCAACGCGACGCTGCCGGTGCTCGAGCTGATGATGGTGGCCGGCGCGGTGTTCGCCCTGTGGTGGGCGATCCGACGCCTGCGTCGCGAGGGCGACGCCACCAACCTGGTGCTGTGGTTCGCGTCGATTGTCTACCTGCTGTCGATCGAGATACCGCTCTACTTCCCCGACGTGTTCGGGGTGCAGGATCACGTCGGAGTGGTGTTCGCGCACAACGTGTTCACGGTGCAGTTCCTGTTCGAGCGGCTTCCGCTCTACATCGTGGCGCTCTATCCCGCGGTGGCGACGCTGGCCTACGAGATCGTGCGAGCGTTCGGGGTGTTCCGCGACCGTGGCCTGGTGGTGGGGGCGGTCTGCGTCGGCTTCGTGCACCACTGCTTCTATGAGGTGTTCGATCAGCTGGGTCCGCAGCTGCGCTGGTGGGCGTGGAACACCGACAACAAGCTGAACCATCCGATGCTGGTCTCGGTACCGATGACCAGCGTGGTGATCTTCGCGGCGCTCGGACCTGCAGTGCTGGTGCTGCTCGTCACCCGTCTGGTACGTGCAGGCCGGAAGTATTCGGCGCCAGGTCTGTTGTGGCGCATGGTGATCGCCGGCGCTCTGGTGCCGATCGGCGTCGCCGTCTTGAGCATCCCGTTCTCGTTGTTCGGCGGGGAGCGACCGAACTTCACCGCGCAGGCGGTGGTCTTCACCATCGAACTGGTGGCGATCGCAGCGGTCGCCATCCCAGTTCTGCTCAGGCAGTGGCAGGCGGGGCGCTCCGAGTCCAATCGGTTCGTGGTGGTGTTCGGTCCGGTGTATCTCGTCGTGCTGGCTGCGATGTGGCTGACCGCGCTGCCTGCCTATTTCGCCGCTGCCGACGGCGTCACCGCAGCCGGCACCCCGATCGGGAATCTGGCGTACGCCTTGGTGTCGCTGGTGCTGGCAGCGTTGTGTGTGGCCGGCGTGGGTTTCTCAGCCGCCCACCATGATCAGGCCGCCGTCGACCGGAATCAACTGGCCGGTGATGAAACCGGCGCCCTCACTGCACAGGAACGCCAGGGCGGGCCCTAGCTGGCCTGCCGGGTCGCCGAGCTTGCCGCCCAGCGGGATCGTCGACTTCAACTGCTGGTCGATGAACTTCGCGACCTCCGGGCCGAGAAAGTCCCGCAGCCGGTCAGCGCCCGGCGTCTCGACCGCCGGAGCCAGTGCATTCACGGTGACGCGATCGGCGGCCCAGGCCTTGGCGGCCGATCGTGTCCAGGCCTGCACGGCCCCCTTGCTGGCGGCGTAGACGGCCGAGATGGGACTGCCCATGACGGCCTCCGCGGAGCCGAAATTGATTATGGCACCGCCATTTTCGCGCATCACGGCATGAGCGGCCTGGTTGGTCAGGATCGTGGCCCGGACATTGGTGGCCAACAGCGTGTCGATCTGGTCGGCGGTGATGTGGCCGGGGATGCCCGCCTGCCACAACCCGGCGGCGTTCACCAACACATCGAGGCCGCCCAGTGCGTCGGCCGCCGCGCCGACCGCGTCCTGCACCGAGTCCGGGTCGCGGGCGTCGCACCGTAACCAGGTGGCGGTCAGATCGTCGGGTGGCGGTGTCGAGTGGTAGGTGGCGGCCACCCGGGCACCGGCGGCGCCGAGGACCGCAACCGCTGCGGCACCGATGCCGGTGGCGGCACCGGTGACCAGGATGCGCCGACCGGCGAGGGCTGCCATGGCGGTCACGGTAAGCCTTACTGGTTAGCCTGTCAAAGGATTCGCGGTAATGTCACGCCGATGACGGTGTTCGACGACGGCATTGCGCTGGAAACCCTGGATGACGGTCGGCTACGCGGACGGACGATCCCTGAATGGGCGAACATGGTCGGCCCGTTCGGTGGGATCACCGCGGCCACCATGATCCGGGCCATCGAGCTCCAGGCCGACGTGCACGGGTTTCCCGTCGCGCTCACGGTGAACTACCTGGCGCCCATCGTCGACGGGGAGTTCGACGTCCACGCGCGGGCGGTGCGTACCAACCGGTCCAACCAGCATTGGCTGGTGGAGCTGAGCCAGGACGGGGAGCCGAGGGCCACGGCGACCGCGGTCTTCGCGGTGCGACGCGAGACCTGGACGGACACCGAGTTGCAGGCGCCGGAGGTGCCCGGGCCCGACGGCGTCGTGGATGCCAGCGGTCAATTCGGCCTGGTCTGGCCCCGCAACTACGACATGCGCTTCGTCGAGGGTGGCTTGCCGGGACCGGACGCCGGCGAGAGCGCATCGTCGGTGACCACGCTGTGGGTTAGGGAGCGGCAGTCGCGGCCGCTGGACTTCGCGTCGCTCACCTCGGTGTGCGACATCTTCTACCCTCGCATCTTCTTGCGGCGCGGACAGTACCTGCCGGCCGGCACCATCTCGTTCACGGTGTATTTCCATGCCGACGAACCCGAACTCGCCGCACAAGGCGACGACTTCGTACTGGCCACTGCTCAGGCCCAGCGGTTCAGTGCGGGGCATTTCGATCAGACGGCTCAGATCTGGAGCACAACGGGCGGGCTGCTGGCGACCACCCATCAGCTGGTCTATTACAAGGGCTGAATCGACGGGGCTGAATAAAAAAGCCTGACCGGCGAGTCGGGTGACTCGCCAGCCAGGCTTCTCTGACGATGAAGTCAGTGGGCGTGCTTGCGGTGACGGCGTACGAGAGCGGTCAACCAGCGAACGTCGAGCAACATGTGATCCGCCTTTCTTTGTTATGCGGTCTTGTGCAGCAGGGGGAGCAGGCGCCGCCGGGCAAGGGTGCCCTCGGCGAAGTGATGCAGTGCCTCGGGAACCGATGCGGTGATCGGGAAGGCGTCGTCGAGCAGTTGCAGGATGTCGAGAACCTGCGGGCTGGCGACCAAGGCCCATTCGACCCCTGCGAGGTCGCACTCGTCATCGAGTCCGTAGAGCAGTGATACGCCGCGGGCGGACAGTCCCGTCACGCCGCTCAGGTCGAGGACGAACGGCTTCTCGGTGAGAACCATCTGCCGGACCCGGTGGGTGAGGTGCTCGAAGTTGGCGTCGTCGATGACTCCCGTGAGCGTCGCAACGGTCGCCAGATGGCGGCACTGTGCACGCAGCTGGGCACCGTCACAGTCGACCGCCGGGTTGCCGTAGCGGAATGCGATCGTCATGTAATGCCTCCCTTCGATGTGTGGAACTAACACCGAAGTTATCGGTCGAATTTAAGGTACCTGGGAGTACGCATTAATACTTTGCTAAGACTTATGCCTGAAACGCTCGTAAGGGTTTGCTGAGAGTTTTCAATTATGTTGTAGTGCAACATAATTCACTCTCTCTAAGAGTGGTCCTCAATAATTGACGTGAACTTACTGTTGAGTAGCCTCAACTTGCGCTCAGCGTCGAAACTGCCCGCCGCTGTAACCGGCCCACGGCGAATAGTCGGCGATCAACGGTTCCTGTGGAGGGCGGATCTCCTCGGGCACGTGCTGAAGATTGACCCGCACCCGGTACCAGATCGAGCTCGGCCCGCGCATGCCGTCGACCAGTACGTCCACCGGTGCGAGCAGCTCGGCGGCGGCCGGGTGACGGCCTCGCCAGACCTCGAGTGCCGCCAGCGCCTCATCGCGCGTCTTGCTGCGGGCGATCTCGATGAGCGGCATCGTCATGGTGCGCTTGCCCGTGCCCTTGGGTGGCTTCTCGGCCGGCCCCAGCGCCTTGGCCAGCGTCAGCAACTGCTCCAGGCTGCCCGGGGCGTCGTCCATGCCCTCCCACGGATCACCGATCTCGGCGAATCGGGCGGGGACGGTCGCGACGGTGAAGGACTCCGCTCGGCACTGTGGCACCTCGTCCCAGTGCAGCGGCGTGGACACCCGGGCATCAGGGGTGGCACGCACCGAATACGCCGACGCGACGGTGCGGTCCTTGGCGTTCTGGTTGAAGTCGACGAAGACGCGTTCGCCTCGTTCTTCCTTCCACCAGCGCGCTGTGGCCAGTTCGGGCACACGCCGTTCGACCTCCCGCGCCACCGTCTCGGCTGCCAGCCGGACCTGCTTGAACGGCCAGTGCGGGTGGATGCGGGCATAGATGTGAAATCCGCGCGACCCGGAGGTCTTGGGCCACGCCGTCAGCCCGTGGTCGTCGAGCACCTCGCGGGCGACCTGCGCTACGGCCAGGATCTGCTGCCAGTCGACCCCCGGCATGGGGTCCAGATCGACGCGTAGTTCGTCGGGATGGTCGAGGTCAGCGGCCCGCACCGGGTGCGGGTTCAGGTCGACGCAGCCGAGGTTGATGGCCCAGACCAAGCCGGCGGCATCGGTGAGCACGGCTTCCTTGGCCGACGTGCCGGAGGCGTACTTGAGCTCGGCGACGTCGATCCAGTCCGGCCGTTTCTCCGGGGCGCGCTTCTGGAAGATCGCCTCCTGGGAGATGCCCTTGACGAACCGCTTGAGGATCATCGGGCGGTCCTCGACCCCGCGCAGCGCGCCACCGGCGACGGCGAGGTAGTAGTCGATCAGGTCCCTCTTGGTCACTCCCGCATCGGGGAAGACCACCTTGCCGGGATTGCTGATCGGCACCTGCCGGCCGCCCACGTCCAGTGAGACCGATTCGGCCATGGCCCCATGGTAGTTACCGGCCCGGGTGCGACCTGTGTCACATATTGTGGCCGTATGTCCAGTCTCTTCGACCTGCCGGCGCAGGCGGCGGCAAAAGCCCAGCAATATTTCGACCGCGGTTCGGCGGAGCTGCACTACGCCCGCAAGATGTTCGAGGCGGGCGCGTTCAAGCTCGAGCCGCCCCAGAATTTCGTCGCCATGCTCGCCGACATCCGGCGCTGGGGCGAGTTCGGCATGATCCCGGCGCTCAACGCACGGCGTTACCCGAACCGGACCGCCATCATCGACGACGACGGCGAGATCACCTTCGCCGAACTGGACGAGGCCGCGCATGCGGTGGCCAACGGATTGCGCAACAAGGGCGTCCGGGGCGGCGACGGTGTCGCGCTGCTGATCCGCAACCACCGCTGGTTCCTGATCGCCGTGTACGGCGCGGCCCGGGTCGGGGCCCGGATCATCCTGCTCAACAGTGAGTTCTCCGGTCCGCAGATCAAAGAGGTGTCCGAGCGGGAAGGCGCCAAGCTGGTCATCTACGACGACGAGTACACCGCCGCCGTGTCGCAGGCGCAACCGCCGCTGGGCAAGCTACGAGCACTGGCGACCAACCCGGACAAGCCGGATGAGCCGTCGGGCACCGACGACACCCTGGCCGACCTCATCAAGCACAGCAGCAAGCAGCCCGCACCGAAGGCCACCAAGCATTCGTCGGTGATCATCCTGACCAGCGGCACCACCGGCACCCCGAAGGGCGCCAACCGCAGCACCCCGCCGTCGCTCGCACCGATCGGCGGCGTGCTCTCGCACGTACCGTTCAAATCCGGTGAGGTGACCTCGCTGCCGGCGCCGATGTTCCATGCGCTGGGTTTCCTGCACGCGACGATCGCGATGATGCTGGGCACCACCCTGGTGCTCCGCAGGCGCTTCAAGCCGGCGACCGTGCTGGCCGACGTGGAGAAGCACAAGGTGACCGCGATCGTCGTGGTGCCGGTGATGCTGTCCCGCACCCTCGACGAGCTGGAGAAGACGCAGCAGAAGCCGAACCTGTCCAGCCTGCGGATCGTGTTCGTCTCCGGTTCCCAGCTCGGTGCCGAGCTGGCCACCCGCGCACTCAAGGATCTGGGTCCCGTCGTCTACAACCTGTACGGATCGACCGAGATCGCGTTCGCCTCCATCGCCCGGCCCAAAGACCTGTCCAAGAATCCGGCGACGGTGGGCCCGCCCGTCAAGGGCATCACGGTGAAGATCTTGGACGACAACGGAATCGAACTTCCGCAAGGCGAGGTGGGGCGGATCTTCGTGCGCAACACCTTCCCGTTCGAGGGCTATACCGGCGGCGGGGGCAAGCAGATCATCGACGGTATGTTGTCCTCGGGTGACGTCGGTTACTTCGATGCGGACGGGCTGCTGTTCGTGTCCGGCCGCGACGACGAGATGATCGTCTGCGGTGGGGAGAACGTCTTTCCCGCCGAGGTCGAAGATCTCATCAGCGGGCACCCCGAGGTGGTCGAGGCGACCGCGCTGGGCGTGGAGGACAAGGAGTGGGGCCACCGGCTGCGCGCGTTCGTGGTCAAGGCCGAAGGTGCTTCCGTCGACGAAGAGGCGATCAAGACCTACGTCAAGGAGAATCTGGCCCGCTACAAAGTGCCGCGGGAAGTGGTCTTCCTCGACGAGCTTCCGCGCAACCCGACGGGCAAGATCCTCAAACGCGAGCTGCGCGAACTCTGATGCCGGAATAGATGGCGACGCCGGAGGGTAGTAACTGCTCGTGAATATCGACCTCTCCGGCAAGACCGCACTCGTCACCGGCTCCACCCAGGGCATCGGACTGGCCATCGCCGAGGGCCTCGCCGGCAGCGGTGCGCGGGTGGCGATCAACGGCCGCACCGCGTCGCGCGTCGACGAGGCTGTCGAGAAGGTGGGTGGCGACTCGTTCGGGGTGGCCGCCGACGTCAGCACGGCCGAGGGGGCGGCGCAGTTGCTGGCCGCGCTGCCCCAGGTGGACATCCTGGTGAACAACCTCGGCATCTTCGGCGCGGTTCCCGCCCGCGAGGTCACCGACGAGCAGTGGCGTACCTACTTCGAGGTGAATGTCCTTGCGGCGGTGCGGCTCATCCGCGCCTACCTGCCGGGCATGACGGAACGCGGCTGGGGCCGGGCGATCCAGATCGCCAGTGATTCGGCCATCGTCATCCCTGAGGAGATGATTCATTACGGCGTCTCCAAGACAGCGTTGCTGGCGGTGTCGCGTGGGTTCGCGAAGGACGCCGCGGGCACCGGGGTCACCGTCAACTCGGTGATGGCCGGGCCGACACACACCGCGGGGGTCGAGGACTTCGTCTACGAGTTGGTGGACAAGAATCTGCCGTGGGATGAGGCCCAGCGCGAGTTCATGCGCAAGCACCGCCCGCAATCGTTGCTGCAGCGGCTGATCGAGCCGGCCGAGATCGCGAACATGGTCACCTACCTCGCGTCGCCGCTCGCGTCGGCCACCACCGGTGGGGCGTTACGCGTCGACGGAGGGTATGTCGACTCGATCCTGCCCTAAGGGTTGTTGACGTAATAGGACAGGCAGACCGGGTCGTGACGGCACGCGATGATCGCGCCGGCGTCGGGTGCCGACCCGCGAATCTTGGGCGGCCGCTGCCCCAGATTGCAGTTGACGACATACGGGTTGAGCGGAACCACACCGTTGACGCAGGGCGCCGCTGTCGCCGTCGGACCCGGGTGACCCATCACAAGCGGCGGCAGGAGCAGCGCTGATCCTGCCACCGCGGCACAGAACACCCGTGTGGTGCGATCTCGCAAGCTGCTCACTCTCGTAAGCAACCGATGTCGGTGGCCGGCTGATTCCCGGTCAGCCCGACAGCTGGGAGATCGCCGCGTCCGTTACGGGTCGCGGGGCAGGCCGAGCAGGCGCTCGGCGATGATGTTGAGCTGAACCTCGGTGGTACCGCCGTAGATCGTCGTCGCCCGGCTGAACAGTAGGTAGTCGGCCCACGTGCCGGTGATCTGCTCCTTGTCGCCGACCGCGCCGTCGGTGCCGAACGAGGACACCCCGAACTCCGCGTAACCCTGCCCGGTCTTCATCGACAACAACTTCGAGATGGCCGCGGCGGGCATCGGGTCACCGCCGGCCAGCGTCAGCAGCGTCGAGCGCAGGTTGAGCACCTTGGCCGCGTAGCCCTCCGCGATGAGCTTGCCCGCGTGGTTCTGTTCGATCTGATCGAACTGGCCCTCGCCGATGAACTTGACGAACTGGTCGAGGCTGGCCAGGAACGGCGGCTCGCCGCTGCCGATCGACACCCGCTCGTTGGTCAGGGTGTTGCGGCTGACCTCCCAGCCGCGGTCCACCTCGCCCAGCACCATCGAATCCGGCACGAACACATCGTCGATGAACACGGTGTTGAACATGGCGTCGCCGGTGAGCTCGCGCAGCGGCTTGACTTCCACCCCAGGCGATTTCATGTCCAGAAGGAAGTAGGTGATGCCGTTGTGCTTGGGGGCACTCGGGTCCGTGCGGGCCAGCAGCGCGCCCCACTGCGAGTACTGCGCGCCCGTGGTCCAGATCTTCTGTCCCGTGATTCGCCATCCACCGTCGACCTTGGTGGCCTTGGTGCTCAGGCTGGCCAGATCAGAACCCGCTCCAGGCTCGGAAAACAGCTGGCACCAGATCATCTCACCGCGGAAGGTGGGCGAGAGGAACTGCTGTTGCTGCTCATCGGTGCCATAGGCGACGATCGACGGGATGATCCACGCGGCGATCCCCATGTTGGGGCGGGCGACCTTTCCGGTGCTGAACTCCTGCGCGGTGATGATCTGCTCGATGGGGCCGGCGTTGCGTCCCCACGGCTTGGGCAGGTGCGGCTGCACCCAGCCGCCCTCGGCGATCGCGGCGTTACGTTCTTCGCGCGGAATGGCTTTCAGCGCGGCGACCTCGGCGCGGATCTCCTCACGGAGCTTCTCGGTATCCGGATCGAGGTCGATGTCGAGGTCGCGCAGACCGGTGCTGGTGGCGGTGTCAACGACCAACTGCGGGTAGTCGGCGGCCCGGCCGAAGCTGGCCGCCAGCACGAGCGCACGACGGTAGTAGATGTTGGCGTCGTGCTCCCAGGTGAAGCCGATGCCACCGTGCACCTGGATGCACTCCTGTGCGCAGTGCTGCGTCGCGACCGGTGCAAGCGTGCCTGCGACGGCGGCAGCGAACTCGTAGGCGGAATCGGCGTCGCCCCCGGCGAATTCGTCCAGGGCACGGGACGCGTCCCAGACCGCGGCGGTCGCCCGCTCGGTCTCGGCGATCATCCCGGAGCACTTGTGTTTGATGGCCTGGAACTGGCCGATGGGCCTGCCGAACTGCTCGCGGATCTTGGCGTACTCGGTGGCCGTATCGGTGGCCCAGCGGGCGACGCCGACGCACTCGGCCGACAGCAGAGTGGTGATGAGCGCGCGGGCATGCGCGCGGGTGAGGTTGCTCAGCACGCGATCGACACCCACCTCGGCGGCGTTGGCCCGCACGTGGGCCAACGGACGCAGTGGGTCGACGCTGGCCACCGGTTCGATTTCGAGCGAGGCGGCGTCGAGCACCACCCACTCCTCGCCGCTGGCCTCACCCAGGCCCGATACCGGTAGCACCAACAGGGACGCCTGCGCGGCGGCCGGGACGGCACGGACCTCGCCCCGGATGACGAGTTTGTCGCCCTGTCGGGTGGCGGTCAGCCCCGAGTCGATGGCGTAGGCGGCGATGGTGTCACCGGCGGCCAGGCCTTCCAGCAGTGCGGATTTCGGGTCATTGGCGGAGATCAGGGCGCTGGCGATGGCCGACGGGACGAATGGTCCCGGCACGGCGCCGTAGCCGAACTCGGCGAGGGTGATGGCCAGTTCGAGGATGCCGAACCCTTGGCCGCCGACCTCTTCGGCCAGGTGCACGCCCTGCAGGCCCTGCTCGGCCGCTGCCTTCCAATAGCTTGGCGGGTTGGAGATCGGGGTCTCCAGCGCCTCGTGCAAGACCTCGGCGGGGGCCACCTTGGCCACCAGGGACCGGACCGAATCGGCCAGGTCGTTGTGCTCAGGATTGATCGCGATAGGCATATGCACCCTTCCCTATTAACCGGTCGGTTGGGGACGAGGGTACCCCGACGTGACGGACGCCACTCATGGGGGCTATCTGACTTCGTTAACCAGGTGGGCCGGGAATTCACCGTCCCGGAGTCGGCGGCAGTTGTCGACCGCCATCTCCAGATACCGGCGCATCGTGTCCACGGTGTACCAGGTGACGTGTGGCGTCACGACGACGTTGTCCAGTGCCAGGAGGGGAGTGCCGGCAGGCACTGGCTCGGTGGCGAAGACGTCGAGTCCGGCGGCGGCCACGTGGCCGGAACTCAGCGCCCCTACCAGTGCCGACTCGTCGATGATCGGCCCGCGCGAGGTGTTGACCACGACCGCACCGGGTTTCATCGTCGCCAGCTCGGCGGCTCCGAGCAGATGATGGGTGAGCTCGTTGAGTGGCAGGTGCAGGGAGATGATGTCGGAGGTGGCCAGCAGGTCGGGCAGCGCGCGCCAGCCGGGTGTCCCGTCGTCGCGTGTGCTGGTGTGTACAACGACGGCGCCCATGGCCGTGACGATCGCCTCCACCCGCTTGGCGATATTGCCGTAGCCCACCAGACCGACTGTGCAACTGCCGATATCGCGCACCGTCTCACCCAGCGTGGGATCCGACGGCCACCCGCGGCCCTCCCGGGTGGCCCGGTCCAGCTGAGGCAGCCGGCGCAGCGCGGCCAGCATGAGCAGCAGGGTGCCCTCGGCAACCGAGGGCGCGTTGGCGCCCGGCATGTTGGCCACCGCGATACCGCACCGGGTGGCGGTTGCGACATCGATGGTGTTCACCCCGGCGCCCAGCTTGTGGACCAGCTTCGCATTGACGGCCCGCTCCAGGTCCGCCCCCGACAGTGGCCGCAGCACATGCCAGATCACATCGGCATCGGGCAGTTCGCGGTAGAAGGTGTCTTCGTCGTCCTCGGCGCACCACCGGATGTCGAGCCAATCCGACTCCGGTGCAACGAAATCCAACACTTTCGCACCTGGGGTGAAGTGCGCGAGAACTCTTACCGACGAGCGCTCGCGCGAGGAGTCATCGGCTAGCGCCACCGTTTGGCGATCCATTTGGCGATGGTATCGGCCTGCTCACTGCGGGCGCCCGGAGTGGTGAAGTAGTGGTCGGTGTCGATCGAGCACGTCGTCTTGTCCTCCGACGCGAGGGCGGCATGGATGCGTTGCGCGTCAGAAGGGAACACGCCGGTGTCCTGATCGGCGTTGATCACCAGGGCCGGGCAGTCGATCAGCGCCAGGTGCGGCTCGGCGCGGGTCTGGGCGTGGCGCAGGCTCCACATGCCGAGCCAGTTCCGCAGCGTGCACGCCGCGGCGATGCCGCGGGCAGATCGGTTGGCGTGCATCGGAATTCCTGCGTAGCATAGGTTGCCCTGGCGTCTGGTCGGCTCCAGTGCGGGGTCGACCATCCGGGGATCGGCCCAGGTGCGCAGCACCGTGAAGGGGCGATCGGAGTAGCCCGCCGCGCGCACCCGTTCCAATTCGGCTTCCGCCCAATCGGTGATGGCCTCGTTGCGGGCGATCTGAGCGGCCCGGTAGCGGGCGATGAAATCCGCCGAGTAGGGCGGGCCGTTGAACTCGGCGAACAGATCCAGGGCAGGGTCGGACGCCACCGGGTCGTTCTCGTCGATCACGGCGGCGTCCATCCATGCGGTCAGCACGTCCGGGCGGCCCGGGTGTGCGGCGCTGGCGACGTATCCGTCGGCGGCGGGCAGGTCCGACAGGCCCGCGGCGGGCCGCATCCCGTCCAGGGTGGGCCGGACGTGGTTGTGCCGGGACTGGGCCTGATAGGCCGACATCAGCGAGCCGCCACCGGAATTGCCCAGCAGGATCACGGTTTCGATGCCCTGCACCTCACGCAGCCAGCGCACGCCCACCCCGATGTCGACCAGGGCATGATCCAGCAGGAAGCTGCTCTCGAAGCCCCGGAACCGGGTGTTCCAACCCAGGAAACCGATTCCGCGGGTTGCCATGTAATCGGCCAGATAGTGCTCGGAGAAGTCGATCTGATAGTGCGTGGCGATCATCGCGATCTTCGGTTTTCGCCCGACGCCGCGGTGATACAGGCCCTGGCAAGGGTGGCCACCGGCACCCGCGCGCAGGGCGGTCGGTGAGTCCAGCCCCACGAACTCGCGGGTGACGCCGGCGGCAGCACTCTTGCTCATGGCGTGGCGGCCTCCTTGTGGTAGATCGTCCGGTAGAAGATGTTGGCCAGGGTGTTGATACAGGCGTCGTCGTCTGCGCTGTCGGCGCCGTTGCCCGACAGTTGGGTGTAGCAGAACTGGTTGAGCATGGACACCAACGCGACCGCCACCAGGCTCGGGTCGTCGCCGGCGCAGAACCCTTGCTGCTGAGCGTCTTCGACCATCGCGGTGATCAGGCTGATGGGCAGGGCGCAGATGTCCGCCCAGTACTGCGCGAAATCGTCGCTGATCATGGCCAACTGCGACACGCTGATGATCTCGGCGAGCCGGTGCCGGTAGGTGTTCCAGTGCGCCGCGGCGGCGGCATGTGCGCGTTCGGCATTGGTCAGACCGGGCTCGGCGGCGGCGCGGGCCCGGATGCGGGCTTCATCGCGGAACCGCAGGGCCCAGTCCCGGACCATCGCCTCCTTGGAGTCGTAATAGTTGTAGAACGATGCCGTGGAACGGCCGGCTTCGGCCGCGATATCGGCGACGGTTGCGGCGAGAATTCCCTTGCGCGCGATGACATTCCGCGCTGCGTTGTCCAGTGCGGCCTGGGTCTGGCGGCCCCGGACGGTCGGGAGTTGCACGCGTGCGGTCACGGTGCTCCTCCTTCCCGGTGCGGCATTGATCAGATCTGAATCTGATGTTAGGTTCAGATTTGCATCTGCGCCAGAGGGAGGGCTCATCGTGATCAGGCCGGACAATCCCAATACCGAGTTCGCACTCGGCGGTATCAATCACGTCGCACTGGTGTGCTCGGACATGGCGCGCACCGTCGACTTCTACTCCGGCGTGCTCGGTATGCCGCTGATCAAGGCCATCGACCTGCCCGGCGGGATGGGCCAGCACTTCTTCTTCGACGCAGGCAACGGTGACTGCGTGGCGTTCTTCTGGTTCACCGACGCGCCCGACGGCGTTCCGGGCATCTCGGCGCCGGTCGCCCTGCCCGGCCTCGGCGAGATCACGAGCGCCGTATCCACCATGAATCACCTGGCTTTCCACGTGCCGCCCGAGAAGTTCGACGAGTACCGGGAGAAGCTGAAAGCGAAGGGGATTCGCGTCGGGCCGGTGCTCAACCACGACGAGAGCGAGTGGCAGGCGTCGCCCACGGTGCACCCCGGCGTGTACGTGCGGTCCTTCTATTTCCAGGACCCAGACGGCATCACCCTCGAATTCGCCTGCTGGATCAAGGATTTCAACCCCGACGAGGCGAAGGTGGCACCGCGGACCGGGGCTGACCGCCGCGTCAAGGTGTAACGGTAGGACTCAGTACAGCCGGGGGTCGGCGAATCCGTCGAGCAGCGTCGTCAACTGATCGATCAGCTCATCGCGGCCGAACTCGATGGCTCCCGTCAGCCACGCATTGATGGTCTGGCTCACGCCGCCGACCACGAAATGGGCCACGGCCTTGATGTTGGGGTTCTCCGCGCGCTGCATGGCAGTCTGCAGGTGCTGGCTGGCCAGGATCGCGAACACCCCGCCCAGGTCAGCCCGCTTGCGCATCACCACCGCGTTGGACAGTTGCGGATCGAACAGTAGTCGCCCGACCCTGGTGTCCTCGCCGACGGTCCGCACGAGATTGGTGATGCCCGCGCGGTTCTGCTCGGTGAACGGGACCGCGGCCACGGCGGCCTGGGTGGTCGCGGCGACCACGGCGATCACCGAATCGAACACCGCCGCGACGAATTCGTCCTTGTCGGTGAACGCCTCGTAGAAGTGGCGGGTCGCCACGCCGGACTGACGGCAGATGGCGCGGACGGTCAGTTCGTCGGTGCTGCCGCCGAGCAGGTCCAGGCCGGCCTCGATGAACCGGCGCCGCCGGTCGGCCAAACGCTCCGGCGCCTCGACGCCGCGATACGCCCTGACCTGCGTCATGGTGCCATCTTGACACCTGTACAGCTAGGAAGGCAAGATCAGGAAACATTCGTTCTCACTTTTGTGCACACGCTCAGTAGGGGTTATCGATGACGATCGCCGAACGTTCCATCAACGAGACCGCGCTCCTGCCGCTGCGCAAGCCTCGATGGGGAGCCAGCGTCGATGACGGCCTGATGGGTGTGGCATTGCTGGCGGGTCCGGCCAACGTGATCATGCAGCTGGCCCGCCCCGGCGTCGGATACGGCGTCGTCGAGAGCCGGGTCGAGAGCGGACGGACCGACCTGCATCCGGTGAAGCGGGCTCGCACCACCTTCACCTACCTGGCGGTCGCCGGGCGCGGCACCGACGAGCAGAAGGCCGCATTCCGCCGTGCCGTCAACGGGGCGCACGCCCAGGTGCACTCGACCGACGAAAGTCCGGTCAAGTACAACGCTTTCGACAAGAACCTGCAGCTGTGGGTGGCGGCGTGCCTCTACAAGGGAGCGGTCGACATCTACCGGTTGTTCGTCGGCGAGATGGACGAGGACACGGCGCAGCAGCATTACCGTGATGGCATCACGCTCGGCACCACCTTGCAGGTCACGCCCGAGATGTGGCCTGCCGACCGTGCGGCGTTCGACAAGTACTGGGAAGAGTCGCTGGATCAGGTGCACATCGATGACACGGTGCGCGACTACCTGTACCCGATCGCGGTGGCGCGGGTGCGGGGTGTGCGCCTACCGGGCGCCTTACAGCGCCGCTCCGAGTACTGGGCCGGGCTCATCACCACGGGCTTCCTGCCGCAGCGGTTCCGCGACGAGATGCGCCTGCCTTGGGATGCGCGGCGGCAGCGCCAGTTCGACCGGCTGATGAAGGTGCTGCGGACCGCCAACAATGTGGCGCCGGGCTTCATCCGGAAGTTCCCGTTCAACGTCTTGCTCAAAGACCTGGACTGGCGTATCCGGACCGGCCGCCCCCTGGTGTAGCCCGTATTTGCTGGGCGATGACGGTGCACCGCGCGGGTCGCCGTCGTTCGCCTATTCTTGTGCTCGCTGCCAGCGAAGTTGTCCACCTGTCCGGATGTCATCGGCGTGCGGCGATCGCTCCCGATGATTCGCCCTGCTAGGACTGTGGCCAGGCGTGTCCGGTGACCGGCGTCACTGACGCAGCCGTCACCCAACGTCTCGACAGTTAGTTAATGCAATGCTAACTTCACCCGAGTTAGCATAGGCAAACCAAAGGAGACGGCAGGCGGCTTTGCGCCCCTGCGCGAAGGCATATGGACACGGTCAATGGCACGCTCACGCCGAGCGTAGGAGTAGCGCGCGTCGATCGCGACGTCGCGAGCAGGTTCGCGACCTGCTGTCGCGCGCTGGGGTTGTCCGTCAACGATCGGCAGCGTCCCGCCGACCTCGCGGCCGCCCGATCGGGTTTCACCGAGCTGACGCGCATCGCCCGGGAACAGTGCGACGGCTGGGTCGGACTGGCCGCCGCTGGTGCGGGCACCGGCGGCGACGCCGCCCGTGTCATCGAGACGATATGGCAGACCTCGGCGACCTTGGGTGTCCTGCAGCGCGACATCGAGCTGACCCCCGGTGCGCTCGCCTTCGCGTACGACACCGGCTTGTATCTACAGTTCCGCGCGGTCGACCATGATGACATCCAACTGGCCTACGCCGCAGCCCTTGCCGACCGCGGTGAGTTCGCGGTAGCCGACCAGTTGGCGGCCGAGCTGGCCGAACGCAGGCCCACCTGGTTGCAGGCTCGCTGGATCCGGGTGGCGATCTTCCACCGCACGCAGCGTTGGTCGGATGTGGTGCGGCTGCTCACCCCGGTGGTCAACGACCCCAAGCTCGACGAGCACTACGCGCACGCCGCCCGCGTCACGCTGGGCATCGCGCTGGCCTACCTGGGCATGTACGCACCCGCCATCTCGCACCTGGAGAACCCGCAGGGCCCCGTCGCGGTGGCAGCAGTCGACGGTGGACTGGTCAAGGGCCTGTCGCTGCGCGCGCAGGGTGAAGCCGACGAGGCCGCCGACGTACTCGCCGAGCTGTACGCCGCCAACCCCGAGCATGCGGGAACCGAAGCAGCGCTGCTGGATTCGTCATTCGGTCTGGCCACCACCACCGTGGCGCGCATCGACGCCCGCAGCGATCCCTGGGACCCGAACACCGAACCCGGGGAAGGTGACTTCGTCGATCCGGGTGCCAAGGAGCGCAAGGCGCACCTGCTGACCGAGGCCGAAGCGGAACTGGCCGAGTTCATCGGGCTCGAAGAGGTCAAGTACCAGGTGGCACGCCTGAAGAGTTCGGTGGCCATGTCGATCCGGCGTCAAGAACGCGGCCTGGCCGTGGCCCAGCGCACCAACCACCTCGTGTTCGCGGGCCCGCCCGGTACCGGTAAGACCACCATTGCCCGCGTGGTCGCCAAGATCTATTGCGGGCTGGGACTTTTGAAGAAGGAGACGGTGCGCGAGGTGCACCGTGCCGACCTCATCGGTCAGCACATCGGTGAGACCGAGGCCAAGACCAACGCGATCATCGACAGCGCCCTGGACGGCGTGCTGTTCCTGGACGAGGCGTACGCGCTGGTGTCCACCGGCGCCAAGAACGACTTCGGTCTGGTGGCGATCGACACGCTATTGGCCCGGATGGAGAACGACCGTGATCGCCTGGTGGTCATCGTCGCCGGATACCGGGCCGACCTGGATCGCTTTCTGGACACCAACGAAGGCCTGCGGTCGCGCTTCACCCGCAGCATCGACTTCCCGTCCTACAGCGCACCGGAACTGGTCGAGATGGCCATGCGGATGGCCGAGAAGCGCGACAGCGTCTTCGAACCCGCCGCGCACGACGAGATGGAGACGCTCTTCGCGCAGCTGGCCGCCGGCAGCACGCCCGATGCCAACGGCGTGCCGCGCCGCAGCCTCGACATCGCCGGTAACGGCCGTTTCGTCCGAAACCTTGTCGAACGTTCCGAAGAGGAACGCGAATACCGATTGGACCATTCCGATTCCGACGACTTCACCGACGACGAATTGATGACCATCACCGCCGATGACGTCAACCGGTCGGCCGGCCCGCTGCTGCGCGGCCTGGGACTGACGGTGCCCGGACAATGAGCGATACGAACGGCGACCGGCGTGAGTTCGCCTCGCGTACGCCGGTGAACGAGAATCCCGACCAGGTCGCCTACCGGCGCGGATTCGTCACCCGCCACCAGGTTTCGGGCTGGCGGTTCATGATGCGCCGGATCGCCTCCGGCGTCGCGTTGCACGACACCCGGATGCTGGTGGATCCGCTGCGCAGCCAGAGCCGCGCCGTCCTGGTCGGTGCCCTCGTGGTGATCACCGGGCTGGCAGGCTGTTTCGTGTTCTCGCTGATCCGCCCCGGCGGGGACGCGGGCAGTTCGACCATCATCGCCGACCGTGACACCTCGGCGTTGTATGTGCGCATCGGTGATGTGGTGCACCCCGCGCTGAACCTCACCTCGGCCCGGCTGATCGCCGGTGCGCCCGACAACCCGACCCTGGTCAAGAGTGCCGAGATCGACCGGTTCGCCAGGGGCAACCTCATCGGTATCCCGGGTGCGCCGGAACGCATGGTGCAGAACACCTCTCGGGACGCCGCGTGGACCGTCTGCGATGCCGAGACGGGCGTGACGGTGCTCGCCGGGATCCCCGACCAGACGGGGGAGCGCGCCACAGCGCTGCCCGCCGGCCATGTCGTGCTGGTACAGAACGCGGGTGGCGTGCACGCCGGCACATGGCTGTTGTGGAACGGTAAGCGCAGCCCGATCGACCTGGGCAACCGCGCCGTCACCGACGCCCTCGGTCTGGGCACCGACATCCCCGCGCCCCGGGTGATCGCGCCCGGATTGTTCAACGCAATCCCGGAGTCGGCGCCATTGGTCGCGCCCGCGTTGCCCGGCGCGGGGACACCGCCGCGCTTCGCGCTGCCGGTGCAGGTACCCATCGGTGCCGTGGTCGCCGCGTACGAGGCGAACAACAGCATCCGTTACTACGCCGTGCAAGCCGAAGGTCTGCAACAGATCTCGCCGGTAGTGGCCGCACTCCTGCGCAATACCGACTCCTACGGGCTGCAGCAACCCCCGCGGCTGGGTGCCGACGACGTGTCCCGGCTGCCCGCCGCCACCGGTATCGACACGGCGGCCTATCCCTCGGACGAGGTGACCCCGGTGGACGCTTCGGCCGACCCGGTCACCTGCGCCTACTGGTCCAAGCCTGCCGACGCCACCGAGAGCTCGCTGACCCTGCTGGCCGGAGCGGCCCTGCCATTGCCCGACGGGCAGCGCACGGTGGATCTGGTCGGAGCGGGCAACGGCACCACCGCGAACCGGGTGGCGCTGTCGCCCGGCCGGGGCTACTTCGTGCAGTCCGTGGGCTCGGAAGCCGTTGCACCGCAGGCAGGCTCGGCGTTCTGGGTCAGTGACACCGGGGTGCGCTACGGCATCGACACCGCCGGCGACGCCAAGGCCGTCGCCGCGCTGGGCCTGACGCCGCCGCCGGTGGCGATCCCGTGGTCGGTGCTCACCCAATTCGCGGCAGGCCCGACCCTGTCGCGTGCCGATGCGCTGGTCGCGCATGACGCCCTGCCCGCTGACCCGAGACCCGCCGCGGTGAACGCCGCCCGCGAGGGAGAGAACTGATGAGCCGCTTGATCTTCGAGGCCCGGCGGCGCGTCCCCGCGCCGGAGGTCCGCAAGGGCGCGATCACCATCGAGGCACCACCGACGTTGCCGCGGCTGGTGCCGCCGTCGCTGCTGCGCCGCGTGCTGCCGTACCTGATCGTCATCCTGATCGTGGGCATGATCGTCGCGCTGGTGGCCACCGGCATGCGGCTGATCTCACCGACCACCCTGTTCTTCCCGTTCGTGCTGCTGCTGGCCGCGACCGCGATGTATCGCGGTTCGGACAACAAGCTGCGCACCGAAGAGGTCGACGCCGAGCGCGCCGACTACCTGCGCTACCTGTCCGTGGTGCGGGACAACGTGCGGGCGCAGGCCGAGTCCCAGCGCGCGGCGCTGGAATGGTCACATCCCGATCCGGAACTGCTCGCCGCCGTGCCCGGTACCCGCAGGCAATGGGAACGCGACCCCCACGACACCGACTTCCTGGTGGTGCGCACCGGTCTGCACGATGCGCCGCTGTCCACCGCGTTGCGCGTCAAGGACGCCGTCGACGAGGTCGATCTGGAACCGGTGTCGCACACCACCTTGCGCGGTCTGCTCGACGTGCACCGCACCGTGCGCTCTGTGCCTGCCGGGATCGACCTGACCAAGGTGTCGCGGATCACCGTGCTGGGCGACCCCGACGAGGTACGAAATGCCCTGCGGGCGTGGGTGGCTCAGGCCGTCACCTGGCATGACCCCGCGGTGCTCGGCGTGGCCCTGGCCACACCGGATCTGGAGGCACCCGACTGGTCCTGGCTGAAGTGGCTGCCGCACAGCGATATCGCCGGCGAAGCCGACGGCGTCGGGCCCGCCCGCTACCTGGCGACCGGCGCCGACGAACTACGAGGCCTGCTGGCGCCCGTGCTGACCGACCGCGATCCGTTCACCGGTGATGCGCTCGCGTCTGGCAAGCATCTGCTGATCGTGCTCGATGATCCCGAGATCAATCCCGACGACGTGTGCCCCCGCGCCGGCGCCGCGGGTGTCACTGTGGTGCACCGGTCGGACGCCGAGCCGCACCGCGAACAGTATTCGGACCCCGACCGCCCCATCCTCAAGGTGGCCGGCGGCACGATCTCCCGGTGGCAGAGCGGGGGCTGGCAGCCCTACGTCGACGTCGCCGACGGATTCTCCGCCGCCGCGGCTACGCACCTGGCCCGCCGGTTGGCGCGCTGGGACTCCAACCCGGACCAGGCCCGAACGGCGGCCTCGGGCGCGTCGACCTTCACCACGCTGTTCGGTATCCCGGACGCTTCCGCACTCGACATCGCCAGCCTATGGGCCCCCCGCGACCGCGACGACGAGCTGCGCGTGCCCATCGGCGTGACCGCCACCGGCGAACCGCTGGTGTTCGATCTCAAGGACGAGGCCGAAGGCGGCATGGGCCCGCACGGCCTGATGATCGGTATGACCGGCTCCGGCAAATCGCAGACCCTGATGTCGATCCTGTTGTCGCTGTTGACCACTCATTCAGCGGACCGGTTGATCGTCATCTACGCCGACTTCAAGGGTGAAGCGGGTGCCGACATCTTCCGGCACTTCCCGCAGGTGGTCGCCGTCATCTCCAACATGGCCGAAAAGCGTTCGCTGGCCGACCGGTTCGCCGACACCCTGCGCGGCGAGGTGGCCCGGCGCGAGCAGTTGCTCAAGGAGTCCGGACGCCAGGTGCAGGGCAGCGCGTTCAACTCGGTCACCGAATACGAAGCCGCGATCGCGGCCGGGCACGACCTCCCGCCCATCCCGACCCTGTTCGTGGTGGCCGACGAGTTCACCCTGATGCTCGCCGAACATCCCGAGTACGCCGACCTTTTCGACTACGTGGCGCGTAAGGGCCGCTCGTTCCGGATCCACATCCTGTTCGCGTCGCAGACGCTGGACGTGGGCCGGATCAAGGACATCGACAAGAACACCTCGTACCGCATCGGACTGAAAGTGGCCAGCCCGTCGATCAGTAGGCAGATCATCGGCGTCGAGGACGCCTTCCACATCGAGTCGGGCCGTGAGCACAAGGGCGAGGGCTTCCTGGTGCCGTCCCCCGGGGCGACGCCGATCAAGTTCCGCAGCACCTACGTCGACGGCATCTACGACCCACCGCGCACCGCGCGCTCGGTCGTCGTGCAGTCGCTGCCGGAGCCGCAGGTCTTCACCGCGGGTCGGGTGGAGCCGGCGGTGGAGACGATCATCCTGGCCGCCGAGCTCGAAGAGGTACCGGTGCCGCGCAAGCTGATCGCCACCATCGGCGACCAACTCGCCGCGTACGGCCCGAAGGCGCCGCAGCTGTGGCTGCCCCCGCTGGATGGCTCGATCCCGCTGGCCGAGGTGCTGGGGCATGCCGGTATCGCCGAGCACCAGTTCCAGTGGCCGCTGGGTGAGATCGACAAGCCGTTCGAGATGCGCCGCGACGCACTGGTGTTCGCGGCGGGCTCGGCCGCAGGCAATGTGCTCATCCACGGTGGTCCCAAGTCGGGTAAATCCGGCGCCCTGCAGACCTTCATGCTCTCGGCGGCCGCCCTGCACTCACCACGCGAGGTCAGCTTCTACGTCCTGGACTACGGCGGCGGGCAGCTGGCGCCGATGGCCGACCTGGCCCACGTCGGGGCGGTCGCCTCGCCGCTGCAGCCCGAACGCATCCGGCGCACCTTCGCCGAACTGGAACAGTTGCTGCGCCTACGGCAGGAGCGCGGGGCGGTCAGCCGAGCCGGCACCTACGACGACGGCTACGGCGAAGTTTTCTTGGTCATCGACAACCTCTACGCGTTCAGCCGGGACAACGTCGATACGTTCAACACCCGGAACCCGTTGCTGGCCAAGGTGACCGAGCTGGTCAACACCGGACTGGCGTACGGCATCCACGTCGTGATCACCACGCCGAACTGGCTGGAGGTGCCGCTGGCCATGCGCGACGGGCTGGGCCTGCGACTGGAGCTCAAGCTCAATGACTCCCACGACAGCAATGTCCGGGTCGCCGGTGCGCTGCGCCGCCCGGCCGATTCGGTGCCGGCCGAGCAGCCGGGACGCGGCCTGACCATGGCCGCCGAACACTTCCTGTTCGCCGAGCCGGACCTGCGCCTGATCCCCGCGATCAACGCTCGCTATCCGGAGCTCAGCGCCCCCGAGGTGCGACTGCTGCCGAGCCAGCTTCCGCAAAATGCACTGGGCCCGCTGTATGTCGGCCCCGAACAGGTGGTCATCGGCCAGCGCGAAGAAGATCTGCGGCCGGTGGCGATCGACTTCGCCCGCCATCCGCTGATGATGGTGTTCGGCGACACCCGCTCGGGCAAGACGACCCTGCTGCGGCACCTGATCCGCACGATCCGGGACAACTCGACCGCCGAGAGCGTGGCGTTCACCGTCGTTGACCGGCGGCTGCAGCTGGTGGACGAGCCGCTGTTCGCCGACAACGAATACACCGCCAACATCGACCGGATCACCCCGGCGATGCTCGGGCTGGCCGGGCTGCTGGACAAGCGCCGCCCGCCGGCCGGCATGTCACCGGGTGAGCTGCGCAACTGGCGCTATGAAGGGCACACCCACTACCTGATCATCGACGACGTCGATCAGATCCCGGACGGCCCGGCGGTCAGCGGTCCGTACGTCGGAGCGCGGCCGTGGACACCACTACTCGGATTGCTGTCCCAAGCCGAAGATCTGGGGCTGCGGGTGATCGTCACCGCCCGGGCCAGCGGCTCGGCGCACGCGGTGATGACCGCGCCGCTGCTGCGCAGGCTCAACGACCTGCAGGCGACGACCGTGATGCTGTCCGGCAGCCCCGCGGACGGCGGAAAACTGCGCGGGCATCGCTTCACCCGGCTGCCTGCGGGCCGCGCCATGCTGCTCGGCGACAGTGAGGCTGCCACCTACGTCCAATTGGTGAACCCCTTCGTCCCCGAACACATCTCGAGCAGTACCAACGGAAAGGAATACAGCTGATGACTCTGCGTGTCGTTCCCGAAGGTCTGACCGCCGCCGGAGCCGCGGTCGAGGCGCTGACCGCACGGCTGGCCGCGGCCCACGCCGCCGCCGCACCGGTGGTGAACGCGGTGCTCCCGCCGGCCGCCGATCCCGTGTCGCTGCAGACCGCCGCCGGTTTCAGCGCCGCAGGCGTCGAGCACAGCACCGTTGCGGCGCTGGCCGTTGAGGAACTCGGCCGGGCCGGTGCCGGGGTCGCCGAATCCGTGGCGAGCTACGCCGCCGGTGATGCGCTCGCCGCTTCGTCGTACGTGATCGCGCGCGGCTGATCATGACAGCCCCCATCTGGATGGCCCTGCCACCCGAGGTGCATTCGGCACTGCTCAGCAGTGGCCCGGGCGCCGGGGCGCTGCTGGCCGCCGCGGGGGCGTGGCAGTCACTCAGTGCCGAATATGCCGCGGCTGCAGGCGAACTCATCAGCACGCTGGGATCGGTTGCTGCCGGTTCGTGGGAGGGGCCCAGCTCAGAGCAGTACATCGCCGCACATCAGCCCTATCTGATGTGGCTGGCGCAAGCCGGCACCAAGAGTGCGATCGCGGCGGCGCAGCACGAAACCGCGGCTGCTGCCTACAGCACCGCCCTGGTGGCCATGCCGACGCTGGCCGAACTGGCTGCCAATCATGTCGTGCATGGTGTGCTGCTGGCCACGAACTTCTTCGGCCTCAACACCATTCCCATCGCGGCGAACGAAGCCGACTACGTCCGGATGTGGATCCAGGCGGCTACCGTGATGACCACCTACCAGGCGGTGTCGGCGGCCACCGTGGCTGCCACACCGGCACTGGAGCCGGCACCGGTGCTGGTGGTCCCCGGCGTCGGTGAGGCGGGCGCGGCCACCGCGACGGCCACCCAATCGCTGGCGCAGGCGCAGGCGCTGGATTCCGGTACCGCACTGGACAGCTCGAACTCGATCACCAGCTTCCTCGAGCAGTACATCAGGTCGCTGGTTGGCGGCGACCTCATCTGGGATTTCCTCAAGGACCCGATCGGCACGACGCGCCAGATCATCCTGGACTTCCTCACCAACCCGACCGCGGCGCTGGTGCAGTGGGGACCGCTGCTGTCGGCGCTGCTCTACCAGGCGATCCTGCAGCCCGTCGGCTGGGGAACCTGGATCGGTGTGGCGATCGCTCCGTTCCTGCTGCCCGCGCTCGCCGGTGTCGGCCTGGCCATGCTGGGTCTGCTCGCGCTCATCCCGCAACCCGAGGTGCCCGCGGATGCTGCCCCGGCACCGGCTCCGCAGCGGGTCGACCAACCCAACGTGTGGCCGGTCGCCAGCGTGGC